>JBMNNX010000079.1:0-24073 GCA_050942745.1 Myxococcales bacterium
CCAGGGAATGAAGCTCGACTTCGACGGCCTCGGCGCCGAGGTCCTCGCCGCGCGCGGCGACGGCGCCTACGACGTGCGCTTCGACAGCGAGAACCTGCAGAGCGCGCTCGAGCGCGTCGGACGGATTCCCTTGCCGCCATACATCCGGCGCGAGGTGAGCGCGGCCGATCGCGAGCGCTATCAGACCGTCTTCGCGAAGAACCCGGGCGCCGCCGCCGCGCCGACGGCCGGCTTCCACTTCACCGACTCGCTGCTCTCGGAGATCGAAGCGGCGGGCGTGCGGCTCGCCAAGGTCACGCTCTACGTCGGCGCCGGCACCTTCCTGCCGGTGCGCACGCGCGTAGTCGAAGAGCACCGCATGCACGCCGAGCGCTACGAAGTGTCTGAGGGCGCAGTGCAGGCGATCGAGCGCGTGAAGAGCGAGGGCGGGCGCGTCATCGCCGTCGGGACGACGGCCGCCCGCGCGCTCGAGTCGGCCTCGGCCGACGGCGAGCTCAAGGCAGGCGAGGGCGTCTCCGAGCTCTTCATCTACCCGGGCTACGAATTCCGGGTCGTGGACGCCCTCGTCACCAACTTCCATCTGCCCAAATCGACCCTGCTGCTGCTCGTGAGCGCGCTCGCCGGGTGGGACCGCATCCGCGAGGCGTACGCGCAGGCGATCGAGCGCCGCTACCGGTTTTTCTCGTACGGCGACGCGATGCTGATCGTCTGACACGGACAGATGGGCGAGTGGGTGCAGGTCGGGGCGAGGAGCATCTGCCCGAGGCCGAAGGCTCCTTGCCCGGTCCCGGAGTCGTGGGGGAATGCCAGCAGCGCCGGAAGCGTGATCCCTCCACGGGCCAAGACCTCGGCCGCGCCCGGCGCGCGGTCCACCGACGGGGCGAGCTTGGCGTCGCGCGCAGGCAAAGTCGAAAGCCGAACGAAAGAGGGCTAGAAGAAGGCCGCACCTTCGGCCGGGTGGATACCCGGCTCCGCACCAGAGGATCCCTGTGTCCGACAACCTCGTCCGCTACGAGCTCCTGAAGACCGACCCCGATTCCAACGCCCGGCGCGGCCGGCTGCACACCCCGCACGGCGTCGTCGAGACGCCCGTCTTCATGCCCGTCGGCACCGTCGGCTCGGTCAAGGCGCTCGGGCCGGACGACCTCGCCAAGGATGACGTGCGGATCATCCTCGGCAACACCTACCACCTGTATCTGCGGCCGGGGCACGAGCTGGTGCGCGAGATGGGCGGGTTGCACCAGTTCATCTCCTGGCCCAACGCGATGCTCACCGACTCCGGCGGCTTCCAGGTCTTCTCGCTCGCCGAGCGGCGCAAGGTCACCGAGGAAGGCGTCACCTTCTCCTCGCACCTTGACGGCTCGAAGCACCTGTTCACGCCGGAGAAGGTCATCGCCATCGAAGAGGCCCTGGGGGCCGACATCATCATGGCCTTCGACGAGTGTCCGCCTGCGAAGAGCGAGCGGGCCTACTTCGAGCAGTCGCTCGCTCGCACCACGCGCTGGCTGGAGCGCTGCAACAAGGCCTGGAAGCGCGAGCGGTCCTCGCTCTTCGGCATCGTGCAGGGCGGCCTGTTCGAGGACCTGCGCAAGCGGCATGTCGAGGAGGTGTGCTCCATCGACCTGCCGGGCTACGCGCTCGGCGGCTACAGCGTCGGCGAGGAGCCTGAGGCGATGCACGCGGGCGTGGCCTTCAGCGCGCCGCTGCTGCCGGCCGACAAGCCGCGGTATCTGATGGGCGTCGGCACGCCCGTCGATCTCGTCACCTGCACCTTGGCGGGCATCGACATGTTCGACTGCGTCCTGCCGACCCGCACCGCGCGCAACGGGCTGCTCTACACGAGCCAGGGCAAGCTCGTGATCCGAAACGCGCAGTACGCGCGGGATCAGGGCCCGGTGGACCCGAAGTGTTCCTGCTACACCTGCCGCAACTTCACCCGGGCCTACCTGCGCCACCTCTTCGCGGCGAAGGAGATCCTGGCGATGCGCCTGAACACCATCCACAACGTCCACTACTTCGTAACGCTGATGGCTGAGGTGCGGCGCGCGCTCGACGAGGGAAGGTTCTCAGCGTTTGCGAGAGAGTTCCTGGCGAGCCCGGCGGCCTGCGCGTAGCAATTCGCGCGGCGAGCTGACCAGCCCGGGACGCGCTCAGCCGTCAACGGGATCCGACCCAGCCGTCGAGGAGGCGCCAGCCAACCATCAAGGAGGCGCCACCAAGCCATCGAGGAGGTGCCAACCAACCGTCGAGGATGCTCCACCCAACCGTCAACGGTACTCCAACCAACCGTCAACGACGCTCCAACCAATCGTCAACGACGCTCCAACCAATCGTCAACGACGCTCCAACCAATCGTCAACGACGCTCCAACCAATCGTCAACGACGCTCCAACCAATCGTCAACGACGCTCCAATCAACCGTCAACAGGGCTCCAACCGTCACTGACTCAGTAGCGAGAGCGCCGGCGATCACTTCTTGACGCGGCTCCTCCCTCTGACCGCCGACCGTCGACTCTCGACTCTCGACCCTCGACTCTCGACTGTCGCCCCTACACAATGCGCCTGACCCGACCAACGAGGTGGAGAGATGTCGCTCGCACTACTGCTGGCTCTGCTGCAGGTCGCCGCGCCGCCGGTCTCCGAGGCCGAAGCGCTCGCGGCCAAGGGCGATGGAGAGGCGCTCTTCCTCAAGTTCGGCTCGGTCAAGCCCGACGACTACGGTGAGGCGGATCGCGCGCGGCTCGCCAAGGCGCTGCTGAAGGCGGCGCGGGCGACGCGCAAGGACCCGTTCATCGGTATCAGCCTCGCGGCGCGCTCGAACGAGCTGGTCGAGTCGGTTGACGCGCTCGTGCTGCTCGCGGCGTTCGAGGTCGAGCTCGACCAGCGCGGCAGCGCCGCCAAGCACCTCGACCGCGCGATCAGCATCGCGGCCAAGAACGTCCCTGCCCTGATGGCCCGCGCCGACCTCGCGATGAAGGAGCGGGACTTCGAGGTCGCGGTGCGCCACTACGAGCGCGCCAAGGTGGCCGGGGCGAAGGCGGCGAACAAGAAGCTCGCCGAGGCGCGTGCCTCGCTCGACAGGGAGCGCAAGGCGGTCGCCGATCTCAAGAAGAAGGAGTCCGAGATCCAGGTGCGGGTGGCCACGGCGGCCAAGAACGCCACCCGCGAGTGGATGAAGCAGATCGTCGCGGAGGAGGAAGAGGAATCCGAGCGTGGACGCCTCGCGCCAGACGGCGTGCGCGTTCAGGAGATCCACAACTTCGTCTTCACCTACCTGGCCGGCAAGCGCAACGCGCGCCAGATGTCCGACTTCGAGAGGAAGGTCGAGCGGCTGCTCGAGAAGACCTACGACTTCGTCTGCGGCGAGCTCGGGCACAGGATCGAGAAGCGCACCGAGGTGAAGCTCTACTCACGTGAAGAGTACGCGGCCGCCTACGGCGCGACGCCTCAAGCGCAGGCGGCCGGCTTCTGGGACGGCCAGAAGATCGTGATCAACGGCGGCAGCACCGTGGACGAGCGGTTCGCCGAGGTGATGGTGCACGAGTTCACCCACGCTGTCGTCACGGACATCGCCGGCCACGGGCGGGTGCCGCGCTGGGTGAATGAAGGGCTCGCCGAGCACATGCGGCTGAAGGCGAGCGGCCAGGACGGCGAACCAACCCGGACCGACCTGGCGATGCTGGCCGCGCTCAAGAAGCAAGGCCGGCTGCCGACCCTCGCCGAGCTCGACGAGCAATTCGTCCGGTTCGGCCCGAACGTCCACGTCGCCTACGTGATGGCGAGCGTGGCCGCCAAAGTGATGATCGACAAGCGCGGCTACAACACCTTCGTCGACATGCTGAAGGCGATGGGGAAGACCGCCCGGCCGCTGGTGCTCGTAGAGAAGTACATCGACCCCATCGAGCGCATCGAAGAGGCCGTCCACGACGAGATCAAATGAGCTTCAGCGGGCCGCGTGAACCGCGATTTCCCCGAGAGGATGGGAATGAACCCGAAGCACCTGTTGGTCGGTGCCTGCGCGCTCTTCCTCACAGCCTGCCGCGACGATCGAGGACCTGAGCGAGCTGAAGAAGGAGGCGGCGGCCTGCGCTCCGGGTGACACCTGCGTCTTCGCGGGCGGGCTCGATTGTGCCTGCGCCACGCCGGTGACCGCGAAGCGCGCCGCCGAGGTCGAGGAGCGCGCCCAGAGCGTCTCCTGCTTTGGCGAAGGGGTGGTCGAGTGTCCCCACGGCCCGGGAGCGGCTGCCGAGTGCGTCGAGGGACACTGCCGGGCGGCCGCGGCGCAGTAGGGCGCCTGCCGGACGCGGGGCGGTGGAGGCGAGAAGGGTCAGCTCATCGGCAAGCTGAGGCTGCCGCGCGGGGCGGGCCGCGCTGCGGCGATGCCTGGCGAGCCGGCGCGCGCCGGGCGGCTCATGTCAGCCAGAAGTACGCGCTCGCGATGAGCGTTCGCGTCGCGGTCACCTTGCCTCGCACCGCGAGCATCGTCAGCGTGCGGTCGAGCTCGGCGTAGCGGGCGTCTTCCTCCTCGCGGAGCTGCTTCTGGCGGCGGCGGTACTCGCGGTCGGCGCGGTCGAGGTTTCCGCGCGCGCGGACGCGCAGGGCGGGATCCTCCTCGTCGATGACGGCGCGGCGCGCGGCCTCCCACTTCGTGCGGGCGCGCTCGAGCGCGTCGCGGGCGGCCATCAGGCAGTCCTCGGCCCAACGCATCGCCTTCTCGCGCGCCGCGTCGTTCTCTCGGTCGATGCTCTCCTGTGCCAGGGCGACGACCTCGTCCTGGGCCTTCTGCAGCGCCTTCTCCTGCGCGGCGGACACGGGAAGGGCGGCAGGCGAGCGGCCTCGGGCCTCCTTGCCGGAGAGGCGCGCGATGGCCTCGCCGTCGGCGATGGGCAGGGCGCGGTAGGCGTTGCCGTCGCACACCAGGCAGACGTGGACGAGGCGCTCGGGCGGCTTCATGCCGGCGATCTCGAACCGGTAGACGAACCACCAGCCCTCGCTGCCGGCCAGGTGCGCCATGCGCGCAGGCAGCTCGGAGGCGTCGAGCTGCAGGTAGCTGATGGCCGGGGCGGGCTTGCCGCGCACCTCGCGCGCCGCCTGCTCGAGTTGGGCGCGCGAGACCTCTTCGCGGCCGAGCACCGCCTTTGCGAGCGCCCGGCTGTTGCGCTTGCGCCGCTCGATGGCCGACTTCGCGTTCGAGTCGGCCACCCGGAGGCGGGCGCGCACGTCGCCGTCGAAGCGGTCGAGCAGCAGCTCGCGCGCCTGCGCCATGCGGGCGCCGATGCGGCTCTCCATGTCCGCGCGCAGCGCGTCGAAGGCCTTGTCCACCTCGGCCTCGGTGCGGCACGACTGGTAGATGTCGAGCACGCGCCGCTCGAAGTCCACCCCGCTCTCGAGCGCGCCGAGGATCTCGTCGGAGGCGCCGAAGACCCCGTCGAAGAGCGACAGCTTCTTTTCGAGCAGCTCGTAGAGGCGCGCCTCGGCGGCGTTGGTGCGGTTGACGAAGTTGAGCACCAGCACGTCGCGCGTCTGGCCGTAGCGGTGGCAGCGGCCGATGCGCTGCTCGACGCGCTGCGGGTTCCAGGGCAGGTCGTAGTTGACCAGCAGGTTGCAGAACTGGAGGTTGAGCCCCTCGGCGCCCGCCTCGGTGGAGATGAAGATCTGGGTGCGCTCGCGGAAGTCCTGCACGAGCTGGCGGCGCTCCTCGGGGCCGGCACCGTCGCCGGACAGCAGCGAGATCTTGCCGGCGTAGCCCTTCGACGCGAGCAGGTTGGCGAGGTACTCCTGCGTGCGCTTCGACTCGGTGAAGATCACCGCCTTCTGCGGCCAGCCGTACCCGGCGGCGACCTGGAAGGTGCGCTCGAGGGCGCGGCAGAGCGCCTCCCCCTTGGCGTTCACCTTGATGGACTCGGCGAGGTCGGCGTAGTGCTTCAGCTCGAACAGCTCGCCCTCGAGCGCCTCGAGCGTAGGCTTGGGGCGCCTGGAGCCTTCGCCCTCGCACTCCGGGTCCTCGATCTCCTCGAGCTCCTCCTCGTATTCGCGCAGCTCCTCGCGCACGCTCTCGGTGAGGGTGAGCTCGAACTCCTTGCCCGCCTTGGCGGCGCGGATGCGCTCCTCGAGGCTGTCGGCGAGCCGCCGCAGCGTCGGGGCGATGGCGTAGGTCGAGGACGCGAGTAGCTTGCGGTAGACGAGCGTCAGCAGGACACGCTTGCCGGGCTCGATGGCGAGCAGCTCGGCGCGCCGCAGGTACTCGCTCACCTTCTCGTAGAGGTCCTGCTCGGCGGGCGAGGGGACGAAGTCCTCGACCATCGAGCGGCGGGCGGTGAACTTGACGTACTCGCGCACGTGGCGGCGCAGCGTGCGGTGGACGAGCGGGGCGATGCGCCCCTTGAGCTCGAGCAGCGGGTTCGCCCCATCCCTGTCCTGGCCGACGTTGCAGTAGCGGGCGCGGAAGGCGTGCTCGGGGCCGAGGATCGATTCGTCGAGGAAGGCGATGAGCCCGTAGAGCTCCATCAGATCGTTCTGCAGCGGGGTCGCCGTCAGAAGGATCTTGGGCCGCCCCTCGAGCGCGGCGCGCAGGGCCTTGCCGGTCTTGTTGTTGGGCTTCCAGGTGTTGCGCAGCCGGTGCGCCTCATCGAGCACGACCAGGTCCCAGGGGATGCGCCCCAGGTCGGCGGCGCGGTTGGCGCCGAACGGGATCGAGCAGATGACCGGGCACATCTGGTCGAAGGGATTCGCCCGGAAGTTGCGGGCGAAGTCGCCGTCGATGCAGATCGCCTTGATCCCGAACTTTTCGAGCAGCTCGGACTGCCACTGAGCGCGCAGCGGCGCGGGGCAGAGGATGGCGATGCGCCCGCGGCCCTCGGCGACCATCTGCGCGACGATGATGCCCGCCTCGATGGTCTTGCCCAGCCCGACCTCGTCGGCGAGCACGCAGCCGCCGCGGGACATCGAGTCGAGCGCGAAGGCCGAGGCTTCGATCTGATGCGGGTTGAGGTCGACCGCGGCGGTGCTCAGCGCGTTGGCGAGCCGGGCGGTGCCGCTCTGGCGGAGCGCGAGCTCCTCGGCGAGCAGCCGCTGGTGGAAGGGCGTCAGCGTCGATGTCTCGCTCGGCGACAGGCCTGCGACCCGGGCCAGATGGAACGCGCTCGTCACGTCATTGGCTCGCGCCACTTCCTGCATCGGCTCCTCGCCCTCCATCCCGTCCCGGAAGGCGCGCGATGCTAGCATTTGAGACTGTTGAATCAACGGCAATCGTTGGGCAGGCCACGGGAGGCCGGGATGCGCCTCGTGATCATCGCCGCGCTGACCCTCGCGGTCGGGTACCTGGCGCTCTGCGCCTTCGCGTTCGTCTACCAAGATCGGCTGATCTTCCCGGCACCCGAGGTCGCGATCGAGCCGCGCACCGATGCCCACGTGGTCGAGCTGTCGGGGGCGGGTTGGCGCAGCCTCGCTCTTCACTATCCGGCGCCCGCCGAGGCCCCGACACTCGTGCACTTTCACGGAAACGCCGAGCAGCTCGCCGACCGGACCCCGCTGTTCGAGCGGCTCCATGCTCTCGGGCTCGGAGTGCTCGCCGTCGAGTACCCGGGGTACGGCAAAGCGACGGGAGAGCCGTCCGAGGGGTCGTTCTATGAGGTCGCCGAGGCTGCGCTCGCGCACCTTCGTGGCATCGGGGTGCCCGCGTCAAAGACGGTCCTGCAGGGACAGTCGATAGGCTCGGGCGTGGCCGCGGAGATGGCGCTGCGCGGCCACGGCGCACGGCTCGTGCTGCTGACACCCTATACGTCGATGCCGGAGATGGCGCGCCTGGTCACCTCGTTTCTGCCAGGAAGGCTGCTGGTGCGCCATCGCTTCGACACGCTCGCCAAGGCCGGGCGGGTCGAGGTCCCCGTCCTCATCATCCACGGCACCGAGGACGAGGTCGTGCCCTTCGCGATGGGAGAGCGGCTCTCGACCGCGTTCCCGCGGGCGGTCTTCCACGCGCTCGAGGGCGGCATGCACGACGTCTTCGCGGGGCGGGCGCACGCGCTCGCCAGCCAGATCTTTGTCTTCGCCACGAAGCAGATGCCGGTGGAGCGAGAGGGGCGCTAGTCCTCGACTGCTGCTTTGGGCTTGCGGCTCTTCCGCGGCCGAGCGCTGGCGGTGGCGGACGATGGTGGGGCGTCGGCCTCTGCTCGCTTCGAAGGACGGGCGCTCGCCTTTCGCGGCGACTTGGGCGCGGCGGCTTTCGCGTGCACTTCGACGCCCAGGCGCCGTCGGATGACCGCGTGGACGAAGCGCTCGGCGAAGTCGATGGACTTCATCAGCGGATCGAGCTCCAGGTGCTCGGGATCGTCCGTGGGCAGGTGGTACTGGCGCGGACAGCCAAGCTCCTCGTCCACGCAGATGAGCGCAATCGAGTCGTAGCCGTGGGCCAGGAAGGCAGCCGCGTCGGTGCCGCCGACCGGCGGGGTGTAGCCGGTCACGTCGCGGAAGCGCGGCTCGGAGCGGGCGACCTCGTCCATCGTCTCGATGAGCCAGGAGGGCGCGGGCCGTCGCACCACCTCGCCCTCGATGTCAATGTAGCGCAGCTCGCCGTTGGCGATGCTGTCGAGCGCGAGCACGACCGTGCGGGCGCGGTCCCACTCCTTGAGCCGGTCGCGGGCGAGCGCGTCGGCGCCGCCCATGCTCGCCTCCTCGCAGCCGGTGACCGCGAAGACGAGCTCGACCTCGGGGGGCTTGACCGCGGCGAGGCGCGTGGCGAGCACCGGCAGCGCGGCGACCCCGCTGAGGTTGTCGTTGGCGCCGGGGACGACGCGCTTGCGCAGGGCGACTTCGGCGTTGATGAGGAAGGTGAGCGCGCTGGGCACCGTGAGCAGCGCTTCGACCGGCCGCAAGGGCAGGGTGAGGGGGCCGAGGAAGACGCGCAGCAGGTCGAAGCCGGCCAGGGCGAAGTTCGAGTAGGTCGCCAGCGCCATGAAGCGCTCGAGCATCCCGGGCAGCCGGCGCCCGGCCATCCGCTTGACCATCGGCGGCGAGAAGAGCAGGCCGGTGAACGCCGCGTCGGCGTGGGCGGCGAGGACGATTCGCAGCTTGGGCTCGCCCTTGGCCGGGAGCGTCGCGAGGATGTTGCGCGCCGGCTTGAAGCCGAGCAGCCGTCGCAGCACGTAGGCGCGCCGCGCGGAGTCGGCGAGGTACGAGCCGCCGGCCGTCAGGTGCAGCAGCAGCCCGGCAAGTGGGAACAGGCCGGAGACGGCGGTGCCAGCGGTCGCCAGGCCGAAGTGCAAGACGAGGTTGGCGTAGAGGTTGTCGTTGAAGGCGAAGGGATGCTCCTCGATGGCCAGGCCGAGCCTGGCGAGCTCGGCGCTCATGAGCTCCTGCGCCTTGCGCTCGTCCTCGCTCGTCGGCACGCGCTCGGGGCATTCGCGCACGATGCGCTCGATGAGCTCAGCGACATAGGCGCGCTCGTCGGACGGCCTTCTGTGTGAGGCGATGCTCTGCATGTCGAATTCCTCCGGCTGCCTGTTCGGTCGCAATTCTGCACAAGGTCCTAGCGCATCCCCGACGGAGCGGCCAGCGGATATCTCGCGGCGTCGGTAGCGCGTGGATGTACGCGGCTCGTGTCGAGGGAGCTCGAGTGACTCAACGCTACGCCCGCGCAGGGATTCCCGAGGCACCGGTGGAGCGCCGGCGCGCCGCGCGGGCCGGCTCCCGGCCGCCTGGCGAAAGAGCGCGGAAGAGCTCGTTCGCCGCATTCCCGGTCCGTCGTCAGGGAGGTTGGCGAGCCTCTGTTCACTTCTGGTATTCAGGCGCGGACTGGCAAACCGTGAGGATGGAATGGGTAATCGAAGCCTGGCGCTCTTGCTTGCGGGGACGGTGATGGCCGCCTGCTCCCAGCAGAAGACGCCTGCGCCGCCGGGGCTGACGCGGGTGAAGACCGATCGCACCTACCTGCGCGACGCGCACGGCCGCTACGTGTCCTTGCACGGGGTCAACGTAGGCGGCGGCAGCAAGGTGCCGGCGTCGTTCGACGAGAAGAAGGTGCCGAGCTACGTCGGCAGGCCCTTTGCGCGCGAGGAGGCGGCCGGGCACTTTCGGCGGCTCCAGCAGATGGGCTTCAGCGCCGTGCGGCTGCTCGTCTTGTGGGAAGGCCTCGAGCCGAGCGAGCGGGGGCGCTACGACCGCGCGTACATCAATTACGTGCGCGAGATGGTCGAGCTCGCCGGCGATCACGGCCTCTACGTGCTGCTCGACATGCACCAGGATGTCTTCAGCCGGCACCTGATGGTGCGCTTCAACGACCGGCCGAAGTACGGCAAGCCCGGCTCGCTGGAGAACACGCTCTTCGCGCTGCTGCCGCCCTACAGCGAGAGCGTCCAGGGCGATGGCGCCCCGCGGTGGGCGGTGGAGGCCTGCCTGCCGGAAAAGGACCTTTCGTCGCCGAACTGGGGCACGCCGCGCATCCTCGGAGGCCTCGACGAGCCGGCACTGCTCAATATCTACAACCTGTTCGTCCGGCTGAACGCCGGGCAGCCCGCCCAGCCTGGCTCCATCGACTGGATCGTCGCCTTCCTCAAGGAGAAGCCCGCGCCCTTCCCGCCGAATGAATCGACCGACCTGCTGCCGTTCACCAACTGGTCGGTCGCCCACGCGCTCTCGCTCGACGTCGCCCGCGCCTACGCCTGCTTCTTCGCGGGGAACGAGGTCTTCCCCGGGCTCAAGAAGGATGGCAAGCCGGTCGAGGAGCTCCTGCAGCAGGCCTACGCCGAGGCCTGGGCCGCGCTCGCGAGCCAGGTGGCGGACCTGCCGAACGTGCTGGGCTACGACCTGATGAACGAGCCGTCCGGTAACTTCATCGTCCTGGCCGCCGCGGCTGCGATGAAGAACGGAGGTATCGACGCGGTGCGCGGCACGCTCGTGGCGCTCGCCGGCCAGGAGCTCGGCGAACAGCTCTTCAAGCTCGTCACCGACCTGCGGGTGCTGCCGCCGGACACGAAGCCAGAGACGCTGCGGCTCTACGGCCTCGACAAGATCGACGCCTCCGCCGCGCTCGCCCTCAACTACGGCTTCGATGAGAACCACCTTCGGCCCTTCTACGAGCGGGTCGGGAAGGCCATCCTGGCGGTCGATCCCGATGCGGTCTTCTTCTTCGAGAGCAGCACGAGCGCGCAGAACCTGTTCGGCGGCGCGCTCGGCGGCATCGGCGGGCAGTGGGAGGTCGCGATGCGCCGCCCGGAGCTGCCGCAGGTCGTCTACGCGCCGCACCACTACCAGGACATCTACCCGTTCATCGGCTTCAACCAGGCGCCGCGGCCGATAACCGCTACGCAGATCCGCTACCGCGACTACGTCCCGGCGCTCGAGCACGCCGCGAGGGCCGCCTCGCGCTCTCTTGGCAACCCGCCGGTCGTCTTTGGGGAGTTCGGCACCTACTTCAACTTTGGCGGGATCTACATGTCGCGGCAGGAGGAGTACGTGGCGAGCTCGCACCTGCTCGACAACTACTATGAGGCGTTCGAGAAGACCTTCTCGTCGCGCATGCTGTGGTGCTACTCGCCGGAGAACGACTACAAGCGGGGCGATGGCTGGAACCGGGAGGACTTCTCGATCATCGACCCGGACCAGAAGCCGCGCTCCGAGCTCGCGTGGAGCCGCCCGCACGCGCGGGCGCTCGCCGGCAAGCCCATCGAGACGCACTTCTATTCGCACTTCCACTACTTCGATCCCGACAAGGGCACCGTCGACCCGGAGCGGGAGTTCTTCGTGCGCTACGGTAGCCGCGAGACCGCGGCGCCCACCGAGATCGTCGTCCCCGAGGTTCAGTACCCGGACGGCTTCTACGTGTGGCTCTCCGACGGGCACGGCTGTTTCGATCCGGCGACCCGCACCCTCTTCCACTATCCGAGCGACGACGCCCCCGACGCCGAGCATTGGGTGCGGCTGCTGCCGCCGCTCGAGGGGCGCGAGTACTCCGGCTGGCGCTACTTCTTCGTCGGCGAGCGGGTCGTCGCGAAGGATTGACGAGACGGCAGACCTGAGAGATTCGACGGCTCGCGGCCGTGAGCCATGCCGCTGCAACCACCATGGGCCGAGGGGGGCACGATGGGACTGTGGGACTCGGCGTTCAAGTTGCTGGCGCGCAGTCGGCCGCAAGACCTGCTTCGGCGTCGACCGGGTTCGACGAGGCGCGAGGACTGAGGCCTATCGACAAGGAGCTCGTTCCGCCGCCGCCCATGCCTCGCCAGCTCGATGCGCTCCTCGAGTACCGGGACGATCCGGGCACGGGGGCCGTCTTTCACCTCGAGTTCGAGGCTGAGCCCAAAGCCGACGCGGGCTTTCGCGCCTTCGAGCACTGGTGCCTTGCCCGCGTTCTTCTGCGGCGGCCCGTGAGGACCATCGTCATATACCTCAAGCGTGGTGCGTTCCGACGAAGGCCCAAGGGCGTCTACGTCGGCAGGATCGACGGGCGCAAGCAGGTGGCCTTTCGCTTCGAGGCCATCGCCTTCTGGAAGCTGTCGGCCAAGTCCGTTCTTGCCTGGCCGACCCCTGGGCTCTGGTCGGCGGTGGCCCTGTGCCAGGACGCCTCTCTGGAGAGCATCCGAACGGCGTTCGAGCAGCTCGAGTCGTTCGAGGATGTGCGCCTCCGTCGAGAGCTGCAGGCCGTCCTGTACTGGATTGCGGGCACCCGGTTCGAGCACCAAGATTTGCGTTGGCTGGTGCCGAAGGAGGTCCGCATGAAGAGCTCGACCTACGAGGCGACGCTCGAGGAGGGGCGTGAGGAAGGGCGCGAGCAGGGGCGCGAGCTCGAGAGGCAGGCGACCGTCATCATGCTTCGGCGCATCTGCCTGAACTTCTTGCGCTACAAGGACGCGTTCGAAGAACACGACGAGGAGCTGATCGAGGCGATCGACGACCCGAAGCGGCTCGAGGCCTTGGTCGAATCGTTGGGCAGGGCAGTCAATGCGGACGCAGCGCGCAGGAAGTTGCTCAAGGCGGTCGGAAGGCAAGCAAGCCGATAGCTCCCCGACGCCTCGGCCGCAGGCGCGACGTCTCGCTGAACCTCGTCGGAAGCCACGGTCAGCTGTTTTTCGGTCAGGTTGAGCCGACCGCGGCTCGCTCGGCCGCGAGCCGCGAGTCGCGCCCAGCGTGATTGCACGATGAGCGCGGCCGATCCCACTCACGGTCGGCTGCCCGATGAAGCTCAGGGCATACGTCGGCGTGACCGTTTCACCTGCGGTCGAAGTGATGCCGGCCCTGCCTGCGATGCTGAAGCACCAAGACTTGCGTTGGCTGGTGCCGAAGGAGGTCCGCATGAAGAGCTCGACCTACGAGGTGACGCTCGAGGAGGGGCGGCAGGAAGGGCTCAAACGAGGCTTTCAGCAGGGGCTCGAGCAAGGTCTCCAGGAGGGGCGCGAGCGGGGCCTCGAGCGGGGCATCGAACAGGGGCGCGAGCTCGAAAGGCAGGCGACCGTGACCATGCTTCGGCGCATCTGCTTGCGCTTCATGCGCTACAAGGACGCGTTCGAAGAACACGATGAGGAGCTGATCGAGGTGATCGACGACCCGAAGCGGCTCGAGGCGTTGGCCCACTCGCTGATCTGGGCCGTCAGCGCGGACGCAGCGCGCACGAAGTTCCTCGAGGCGGTCGGAAGGCGAACAAGCCGATAGCTCCCCGACACGCCGGCCAAAGGCGCGACCTCTCGCTGAACATCGTTGCGAGCGAAGTCGCGGCTCGCTTGCCTGCCGGGGGCGAGCCGCGCTCCGGCGTCATTGCACGATGAGCGTCGCCGACCCGCTCACGGTCGGCTGCCCGATGAAGCTCGGGGCATAGGTCGCCGTGACCGTCTCACTCCCGGTCGAGATGACGGAGACCCGGCCTGCGATGACGTTGCTGATGGTCGCGACGACCCCCGGTCCGAGCTTGCCCGGGCTGAAGCTGCAGAAGACGGTCACGTCCGCGCTGGTGCCGTCGGAGAAGGTGCCGACCGCGCGAAGCTGATGCGGTCCCGGGCCGGCCAGTGTCAGGGGCGACGACGGCGGGTTCTCGCCGAGCGCCAGCGCCAGCGACGAGAGGTTGGCGCCGCGCACCGTGATCGTCGCGCTGGTCGACTTGCCGTTGAGCGAGGCCCTCACCGTTGCGGTGCCCGCGGACTGCGCGATGACGTACGGCGCCAGTGCGTTGCCGAACATGCCGTTGGTCACCTGCGCGACGTCGGGCGCGGACGAGTCGAAGGTCACCGAGTCGGTCAGGTCGAGCCGCGTGTTGTCGGCGAAAATCCCTTCGACCTTCACCTTGCTCGTCGAGCCGATGGGCAGCGTGGTCTGGGGAATCGACATCGAGAGGCTGCTCAGATCGGTGTCGACCAAGGTCACCGAGACGCTGGCGCTCACGCCGCCGAAGGAGGCGCCGATGGTCACCGAGCCTGCTGCCTGGGCGGTCACCTTGGCTCCGCTCGTGTCGGGCACGATGCGCGCGAGCGTCGTGTTGGACGAGGACCAGACCGGGCTCGGACCAAGGTCGATGTGCGAGCCGTCGGAGAAGACGCCGACGGCCTTCACCCGCGCGGCGAGCCCGACGACCATGCGCGAGGGCACGTCAAGCTCGATGCGTTGAATCGTCGCCGAAGTCACCTCGATTCTCGCCGAGGCGTCGTAGGACATTCCCCAGGAGTCGTAGGCGTACATCGAGATGTTCGTGGTCCCGCGCGACAGGCCGGTCACGACGCCGTTGGTGTCGACCCGCGCGATGGAGCTGTTCTCGCTGCTCCAGTCCGGGTTCTGGATCTCGACGGCCCAGCCGTCGGTATAGGAGAAGACGCCCCCAAGCTTGACCGCTACTCCGACCGGGAGCCTCGCCTGCGCCGGGCTCACTTCGACGCCGGTGAGCGTCGAGTTGAACACCTGCACCATCGTGGTGCCGGTCTGCCAGTCGTAGCTCGAGCGCACCTCCGCGGTGCCGACTCCCTTCGCCCACACGCCCCAGTAGCCGTAGTAGTTGATCGGCTCGGCGATGGACGGGTTGTCGGAGGTCCAGACCGAGGCCGTGGTGATCTCCCGGGCCGTGTTGTCGCTGTAGAGCGCGTAAGAGCGGAACGGGTAGATGAGGTTCGGCCGCAGCACCGCGTTGGGCGGCACGATGGCAATCCGCTGCAGCGTGGGCGCCTCGACGAGCACGTCCGCGCTCGCGGCCTTGCCGAGCAGGGTGGCGGTGACC
Source organism: Myxococcales bacterium (assembly GCA_050942745.1). GTDB lineage: Bacteria > Myxococcota > Myxococcia > Myxococcales > UBA5297 > UBA10939. The sequence goes on from JBMNNX010000079.1 coordinate 15,191, forward strand.
GTCGCGGTGCCTGGTCCGATGGCCTGCACCAGGCCGAGGTTGACCGTGCAGATGGCCAAGCTGCTCGACGACCAGGCCGCGTCCGACGTCACCTCGCGGCTCGAGCCATCGGAGTAGTTGCCGATAGCGCGGAGTTGTCCGCTCTCACCCTTGGTGAGAACGAGCCCGTTCGGCGAGAGCGTGATCGAGGTCAAGGTCGGCGCGGTCACCGTGACGCGCGCGGTCGCGGTCAGGCCGTTGTAGCGCGCGGTGAGCGTGACCGGGCCGCCCTGCGCGATGCCGATAGCCTCGTTGTCGGCCAGGCCCACGATGGCCGTGTCGGCCGAGGTGAAGGCCGTGTGCTCGGTGACATCGAGGCTCGAGCCGTCGGAGAAGAACGCGCGCACGGTGAACGCCTGGCGCTCGCCCGCCGGGATCGTCGCGGTGGTCGGCGAGATGGTGAGCGATTCGGCGAGCGGCGGGGTGACCGTCACCGTCGCGGTTGCGGAGGCGCCGTCGAGCGTGGCCGTTATGGTCGCGCTGCCAGTAGAACGCGCGGTGATGTGCCCGCCGGTCGCGCCGTTGCCGACGACGACGTTTCCGGCCGACGCGGTCCAAGCGGCGATCGCGGTCACGTCGCGCACCGAGTCGTCGGCGTAGGTCGCGAAAGCGTTGAGCTGTCCCTCGGTGCCCGCGGGCAGGGAGATCGAGCCGGGCCGGATCTCGACGCTGGTCAAGCGTGGGGCGTGGACGGTGACGTCTACCGTCGCCGACTTTCCGCCGAAGGACGCGGTCACGACCGTCTGCCCGGCGCGGCCGGCGCGGACCAAGCCGCGGGCGTTGCCGGTCGTGCTCACGCTCGCGATCGAGGGATCGGCGCTCGTCCAGTCCGTCGTCGCGGTGACGTCCACGACGGTGCCGTCGCTGTAGGTCGCGGTGGCGACGATCTGCTGTGAGCCCTGGTACTCGAGGATCACGCTCGTCGGCGCGACGCGGAATCCGACGAGGGTGGCGGGGGTGACGGTGAGAGTCGTGCTCGCCGTCTTGCCCTGGAGCGTCGCGCGCAGCGTCGTGCTGCCCGGAGAGCGCGCGGTCACGACCCCGTTCGAGCCGGAGGCGTTCGAGACGCTGGCGATGGTGGCATCGGTCACGCTCCAGGTGGCGAGCGTGGTGACGTCCTGGACCGTGCCGTCGGAGTAGGTGCCGGTGGCTCTCATCGACAGCTCGGTACCCTTGGGGAGCGAGGGATCGAGCGGCGCGATGGTGAGGTGCGTCAGCGTGGCCGGGGTCACCGTGACCTGCGCCGTCCCTGTCTTGCCGCCCAACGCCGCGGTGATTGTCGCCTGGCCGGGCGCGACCGCTCGCAGGAGGCCGCGCGGGCTGCCGGTCGTGGTCACCGAGGCGATGTCGTTCGCAGACGAGCTCCAGGCCGCCTGTTCGGTGACGACGAGGGTGCTGCCATCGGTATAGGTCGCAGTCGCGACGAGCAGCGTCTCCGTCCCCTTGGCGAGGACCACGGCGGCGGGCTCGATGGTGATGACGTCGATCTGCGCTGCGGTCACCGTCAGGGTCGCGCTGGCGATCAGGCCGTCGAGAGCGGCGGTCAGAGTGGCGATCCCCGGGTTCTTGGCGAGCGCCTGTCCCTTGGTTGTAGGGGCGTTCGAGACGGTGGCGACGGTCTCGTCGGACGAGCTCCAAAGGACGAGCGAGGTGATGTCCTGCGTCGACTGGTCGCTGTAGGTCCCGGTGGCGAGAAAAGCGCCAGTCGATCCCTTGGCGAGCGTGAGGGTCGTCGGGGTGACGGCGATGGCGGTGAGCAGTGCGTCGGTGACGGTGACCTCGGCGGTGCCGGTCACGCCGAGCAGCTCGGCGGTCACCATCGCCACGCCCGGCGCTTCACCTTTGACGACGCCCTTGGCCGTCTCGCTGACGGAGGCGATGGCCGGCGCGCTCGATGTCCATCGCGCTTGGTAGGTGATGTCCTGGCGAGTGTCGTCCGCGAAGATTGCGGTCGCCTTGAGCGCGGCGGAGGTGCCCTTGGCGATCTGAACCTCGGCAGGAGCGATCTCGACGGCCCGGAGCTGCGCGGTGGTGACCGCGACCGGGGCACGCGCGGTCATGCCGCCGTACGCGGCGTTGACGACGGCTTCGCCGGGGCCGACCGCCTCGATCAGTCCCGCGGTGACCCTGGCGACCTGCTCGTTGGTCGAGCTCCAGACGGCTTGAGCGGTGACGTCGGCGGTTGACGAATCGCTGAAGAGCGCGACGGCGCTGACCGGAATAGCGGTGTGAAGGGGCAGGGTGACGGTGGGCGGGACGATGTCGAGGCGCACCAGCGTCGCGCCGCTCACCTTCACCAAAGCGACCGCCTCTAGGTCGTCGAGGGCGGCGCGCACCTCGGTCTCACCCTGAGCGACGCCGGTCACGCGGCCCTTGGCCTCGCCCTCGTCGCCGACCGTCGCGACGCCGCCGTCGGCGCTCGTCCACTTGGCGAGCGAGGTCACGTCCTCGGTCGAGCCGTCGGAGAGGGTCGCCGTCGCCGTGAGCTGTCCGACGCCGTTGAGCGCCACGCTTAGCTCCGACGGGCTCACCTGGAGCTTGCGCGGGATCGCGCCGGTGACCTGCAGCGGAACTTCGGCGACCACGCCGCGCGCCCTGACAATCAGCCGGGTGTTGCCGACCTTCAGGCCCGTCAGCCAGGCCGTGCCGAGCTCCGCCTCGATGGCGACGAGGCCCTCATGGCTCACCGACCACTCGCAGTCGGCGAGATCGTCGGTGGTGCCGTCCGCCTTGATCCCCTGTGCGGTGACGAGCAACTCGGTGCCCACGGCCAGGCTGGGTTCGGCCGGGTCGACTTGAATCGACACGATGGGCACGCGCGGGACCTTCGGCGCGGTCCTCGAGCAGCCTGCCGCCAGGACGAGAAGTGCCATCGCGATCAGTCGGAGCTCGCGGTGCATGGGGGCCTCCCTGATCCGCACCCGGTCGGCCGCCGGGCTGAGAGACGACTATTCTTTCATGGAACTTGTCCGATTTCGCCTTTGCGACGGCGGTTCGACAAGGAGACACGGCGGACGCTCTCGCCGTGGAGCCATCGCCGTCGTCAGATTCGCGGGCCGGTGGAGCGAAAGGCGCTCAGGATTGGCAGCGCCGCTTCCGCGCGCGAGGCCAGCGCGTCGGCGTCGTCAAAGGGGTCGAGCTGCGGCGGATAGAGGACCCGGTGGAGGCAGAGCCCATCGGGCGGGGCGCGGCGTGGCTTCTTTGCGCGTCCGCCGAGGATGTCCCCGAGACCGTCAGTAGTGATCGCCCCGGTCGCCAGGGCGACCGACGCCGCCACGAGGTTGCGCACGAGGTACTTGCCGAAGCCCGCCGCCTCCAGCTCGAGCAGGGCACCGGTGTCGTCGAATCGCAGCAGGCGGGCGGCGCGCACCTTGCGGGCCTTGTCGTCGTGCGATTCGGAGAGCGCCGAGACGTCCGGCGCCGCCTCGATCATTCCGAGCGCCTGCTCGAGCCGGATCGGATCGAGCGGCGTCGGGCGCAGCGGGGAGGGGGGCAGGCACCAGGCGGCGCGCTCGGGGCGGAACGAGATTCGGTAGCGGTAGACCTTTCCGCACGAGGACCAGTGAGCGTGAAAGCTGCGAGCGGCCCGGCGCAGGGCGACGGCGTGGATCGTGTTCGGGAGCTCCTGGTTGAGGAGAGTCCACGTCCGCTGCGGATCGAGCCCCGCCTTCGTGGTGAACGAGGCGACCTGGGCCCGCGCGTGCACCCCGGCGTCGGTGCGCGAGGCGCCGAACGGATTCGCCCGCACGCCCGCCCGGTGCAGGGCGCTGGCGAGCAATCCTCCGGCCGTGGCCAGCGCCGGATGAGGCTGCCAGCCCTTGTAGGGACCGCCGTCGAAGGCGACGAGCATCGCGTAGGTGCGCTTCTCCACGCCCGCAGTCCTTAGCACGCGCTCGTCCGCCGTGGGCATGAGCCCGGGCCTTCGCGCGTTGTCGCCGCGTTCCCTCAGAAGGCCCACGCATGGCGAGCAGGCAAGAAGGCGCTTGCCTGCGGCGGTGATTGGGCAACAGACTCGCGCATCGCTGACATGCTTCTTGGAGACAGAACCGTGAGACGCACTTCCGCTTTCTCCCGCAAATGGCTGCTTGCCCCGGTCCTGGGCGCGTCGGTCGCCGCTGGCGTCGCTGTTTCTTGTGCGACAACGAAGCCCGGCGGAAAGGACATGCCCTCGATGGACGGCGCGGCGGCCGAGAAGAATGGCGCCATGAACGAGATCAAGAGAGTCCCAGTCCCGCTCATCGAGCACACGGTCTCGCCCGACGAGATCGCCAAGCGAATCCAGGACGCCGAGGCCAAGTGCGAGCAGGAGCTCGCAGCCATCGTCGCCATTCCGGACGCCGATAGGACCTTCGACAACACGGTCGAGGCGTTCGAGCAGTCGGTGATGACCTACGTCGACTCCGCGCTGCGGTTGGGCATCCTCAAGGATGTCCACACCGACGAGCAGGTTCGCAGCGCCGCGGCCGCCGCCGAAGAGAGCGCGGGCAAGTACATGGTCAAGGTCGCCGCCCGGCGCGACCTGTACCAGGCCATGAAGGGCTACCTGGCCAACAGGGGCAAGACCGAGCAGCTCGACGCGGCGCAGAAGCGCCTGCTCGACCTGACGATGCGCGACTTCCGGCGCAACGGCCTCGAGCTGTCCGACGAAGGCCTCGCCAGGCTCGTCGAGATCCGCACCCGCCTGACGGAGCTTTCCACGCAATTCCAGCAGAACCTCAACGAGAACGCGTCGAAGATCACGGTCAGCAAGGAGGAGCTCGCGGGGCTTCCTGAGGCCTTCGTGGCGCGCCTGGAGCGGACGCCGGACGGCGGCGCGGTGGTGACCACCAAGTACCCCGACTTCTATCCGTTCATGGAGAACGCCAAGAGCGGCGAGGCGCGCCGGCGCCTGTACATCGCCTTCCAGACCCGCGAGGCCGAGCGGAACATGCCGCTGCTGCAGGAGGCCATCAAGCTGCGCGACGAGCAGGCGAAGCTGCTCGGTTACGCGACGCACGCCGACTTCGTCACCGAGGAGCAGATGGCCAAGAGCGGCGAGACCGTGAAGGTCTTCCTCTCGGCGCTCCAGGAGAAGCTGGTCGAGAAGCGCGACTCCGACTACGCGAAGATGACCGAGCTCAAGCGCGCGGAGACGGGGGACCCGGCGGCGAAGATCGAGCCGTGGGACGTGTCCTACTACCTCAACCAGATCAAGAAGCGCGACTACACGCTCGACACCGAGAAGATCCGCGAGTACTTCCCGGTCGAGACCGTGCTCGAGGGCATGTTCCAGGTCTACGAGAAGCTGCTCTCGATTGAGATCAAGAAGGTCGAAGGCGCGGAGGCGTGGGCGCCCGAGGTCACGCTCTACGAGATCCGCGACCGCCCGAGCAACGACTTCATCGGCTACTTCTACCTCGACCTCTTCCCGCGCAAGGGCAAGTACGGCCACGCCGCGGCGGCGCCGGTGACCATCGCGCGGCGCGTGGGCGACCAGTACCACGCGCCCATCGCCGTCATGCTCGCCAACTTCAACCCGCCGTCGCCCGGCCGCCCTTCGCTTCTGTCGCACGACGAGGTGAAGACGCTCTTCCACGAGTTCGGCCACATCATGCACCAGACCCTGACGGCGGCCCGCTACGGCAGCCACGCGGGCACCTCGGTCGCCCGCGACTTCGTCGAGGTGCCCTCGCAGATGCTCGAGAACTGGGTCTACGAGAAGCCGGTGCTCGACCTGATGTCCGGCCACTTCCAGGACCCGTCGAAGAAGCTGCCCGAAGAGACGATCCAGAAGATCAAGGAGGCACGCTCCTTCGACGCGGGCTACCGCTACACTCGCCAGGTTTTCCTCGCCACCTTCGACCAGACGCTGCACACCTCGGGGCCGCAGATCGACATCGACGGCACGGACCAGAAGCTGTTTGCCGAGATCCTGGGCCTGCAGCCGGTGAAGGAGGCGCACTTCGCGGCCAACTTCGGCCACCTGATGGGCGGCTACGACGCCGGCTACTACGGCTATCTGTGGGCCGAGGTTTTCGCCGACGACCTGTTCACGCGCTTCAAGCAAGAGGGCGTGCTCAACAGCGAGACCGGTCGCAAGTACCGCGAGATCATCCTCGCCCGCGGCCGCGAGCAGGAGCCCAGCGAGCTGTTGCGCGAGTTCCTGGGGCGCGAGCCGAACAACGAGGCGTTCCTGGAGAAGATCGGAATCCAGTAGGCCCCCGCCCGCCTCCTTGATCCTGGGGCCGGCGTCCGAGCGACGCCGGCCCATTTTCGTGCAGGCGGCGTCGGTGGCGGGGTAGAAGAGGCCGAATTGTCCGATCCCTCCTGCTCGCGGGAAGCTCTCCATGCCTCGCCGACTGCTGCTCCTCGCCCTCGTCCTCGCGCTCGTCCCTCGCGTTTCGTCTGCCGCCGAGCCGCTGCCCTTCGCCGGAACCGGCGATGAGGAGAGGAGCGAGCTGGAGGCCGACGGCGAGCCGGCGGGCGTCGGGCCGGCCGGCGGGGATGAGCGGCCTGCACCTTCCACGGGCGATGCGAGGGAGGCACCAGCAGAGTCCCGCTACGAGCCGATGGGGCAGCGGCAAGCGGCTGCTCGAAACGAGTCGGGCCCGGCGAGGAGCAGGACGGTTGAGGAGCCGCGGTATCGCGCCGACCCCGACTACGTGCCGGCGACGCGCTCGCTCACCGTCGACCTCGGCGGCGGGATGGTGTCCCTCGGCGGCTACGCGTTTCCGAAGATCGCCTTCAGCGGCGCGCCCGACAACGCCTTCCATGCCTTCGGGCTGGGCGGCGCGTTCCGGCTCTTCTACGACTTCCCGGCGATGGACTTCGACTGGCGGGTGGGCCTCAACGGCGCGCTGCCCGGCTACCTCGGGATGCGCGGCACCGTGGGGATCGCCAAGGACATCAGCCCCGTGGTGAACCCGCGCTTCGTCGCCCGCGGCGGGGTCGGCGTCGAGGTGATGATGGCGAGCGCGAACAAGGCCACCTACCTCGTGCCCAACTTCCTCGGCGAGGGCGACTTGGGGGCAGAGTTCGAGGTCATGCCCAACCGGCTGTTTCTCGGCGCCTCCTTCGCGCTCGCGCTGCGCTACGGGCTGCCGCTCGGGTTCGGGCTCGACGTCGGAGGCTTCTTCAGGGCTCGGCTGATGCTCTGACGAGCCGGCGCCTCGACGCAGCGATGCGTCCGCGCTACCTCGCCTCCCAGCCCGAAGCGAACGAACGCGGGGCCACCAACGACGTGGCCCCGCTGCGGCCAGACTCCGAGGAGGATGCGGGCACGACTACAGCGTTGATGAACCGGCACCTACTCGTCGACCGGGGAGAACTCGTTCTTCGGGGCTCCGCACACCGGACAGGTCCAGACGTCGGAGATCTCCACGAACATCGTGCCCTCGTCCACCCCGCCTTCCGGATCGCCTGTCTCCGGCGAGTAGATGTAACCGCAGTTTCCGCAGGCGTAGCTCTTCATGGCGTCCTCTCGCCGATACGCGCAACTCTCGGTTCAAAGATGGCGGCGGTGACACCGTTCGACACCAGACGGTCGAAGGGCTGAAGGCAGCGACGAGGGGCGTCTGGGGCGACGGGACGGGCGCCGTCCGCGGGAGAGAAAGGCCCGAGCGCGGCGGCTTCGGCATCCGCTGTCGGAACCAAAGGGCGAGGGCTCGCGGGACCTGGCTGCCGGGGCCTATCGCTTCAGCTTGGCGAACGGGTTGTTGAACGGCTCGCTCGCCGGTTCTCGCCGCGTGTCGCGCGGTTTGGGCGCCTGCGATCGCGCTATTTGCGGAGCCGAGGGCCTCGAGTCGGCTGGCGCCTGCTTCTCCGTCAACCCCTTGACCGACAGTCCCAGCCTGCGCCGCTCGAGATCGACGGAGAGCACCTTCACGGTCAGCCGGTCGCCGACCTTCACGATCTCGGCGGGATCCTTCACGAAGCGGGTGCTGAGCTGCGAGACGTGGACGAGCCCGTCCTGATGGACGCCGACGTCGAGGAAGGCGCCGAAGGCGGTGACGTTGGTGACGACCCCCTGCAGCACCATGCCCTCGCGGACGTCCTCGAGCTTCTGCAGGTCCTCGCGGAAGGCCGGCGGGGTGAAGTCGCCGCGCGGGTCGCGGCCCGGCTTCTCGAGCTCGGCGAGGATGTCCTTGAGCGTCGGCTCGCCGAGGTCGGGGCCCTGGTAGTTGCGCCAATCGATCCTGCGGACGAGCTCGCGGTTGCCGACGAGCTCCTCGACCTTGACGCCCAGGTCGCGCGCCATCTGCTCGACGACCGGGTATCGCTCCGGGTGCACGGCGCTGTTGTCGAGCGGGTTCTCGCCGCGGACGCGCAGAAAGCCCGCCGCCTGCTCGAACTTCTTGGGGCCCAAGCCCGGGACCTTGCGCAGCGCCTTGCGATCGGCGAACGGGCCGTTGGCGTTGCGGTGGTCGACGATCTTCTTGGCGAGGCTCGCGCCCACGCCCGAGACGTGCTCGAGGAGCTGCACCGAGGCGCTGTTCGCGTCGACGCCGACCGCGTTGACGCAGGAGTCGACGACCTTGCCGAGCTTCTTCTTGAGCAGCCCGTGGTCAACGTCGTGCTGGTACTGCCCCACGCCGATGCTCTTCGGGTCGATCTTCACGAGCTCGGCGAGCGGATCCTGCAAGCGCCGGCCGATGGAGATCGCCCCGCGCAGCGAGACGTCGAGGTCGGGGAACTCCTCGCGCGCGACCTCCGAGGCGGAGTAGACGCTCGCGCCTTGCTCGCTGACCGAGACGATGGGGATCGGGAGCCGGCGGGCCTTCATCGCCTCGCGGGCGAAGGTCTCCGCCTCGCGGCTGCCGGTGCCGTTGCCGATGGCGATGAGGTCGGGCTTGTGGCGCTCGAGCA
>JBMNNX010000118.1:0-19483 GCA_050942745.1 Myxococcales bacterium
CTCGTCGCCGCCGCGCTCGCTGTAGAGCGTGGCGGTCTGCAGCAGCTTGCCGGTGCCGTCGAGGGCGGCGACCTTCAATCCCGTGCGCAGGCCCGGGTCGATGGCGACGACGCGCTTTCCGCTCGCGGGCGGAGCGAGCAGCAGGTGGCGCAGGTTCTGGCCGAAGACCTCGATGGCCTCGCGGTCGGCGCGCTCCTTGAGCACGGCGCGCAGCTCGGTCTCGAGCGAGGGCGCCATCAGGCGGCTCCAGCCGTCCTCGACCGCGGCGCGCAACTCGCCCGCGAACGGCGCCTGCGGACGGGTCACGACGCGCCGCTCCAGCTCGGCGACGATCTGCTCGTCGGGGAGCTGGAGCTTCACCTTCAGGTAGCCCTCCGCTTCGCCGCGCAGCAGCGCAAGCACGCGGTGCGAGGGCGCCTTCGCCAAGGGCTCGGAGTGGTCGTAGTAGGACTCGAACTTGCTGCGCTCGCCCTGCTTGTCCTTGGCTACCTTGGAGACGAGGGCGCCGTCGTCGACGGCGCGCCTGCGGGCCATTCCGCGCAGGCCCGCGTCCTCGGCGACGCGCTCGGCGCAGATGTCGCGGGCACTGGCGAGCGCCGAATCGAGATCGGGCACTCCTTTGTCTGGCGAGACGAAGCGCGCAGCGACCGCCTCGCGCGGCGCGCCCGGCGACTCCTGGCGCCAGATTACGTCGGCGAGCGGCTCGAGGCCGCGCTCGCGGGCGATGGTCGCGCGTGTGCGGCGCTTGGGCCGGTAGGGGAGGTAGAGGTCTTCGAGCTCGGCGCGCGTCTTCGCCCCGGCGATGACCCGGGCGAGTTCGGGGGTCATCTTTCCCTGCTCTTCGATGGAGCGCACGACCGCTTCGCGCCGCGCCTCGAGCTCCTGCCGCGCTTGGGCGAGGTCGATGATTGACTGGATCTGCACCTCGTCGAGGCCGCAGGTCGCCTCCTTGCGGTAGCGCGCGATGAAGGGGACGGTGGCGCCGTCCTCGTGGAGGGCGAGGGTCGCTTCGACCTGCTCTGGGCGAACGCCGAGGTCACGGGCGATGTCGGGGGCGTAGGTCTTCATGGCGGGCGCAATCTAGCAGCAGGGGCTGACAGCGTGTCGGCGGGAAAGAGCCTTCAGCGCGGTTCATCGCCGCACTGAGACGACGAGTCGCGTGCGCGCGTTGGCGGGCTGGGAATCGGGTGGCGCCGGGCGAGAATGTCGGTGCTCGAGGAGGCGCCGATGGGGCTCGAAGTGGACTGCTACTCCGGATATCGGGGCGACGAGACGCCGAGGAGGCTCGTCATCGACGGCACAGTCGTCGCGGTGAGCGTCGTCGGTCGCTGGCGCACGCCCGAGCACCGCTACTTCCGGCTCCGCGGCGAGGACGGCAGGACCTACGTCATCCGTCAGGGCGAGTCCGGCGAGTGGGAGTGGGGTTGAGCGCGCCGCTCGCGGGCGAGCAACGGGTAGCACCGCTGGTCCTGGAACCACCCGCGCGCCTACTCGTACCCCATAGCGTGCGCCTTCGACGGTGAAGTCGAGGCTCGCAGCCATCCCGGCCGACGCCGCGGCTTCGACTGCGGCTAGTCCTGCTCGCGGGAAGCCGGCGCGCTCATTCGCCGTCGCCCCCCCCCCGCGGCGAGCGGCGCGGGCGCTCGCGCCATCACGCCGGACGCGCGTGCGCGTCGGCGGCGCTCACCCGACCGTCTGGAGAAGGCGCTCGGCTTCGCGCTTGGAGCGAATGACGCAGTCCTCGATGGCCAGGCCGCCAAAGTAATTGCCGGTCAGGAACACTCCGGTGGGCTGGAGATGCCGCTCGATCTGCGCGAGGGTCTCCGCGTGCCTGACGATGGGCGAGGGGAGGCAGACTTCGCGCGAGACGATGTGCTGCAGGTTCGCGCGGTCGGTCTTGAGGACCTCGGAAATCAGCGCGAGCGCTTCGTCCTGGCTCGTCTGCGGCTTGAGGTGGAAGGCGAAGCCGCGAAGCTCGGAGTGAGGCACTGTGTCGCGCGAAACCGCCGAGTAGAAGCGATGGCCGCGCGGGACGATGAAGGCGACCGGGCCGATCGGCGTCGCGTCCGCTCGGACGACCGCTCCGATCGATCGGATCGGCGTCACCTTGATCTTCGCGAGGGCGTCGGCGAGCTCGGGGAAGGCCCCTTTGAGCATCGTTGAGCCGGCCGACGGCGGTACCGCGAGCGCCAGGCGCTTGGCCTCTCTCTGCGAACCGTCCGAGAGCCGGAGGCGGAAGCCGTCGCCAGCGCGCTCGATCGCCGCGACCTCAGCGTCCGTCTCGACCTTGACGCGGGGCGCGGCTCCGATGGCGTCGATCACCGACTGCAAGCCGCCCTGGAGGGTGAAGCTGCGCGGGACGTCCTTACGCCGCGTGCGCTTCTTGAAGAGCATGTCCGCGGGGAAGTCGTCGGCGGGCTGCGAGGGCACGGCGGCGAAGAGCGGGCCGAAGACGCGCTCGTAGTTCTTCTCGCCGACGAGCCGCGAGTAGTACTGCTGGACGCTGAGCCCGCGCTTCTTGGTGGTGAGAATCCGCGGCGCCGAGCCGAGCAGGGACAGGATGCCCAGTTCCTTCGGAATCGAGCGAATTTGCCCGTCCACGTAGAGGCGAAAAGGCACCTTGGCGCGGGGAAGCAGCTTGTCGAGCCCGGGGCGCTTTTCGAGGATGCCGAGGAGGCTCGAGTAGGAGTTGTAGCAAGTGTGGGCGCCCAGCTCGAACCAGAAGCCGCGCTCGAGCTGCTGGGACTGGATGCATCCGCCAGCAGTCGGGGCCTTCTCGAGAACGAGCGCGCCGAGGCCGGCTTGCGAACAGAACCAGGCGAAGCTCATGCCGCTGATGCCGCCGCCGACGACCACCACTTCGCTGGCGCTCATCGCGCCTCCTCTTCGGCGGGCTCCTGGCAGGCGCCTTCCCAGAAGGTGACCCGCAGGTTGTCAGGTGTTCCGTACGCGTCGCCGGTGGCCAGATAAGCCGAAGCGCCAGGCGAGAGATCGAGCCAGGTCTGCGCGCCGTCGTACTGGCCGGCGAGCGCGGTGCGGCGGCTGTCGCCCGGGCCGGTGTCCACGAGCTCGACGGTGACTCGGCGGCCGGTATCCAGGCTGAGCACGCACAGCTTCTGGCCCCAGTGGATGGGCGGGATGTTCGTCTTGGGCGGATTGCAGAAGCCGGTCGAGCAATCGGAGCGAATTAACGAGTAGGTGTCGGCGTTGTAGCTCGGCTGGTTGCGGCCCTGAAAGACCCAGGCCATCGGAAGCGCCGCGTAGTAGCCGCGGTCCGAGATGTCGGTCCAGACTGCGGCACCGTTCTTGACGTTGGTGAACCAGGTGGCGAGCACGCGCGCCATGCCGCCGGTGTAGACGGGCCACTCCTCGCTGTAGCACTCGCCCCACTCAAGCGGCTGGCTCGTCGGCACGACGCGAATGCAGCTCGGCGGGCCCGCATCCGGCTCCTCGCCGGCGTCTGGCGAATCGCCGGCGTCCTGCGCGTCTCCGGCGTCGAGTTGATCGCCGCCGTCGGCAAGGTCGCCCGCGTCGAGTCCGGCATCGCCCACGCCGCCCGCGTCGTCGCCGACCGCCGCGTCCAGCCATTCGGCGTCTGGCTGCGTCCCAGCGTCCGAGCTCGCGGAATCGTCAAGCGCGCCGTCGGGCAGGGGAGGGAGCTGCGTCTCGCCACAGGCGACGAGGGCCAGGGTGGTCAAGAGGGCCGTGCTCGCGCGCATCGTCAATTCTCCGCAGTCGTTGGGGCGCGGAGTCTATCGCAGCGCAGGCCTCCGAAGGTTCCGATTTCTCCGGCGAGCCGCTTCGGCGCCCGCGCGGTCGGACCCGCGGGCGACGCCCGCTACGGCCCGCCCTACGCCGCCTCTTGGGAAGAGCTCTTGGCGTGCGTTTCGGCGCCTGGCAGCGAGAGCCGGAAGCTCATGGCGAATTGCACCGCGGTGCTCATCCGAAAGAAGGTGACCGAGGTCGAGACGAGCCGGCCGGTGTCCGCCTCGACGAGCCTGCCAAAGCAGGTCGTGTGCGAGACGGGCAGGTTCCAGGGGCGGATGTTCACCTTCTCGCCCACGAATCGATAGGGGCGCCCGTTCGCCTCGAAGGCGAAGGCGTAGCGGATCTTCTGATCGATGAAGTAGCGAACCTCGAGCGTGCCGCGGCAGGGCGCGCGCTCGCAAAGGCCGCCGATGCTCACGTGCCCTTTGAGATCTTGCCGCATGAACTCTTCGGTCCCGGGCTTGAGCCAGGCGGCGAGGTCGCGAGGGCCCCAGGTGACGCGGAACTCCATCGGATGGCGGCCCGCGGGGCCGAAGCCCGGTTCGAACTCGTGGTCGCCGGACATCACCTCATGCATCGTGAAGCCGATCGGCCCTCTGCGCAGCGCCGCGAGCTGGTCCAGGAAGCCCATCTCGTCCCTCCCGATTCAGTGGGCCCGTGGCCCATCGACCGAGTCCTTGGTCAGCAGCCACGTCGTCACCCGGCTGACGGCGTTGGAGACCGGAGGGATGAGCCGCGAGTAGTAGCCGATGTCGTTGACCACGCTGACCATCTCGACTGGCTTGCGCCTGAGCACAGCGTTGAAGATGGCGCGCCCGACCTTCTCCGGCGTGTCCGAGTAGTAGGGCAGCAGCCGCATCGACATGCGCGCGGTGAAGCTTTCGGCGCTCACGCCTTCGTAGAAGCCCGTGTTGACCATGTAGGGATAAACGGTTGTCACCTGGATGCCGTGCGTGCGCAGCTCGAAGTGGAGGATCTCGGAGAAGGCGCCGAGCGCGAGCTTCGTGACGGCGTAGGCGCCCCAGGTCGGCAGGCGGAAGAAGGCCTGGCCCGATGAGACGTTGACGATGTGTCCTTCGCGCCGCTGCTTCATCGACGGGAGGAACGCGTAGACGTGATAGAGCGGGCCCCAGAGGTTGACGTCGAGGAGGCGCTGCCAGGTCTCGAGGCTCGTGTCGGCGAGCTCTGCGCAGTGCGCGATGCCCGCGTTGTTGACGAGGATGTCGAGGCCGCCGTAGCGGTCGAGCACCTCGCGGGCCATCGCGTCGACCTGGTCGCGCCGCGCGACGTCGACCGTGCGGGCCTCCAGCGAGAATGCTCGTGGGCGCAGCCTCTTGGCGGCCTCCTGCAGCGCTGCCTGCTGACAGTCGGTGAGGATGAGCCGGCAGCCGGCGTCGGCGAACTGTGCGGCGGTGGCGAAGCCGATTCCGCGGGCCGCGCCGGTAACGAGGACGATCCTTCCCTGCAAGCGCGAAGACATCGGATTCACCCTTCAGAACGGCGGACTGGTTGGATCTGGCGCGGACGTGGCGGAATGATCCGGTCGACCAGGTGGGCGGGCAACGTGGCTGGTCCCGCGGCCGTTCCGATCGTCTGAAATGCGATGCGGTAGCCTGCCGCACGTTTGGAAGGGGCGCGGCGAGCGCGGCTGCGCCGGTGGCGGCGCCTCGCTGGCCAATGGATCGCCGCCGCCGTGGGAGGTTGGGGCCGTCCGCCCGCCGGTCCGGAGCCTCGAGCGACCTCTCTCGACCGCGTCGGGAGCGAGACTTGACCGATTCGCGGTCGGCGATGTCTCGGGAAAGGACAGTCGGCTCCCCGGGCTGCCCAATGTGAGAACGGGTGACCTGAATCGCTACAGTTGGGTGAACGAAAAGTGAAACCTAATCGATTCGGTGAGTTGGAGGCGGCGGAGCCGCGAAAGTGTCAAGCTCATTTACAGGAGTGTCCGAAGATGGTCCAAGAGGGCGCCAATACAGCTCTCTAAGGATCTCGCGGACTTACAGGCCGGCACAAAACTTGCTCAAGAGCCGCGCGACTCCAGATTCCGAGGCGAACCATGACGACCACCGGCAAGTTTCAGACTCTAGCGCTCGGCTTGGCACTCTCCCTTGTCTTCGCCGCCTGCGGTGGCGGCGTGGCTTCGGTGGACGAGGCTGCGGTCGGCAAGGGGGAGAGCGACGTCGTCTATGGCACCGACAATCGGAAGGACGTCTACGAGCATCCGGACGCGACCCTGAAGCTTCGGGCCCAGGAGTCCACGGTGGCGCTGATGTCCAAGAGCACCATCAACGCCAGCGACCCGAACAACGTGCGGTTTTACGCTGAGACGCTCGGCTCGGCCTATGGCCTCTGCTCGACCGAGCGCTTCCGCAACGACCCGACCGCGGCGTTCTGCTCGGGGACGCTCATCGACGACGATCTCGTCCTGACCGCCGGGCACTGCATCACCAACGCGAGCGACTGCTCGGACACGCGGTTCGTCTTCAACTACTACCGGACCGGCGCCAACTCGATGAAGACCGTGACCACCGCGGACATCTTCTCCTGCGCCTCGATCGTCGTGCGCAAGTTGGGCTACGTCGGCTCGCAGCAGCTCGACTACGCGATCGTCAAGCTCGACCGGCCCGCGGCCCCGCGCTTCACGCCCGCGCCGGTGCGGCTCCAGAACGTGGCGATGACGGTCGGCCAGAACGTCGCGGTCATCGGCAGCGGCAGCGGCATCCCCTTCAAGATCGATGCGGGCGGCAAGGTGCGCGATGCGCGCGCGAGCGTGCTCGACTGGTTCGAAGCCTCGACCGACACCTTCGGCGGCAACTCGGGCTCGGGCGTCTACGAGACCTCGACCCATAAGGTGGTCGGCATCCTCGTCCGCGGCGACACCGACTATCGGTCGAACGGCGGCTGCAACGTCGTCAACGTCTGCAGCGAGAGCGGCTGCAACGGCGAGGGCATCACCTATGTCTACCCGGCGCTCGCGGCCTACTGCGCCTCGCACAGCAGCGCCCGCCTCTGTGGCACGCCGACCGAGCCCACGGAGCCGACCGAGCCGACCGAGCCGGGCACCTCCGAGAACGTCGTTGAGAATCTGAGCGGCAGCGTTGCCAAGAACGCCTCGCAGGACTTCGGTCCCTTCTCGGTGGTCGCGGGCTCGACCTTCCAGGTGGTGATGAGCGGCTCGGGCGATCCGGATCTCTACGTGCGCTTCGGCAGCCGGCCGTCCACCAGCGCCTATGACTGCCGCCCGTACAGGTCCGGTGCGAACGAGACCTGCTCGCTCGTCGTCCCCGCCGGCGTCTCCAGCGCCTACATCATGGTGCGCGGCTACACCGCGGCGACCTTCAACCTCCAGGTGAGCTACACCAAGCCCGGCACCTCGACCCCGACCGAGCCGGAGCCGACGGCTGAGCAGACGGTTGAGATTTCCGGAAACGTCGCCAAGGGTGAGTTCAGGCAGCACGGGGCGTTCCCGGTCGTCGCGGGCTCGACCTTCCGCGTCGTGATGAGCGGCACCGGCGACCCCGACCTCTACGTGCGGTTCGGCTACGCCCCGACGACCTCGGCCTACGATTGCCGGCCCTACAGGAGCGGCGCCGCCGAGGAGTGCACGCTGACCGTGCCGGCCGGCGAGACCCAGGTGTTCGTCGCGGTTCGCGGCTACAGCGCTTCGAGCTACACCCTCCAGGTGACCTACACCGCCGCGGGCGAGGGCGAGGATGACCCGACCGAGCCGAGCACTCCGACCGAGCAGACGGCGCAGTTCGGCGGCAACCTGGCCAAGAACGAGTCCCGCTCGCATGGCCCGCTGACCGTGGTGCCGGGCTCGACCTTCCGCGCGGTGATGAGCGGCACGGGCGACGCGGACCTCTACGTGCGGTTCGGCTCGGCGCCGACCAGCTCGGCCTTCGACTGCCGGCCCTACCTCACTGGCTCGGCTGAGGAGTGCACCCTGACGGTGCCCGCCGGCCAGGCGCAGGCGTTCATCATGGTTCGCGGCTACACCGCCTCGACCTACAGCCTCGCGGTGACCTACACCACTCCGTAGCGACCACTCGATCCTCCCCGCGAGCTGCCCGTGGCCCTCCGTGGCCACGGGCAGTTTCGTTTGGGGCCGCCGCGAAGGGAGCTGCACTCAAGTCGAAAGCCGCGTCGCAGGAAATCGGAGCGCGCATTATCGCTGCTCTTCGCTCGCCGATAGCCGAGCACGGCGTTTCCGCCCTACCTGCTCGAAATCGCGTTGGCGCTCACGCTCGGTTACTCTTCCTTCGGACGGAGAGGGGAGCTCGCGCCTCTGGCGCTTCTACCCCGCGGACCGCTTCCCGCAGGCGGACGTGGGCCGTTGCGCGCGGGCGATGAATTCGTCCCCCCGGTCTCGCGGATCCTGCCGCCCAGAGCCTTCGAGCGCGCGAGCGGCCGGCCGCGATCCTCGGCCGACGGCCTCTCTCTCCGCATCGAGGCTTACGCAGGACTTCGTCTCGTCACGCTGCGCCCGGCTACAAGCCCCCTCTCGCTCCCCACGGGGAGGGCCTTCCTCAACGCTCTCGCGGCGCGGGTTGAATGAGGAGCCCAATTGCCGGCGACGCTGCGGCAAGCCGATGGATCTTCGGTCGGGTGCGTAGCGCACTGGTGCGGAACGGTCTTCGCTCGTCTCCGCCGATGGCTCTTCCTTCGGGTGACTACGCGAGCGCACGCGCATGTCCCCGCTTCAGAAGCGGAAAGGAATGGGCACGAACGTGAGCGCCAGGACCACGAGTGCTGCGATTCCAACGGCGCGGCGAGCGGAGTCGAGCGGCACTTGACTTGTCGCCGGAGGGTGCCGGGTGCCGAGAACAAAACGGATGAGCAGCCACCACGCGAGCCAGGTCCAGGACGCAAAGATCCCCAAGGCTAGCAGCGCGTAGGACAGATACCTGGAGATCCTGTCCGCGTGCCGTCCGAACAGGCCGTGCAGGACATGGCCTCCGTCAAGCTGCCCAATCGGCAGAAGGTTGAGCGAGGTGACGAACATCCCGAGCCAGGCGGCATAGGCAATGGAATTCACGTGGAGGTCGTGCTGGGGAGGCAGCGCGCCGTGGGTGAGGCGGGCAGCAAGCCAGGTGATGACGCTGTCGCCCATGACGATCGGACCTTCGACCATCGGCTGTAGCGGACGACCTTCGATCAGGCGGACGAGCATGGCGAAAGGAGACTGAAGTACCGCGCCCTCGGGAAGCGGCGGCACAGGCTTCACCTCAGAAATCGCAAAGCCCCAAAACAGCAGCGGCAGCGCCACGACGAACCCGGCGATAGGACCGGCCGCTCCGATGTCGAGCACCGCGCGCCGTGAGGGGATGGGCGAGCGGATGCGGATGAACGCCCCGAGGGTGCCAATGGGCTCGAAGGGCACCGGCAAGAAGTAGGGGAGCGTGGCGTCGACCCGGTGGCGGCGCGCGGCGATGAAGTGAGCCAGTTCGTGGACAAGCAGGATGGAGAGGAGGGTGGCGCAGTAGGGCAGACCCGCTCGCGCAAGGTCGGCCAGGGTGAGCTCGGCTCCCGAACGCACTTTCTGGACCGCGTCCGGCGACATCGATGCGCCGACCGTCAGCGTCGTGACGATGGTCGCGGCGAAGAGGACGAGGTGCAGCGATAGAGACTTCCAGCGCACGACCGCAGGCTCTCGAGAACAGGACACTGCCGGTCTGAAGCCTACGCCCTCTCGCGAAGCAAGCGATCGATCTCCTCCTGAACTGCCCGTCGGACCTGCTCGGTCAGTCGGAGGACGAGCGAGACGTCATCGGCAGCCTTCGGACCGTGCCCGCTCAGGTCGAGCGGTTCGAGGAACGAGACTCTCCACTTTGTGGGAAGCGGGAGCAGCCCGAGCGGCCCCAACCACGGGAAGGTCGGAGTCACCGGCAGGGCTCGGCCGAGAGCGCGCAGCGGGATGCGGCCGATGAGCGGGCTCGAGTCCTCGTTGCCGATGATCGCCGCAGGCACGATGGGCACCCCGGACCGCATGGCCAGCTTCACGAACTCCCCGCGCCCGAAGGGCCGCAGTCGGTAGCGCTCGGCGACGGTCTTGGTCGAGCCGAGCTCACCTTCGGGGAAGACGATGACGGCCTTCTGCTCGGCAAGCAGCCGCTCGGAATTCCCGTTGCTCGCGCGCACGGCCCCCAGCCGGCGGAGCCAACCTCCGAGCAGCGGTGCCTGGGCGAGCGATTCGGAGACGAGCCAGCGCGCGTCCGCGCGGCCACACGCCCGGCGAAGGACCGTGCGCATCATCGGGCCATCCACCGGCAACGCGCCGGCGTGGTTGCACACGACGAGACATGCGCCCGCCGGGACCCGGCTGCTGCCGGCGACCTCGACTCTGAACCAGCGGTCGTGCAGGAAGTCGAGGACCGGCTCGAGCCGGAACAGGAGGCTCGGGTCTTCGCCGTAGTGATCGAGCTGCGCGCCTGTCGGCGGCTTTCGGCGGTTGACCTCTTGGACGGCATCGGCAGCCTCGGCTACGGTCCGAGCGACATCACCGAAGGCCTGGCCGCTGGCGAGCGAGGAGGCGACGGTGCGCGCGGCGCCGACGGCCGGCGGCAGGAGCGCGCGCGCCGTATCCACGGCCGGCGCCGCGGTGCTCGCGAGCCCCTTGGCGAGCTGGGCAAACTGGTCCGCGCCAGGAAGGCTCGAGAGGCGCGCGCCGACACCGTCGGGGCCGAGGTTCGCGACGATCCCCTGCATCGCGCCTTCGAAGGCGGCGACAGCGCTCCGGCGCAGCGATTCGAGTCTTCCCGGCTCGCGCTTGGACGCGGGCGGCGGCTGAAAGGCGCCAGGGGCGGGAGCGAGCAGCGAGTCGCGCTTCGGGGCCTCGTCTACGATCTCGCCTACGAGGACCGGACCAGCCGCTACCGGCTGCTCGGCGGCAGGCCGCGCGGGCACTTGAGCGCGCTTCGCCGCCGGCTTCGTGCGCGCTCGGCTCTTGCGAGCCGGGGTCGGTTCCGTGCCGGCGGATCCTTCTCCGGCAGGCTTCCCGGCCGCCTTCCGAGACCCCGGTCTCGCGGGGGCGGCAGCCGGACCTGTCTTCTTGCCCGCCACAGCCCTCGAGCTCGCAGGCGTTCGGTCGACGTCACTCTTCTTCCCGGCCTTCGCGCCCAGCTTCTTCTTCGAGCCAGCAACTTTGCGATCGGGAGCCATCGGCCCCGCCTTCGCCGGCCCCGATTTCGCGGTCTTCTTCTCGTCTGCTCGAGGCGCGGCGCCTCGCTGGAACGGGTCGTTTCCAAGGACGGGTGACTTAGCCATGTCATCTTCCTAGGCCGCCGCCAGACAGCGGCGAGCTTGCGCAGAGGAGAGTGAGCCGCCGCGGGCGCGCGCGAGGGGCTTGGCGCGGTTGGCGAGGGAGGCTCGGCGCTCCCAGCGATGAGGGCGCCGAGCACCGGCTCGGCGAAGCGCCGGCGCACCGCGTCGAGAGAAGCGAGCCGGGCTGCGGCGGGACGGGGCGGGCAGACGCCGGCGGACGAGCGCACGCGCGAACCCGCTCGATCGCGAGGCTCGGCCCGGCGAACAGCAGTCCCGCCGGGCTGCTCGGGCCGGTCAACGCGGCCGAAGTCTTCGTCACTGCCCAGGTCGGCATCGGCGCCCCCGAAGGATGGGCGCCTTGCTACCTTGCGAACACTCGGGTGTCAACGCGCGCGGGAGGCGAAAAATCGCGCCGCGTCGCACCCTTGCGGCACTCGAGCGGCGGGCTCAGCGGCCCTTGGGAGCCTCGGGCAGCGGCTTGGGTGCCGAGTTGTTTTTCACCTCGATCCACTGGGCCCGATTGGCGCCGCGGCGGGCGGACCAGGCCGCGCGCACCTCCATCCCCGGCTCGATCTCCTCGAGGGTGGCGATGCGGCCGTCGATAAAGATGGTGGTCGTCCGATCGACGTCGAGCACGATCGGGTCGGCCTTGGCCTCGAGCGTGACCTTCTTCTTCGACCTATCGATTTCGCGGACCCGCCCGGTGCCCTCGCGCAGGGCGTCCGCATCCGCCCGGCGGAGCGCCGGGCGCGTGCCCCGAGCTGGCTCGGCCCATCCCATCGTCACCATCGCCCCGAGGCCGAGCGTGATCGCTGTTGCGGCCAACAGGTGCTTCGTCCACATGCGCTCGTCCCCTCGCCGACCGGGCACTTCCCATCGAGGGAGAAGAGCAATCGCGAGGCCATGCTCCATCCGCCGGGATCCGTGGGCAGGAAGGGAAGCGGGGCGTCACGGGTGCGAAAGGCGCTTCCACAGCAGTGGCTGCAACCCCATCCGCTGCTCACGCCGATGCTGCTGAAGCGGCTAGACTGCGCGCTCCATCCAGCCGGAAGGGTGAAGATGCGCCAGCGCAGCAAGTGGGACGATTACTTCATGGAGATTGCCAAGGTGGTCGCGAGCCGGGCCACCTGCGACCGCAAACACGTCGGCGCGGTCATCGTCCGCGACCGCACCATCCTTTCGACTGGCTACAACGGCTCGATTCGCGGGCTGCCGCACTGCGACGAGGTCGGCCACATGATGGAGAACGGCCACTGCGTGGCCACCATCCACGCCGAGGCGAACGCCATCATCCAGGCGGCGAAGAACGGCGTGGCCATCGACGGCGCCGACATCTACATCACCGCCAGCCCCTGCTGGCCCTGCTTCAAGCTCATCGCCAACGCGGGCATCCGGCGCATCGTCTTCGGCGAGTTCTATCGCGACGAGCGCATCTTCGAGTACGCGACTCAGCTCGGCATCGAGCTTGTCGGCCTGGGGGCAGCTTCGAGTCGGCGCACGGGCTCGGGGTAGGCAGCTCCGGCCTTCCGCGATCGGGCGGCTTGCCGGCGAGTTGGCGCTCGAGCTGCAGCCGGCCGCAGAGCCTGGTGGCGGAGCTGGAGCTCCGCCCTCCAATGTCGTGTCCGCCGCGTTTGTCGGCACGTCGGCGCCGCCGTCCGTTGTCGGCTCGACCGTCCTTTGATCGGCGCGACGGTCAGTTGTCGATTCGGTTGCCGGTGCCGACGGTGGTCGATGCGCCGTCGGGCCCCGGCGGCGCGAATTGGCCCGGTCCCTCGCTGGGCCCGCGGAGCGGTCAGCGGTAGCGGCGCCGGCGCACGAGCAGCAAGCCGAGCAGCAGCGCTCCGAGCGCCGCGCTCTCGCCGCCACCGCAGGTGCAACCGCGCTTGGGCGGACGGAGCGGGTCCTCGCCGCTGCCCGTGCCGGGGCCAGGATCGTCGCTCGACGCGTAGCAGCTACCCCGGTAGCAGTAGCGCGCGCGTGAGGGGCAGGAGACGTGCCTGCAGGGATCGTCTACGCAGCGCCCGTCGAGGCAGACGAGGTACTTCGCACACGCCGTCGAGCAGCCTGTGCAGGTCCCGTCGGCGCACGGGTCGGCGACGCACTCGCCATCCTGGCAGATCGTCCCCGAGGGGCAGGGCTCGAGGCAGGCCCTGACGCAGGCGCCGTCGCGACAGAACTGGTCGGCCCCGCAGGAGGTGCGCGCGCACGGATCATCGACGCACTTGCCGATGTTCAGCGTGTGAGTACCGGCCAGGTAATAGTGCAGGTCCTGGACGCACTTCTTGCCCTCGGGACAGCCGTTCGAGTAGCAGCTGTCGTCGCAGCTGTTTCCCTGCAGCTCGCCCTGGGCGATGGTGGCGATCTCGTCGAAGGCCGCCGCCAGCGAGGCCTTGTCGTTCGCTTCGTAGTACTGGCAGGGCACCGTCGCGCCCGGGTTGTACGGGTCGGTGCAGCGCGCGCCGACGCGCCCAGCGCCCCCGGCGGCGGCGAGCCGGTTGAGCCGCGCCGGGCTCGCGCTCTGGCCAAAGCCGATGACGAACGTCTTGATGCCGTCGGCGAGCAGGCTGTCGAGGTTGCGCACCGCGAGATCGACGTTGCCGTCGATGTCGTTTTCGTCCGGGCAGGTCGGGTCGCCGTCGGTCAAAAGGATGATGAAGCGCCGCCGGCTCGAGTCGGCCATGTCGGAGGTGCGGCTCGCGGCGGCGAGGGCGTCGGCGGTCGGCGTCATCCCGCCCGGTCTGGTGTGCTCCAGCGCTTCGGCGATGCCTTCGGCGTTGTAGAAGTCGCAGCGCACCTTCCACAGGCCCTCGCCACAGTTGCCGTCCGAAGGAGAGGGGAAGAGAAACAGGCCGAAGCGCATCACCGCTTCGCGACCGGCGGTAAATCCGTTGATGGCCTCGACGGCCGCCTGCCACTTGTAGCCGTCCATGCTCCCTGAGCGGTCGAGCAGAATCATCATGTTCGGGCACTTTTCCGCCCGGGCGGTGGCGCTCGAGAGCGCCACCGCGAGCAAGCACGCCACCGCCTTCCAGGACATCGCCTTCTCCCCATCGCCTCGCGAGCGATTGCCAGGTTGAAACCTGTTCACCAGCGCGCCCGGTTGCAGGAAAGGCTGGGGAAAACCAAGGCCGTCTGGCCAAAGCTCGACGCGCAGGCCAGCGGCGGGCAGCGACGGCTGTCAGCGAGGCGGGCGGGGAGGGGCGAAGGAAGAGGTTGAAGGTCCGATGCGAGGCGGCCAGCGCCGCGAGGATCAGGGCTTGCGCCCTGCCTCCGTTCTCTGAGCCGCGAAGTCCGGCCCCAGGCGCGTCTCGATGATCTCTTTGCGGCGCGCGAGCATCTCGAGCCGCCGCTTGAGCTCGACGAGCTGCCGCTCGACGTCCTTCGCCGGCCGCGCAGCCAGGCTCGCGGTCAGGGCCTCGAGCTCGGCGCGCACCCGCTCGATCGAGCGCTCGAGGCTGACCACCCGGATATCGGGAAGGTCCTTCGGCTTGCGCACCAGGTGGTCGTTGTCGGTCCAGACAGGGACGAAGGAGACGTCGGCCAGCTCGGTGCGCTGGACCCCGGCGCCGTAGTCGCGCTTGACGATGGCGAAGCGCAGCATCGCCCCGTCGCGCGTGTCGCCGACCTTCTCGGGCGAGACGCGGTGGGCGTAGAAGCGGCTCTGGTTGGAGATGAAGTTGCCGAGCGAGTAGGCGACCACGCAGGTCCGGCCGTCCGCGGCGCGGTAGACCTCGATCGGCTGCAGCACGTGAGGGTGCGTGCCGAGGATGACGTCCGCCCCGGCCTCGAAGAGCCGGTGCGCGAGCTGCACCTCGGCCTCGCGCGGCTGCGGCTCGTATTCGACGCCCCAGTGCAGCGAGAGGATGACGAAGTCCGAGTCCTCGCGGGCGGCGCGGATGGCCTCCTCCATCGCCTCGGGGACATCGAGCTTGTTCACCTGCGGCTGCTTCGGATCGGGCGAGGCGTGCTGGCTCTGGTTGAAGAACTGGGTCGCCCCGAGGACGGCGATGCGCACCCCGTTGCGCTCGAGGTGCAGCCCGCGGCGCGCGCTCGCGAGGTCGCGCCCGGCGCCCGCCTGAGGCAGCCCGAGCGCCTCGAGCGCGTCGAGGGTCTCGATCATCCCGCGAAACCCCTGGTCGTAGACGTGGTTGTTCGCGAAGCCGACCAGGTCGATGCCCGCGTGCATCAAGGCCTGGAGCATCGCGGGCTTGGCGTTGAAGAAGAACGGGCGCGAGTCGTGATCCCCGCTCGCCGACACGGGCGTCTCGAGGTTGGCGAAGGCGAGATCGGCGCTCGACAGCTCGGAGGCGACGTCGGCGAAGAGCTCTCCCCAGCCCTCGAAGTTGAGCGAGCGGCCCTCCGCGTCGAGCCTGTTCCAGCGCTCGGCCGACTTCTTCACCGCGCCGTGCGGCAGCACGTCGCCGACCGCGACGAAGGTGACTCGGGCGAGCTCTACCGGCCGCAGGTCGGGTTTCGCGGCGGCCGGCTCGACCGGCTTGATCGGAAGCGGCGATTCGGCCGGGGGCAAATCGACGGCCGGCAGCGGCCTGGCGCGCGCGCCCGCGCAGGCGGCCGCAAAGGTGACGAGCGCAAGGCTCAGCGACAGACGGATGACGCGTTCGTTCACGGTGCCTCCCGAGGTGAGGCTCGATTGTAGTGGCCCTGTCCGCCGTGGCGAGCGACGTGCTCGCGAGCCCGCTGCTCAGACAGTCGGGGCGAGGTTCGCCGGCGCGCGCGTCCGTCGGGCAGAAGGGCGCCGGTCCCAGCGCCTTCGATGCAGGGCCTGCGTCGCGAGGCGGGCACCGAGCGCTTCGATTGACTTGGTCGAGCCCGGTCCCTAACTCATGCTCGTTTGGCCGGCCGTCATCCCCCAATCAGTTCCAAAGGCGCGCGGATGCCCAGGCAACAGGCAGGTCCAGGGAGCATCGCCGTCCTCGACTCCTCGGGGCGGCTCGTGGCGATGAGCCGCGAGCTCAAGAACCGGCTCGGCCCCGCCGGCGAGGCGAGCCTGTGCCGCGCCCTGACAGAGGCGCTGGCGCGCGCCCTGGAGTCGGGAGCGGGCGATGCGCCGTGTGTGAGCGCCGTGCTCGAGGTGGAGGGAAGGAGCCTGGAGGTGCTGGCCGAAAGAGCGGAGGAACACCTGCTTGCCCGCGTCCGCAGTGGCGAGGCCGATGAGCGCTTGGAGACCTTCGCCAGGCTCGCCGAGGGGATGGCCCACGACGCGCGCAACCCGCTCAACGCGCTCGCCATCCACCTCGGCCTGCTCAGCGAGCGGCTGCGGAGGGCCGACCCCGCCCTCGCGGCGAAGGCGGCGCGCCACCTCGACGCGATGCGCGAGCAGGTCGGGCGCATCGAGAGCGTGCTGCGCCGCTTCATGCAGTTCGCCAGCCCGCCGGAGCAAGCGCCGCTGGCCATCGACCTTGGCGAGCTCGTCAGCCGGGCGGTCAGCGCCTTCGGGCACGAGGCCAAGCGAAAGGGCGTGGTGCTTGCCGCCGATGTCGTCGGCGTCGAGGTCGAGGGCGACGCGACGCAGCTCGGCGAGGCCGTCCTCCATCTCGTCAAGGGTGGCATCGACGAGGGGGCGGGGGGCGGGCGTCTGCGCGTGAGCGTGGCGCGCAGCGGCTCGGAGGCGGTCCTCGAGCTTGCGCACGACGCTCCGGGCTCGGGGCCGAGTTGTCCGGTAGAGGCCGAGCGGGCTGGGCGGGCCGAAAGGCTGCTTTCCCTCGCCGAGCAGATCGTCGAGCTTCACCGCGGCAACCTGAAGACGCGAAAGGAGGGGCGCCGCCGTCGGGTAGAGGTGCGGTTGCCGCTCGCCGGCTCAGCCGACAGATGAGCAGGTGCCAGGTCGGGGGCAGGCTCCGAGGAGGACCTGTCGAGGGAGCAAAGATGAGCCACGCTGCCAAAGTCTTGGTGGTCGACGACGACAAGGCGACCCGCGAAGCGCTCGCCGAGCTGGTCGAGAGCTGGGGGCACCGCGTCGCTGTCGCCGCCAACGGGCGCGAAGCGCTCGAGCGCGCCGCCGAGCTGCGCCCCGAGGTGCTCGTCAGCGACCTGGTGATGCCGACGATGGACGGCATGTTCCTGCTTCGCTCGCTGCGCGAGGAGCTGCCCGACTGCGCGGTAGTGATGGTCACCGGGCGGGGGACGGTCGATAACGCGGTCGAGGCCATCCGCCAGGGCGCCTACGACTTCATCGAGAAGCCGCTCGACCCGCAGCGGTTGCGGCTCGTGCTCGACCGTGCGCTCGAGAAGCACGACACCCAGCGCGAGGTCGCGGTGCTGCGCCACAGCCTGCGGCGGCTCGGCTTCGGCGCGCAGTTCATCGGCCAGAGCGCGCCGATGCGCCGGGTCTTCGAGCTCATCGAGAAGATCGCCCCCTCGAACGCCCCGGTGGTCATCACCGGCCAGAGCGGCACCGGCAAGGAGATGGCCGCCCGGGCCATCCACGACCTGTCGCCTCGGCGCGACCGGCCCTTCATCGCTATCAACTGCTCGGCCATCCCCGCGACCCTGATGGAGAGCGAGATCTTCGGCTGCGAGCGCGGCGCCTTCACCGGGGCCGACCAGCGGCGCGCGGGCTGCTTCGAGCTCGCCGACAAGGGGACGCTCTTTCTCGACGAGGTGGCCGAGATCCCCACCGAGCTGCAGGCGAAGTTCCTGCGGGTGCTCGAGGAGTCGAAGCTGCGCCGGCTGGGCGGCAAGAACGAGGTCGAGGTCGACGTCCGGGTGCTGTGCGCGACGAACAAGGACCTCAAGGAGGAGATCCGCGCTGGCCGCTTCCGCGAGGACCTGTTCTTTCGCCTCAACGTCTTCCAGGTCAACTTGCCGCCGCTCGCCGAGCGCAGCGAAGACATCGCCGCGCTGGTCGACCACTTCATCGCCCGGTTCAACAAGGAGGCGAGCAAGAAGGTGAGCGGGGTCGATCCGCGCGCGCTCGACCTGCTCAAGAGCTACGCGTGGCCGGGGAACATCCGCGAGCTGCGCAACGCGGTCGAGCGGGCGGTCATCCTCGCCGGCGGCGGGCGAATCTGCCCCGAGCACCTGCCCCCGGAAATCGCCGGACAGGCCGAGGAGGCCGAGTCCATCCGCCTGCCACTCGGGCACACGCTGGCCGAGGTCGAGCGCGCCTACATCCTCGGCAGCCTCGCGCGCAACGGCGGCAACAAGGCGCGCACCGCGCAGGCGCTCGGGATCAGCGAGAAGACGCTCTACAACCGGCTGAAGGAGTACCGCAGCGCCGGGGGCCTCGATGCCGGGCAACCTGGCCGGCAGACCCGCTGAAGGCCGCTCTGCTGATTGCCGCGAGGCCCGGCGGTCGCGAGGTCGGAGAAGAGCCCCCCGCGGCAGCCGCATCGATCGCCCGACGCTGACGCCGCGGCACGGCTCGCTGCCCGGTCGCTCGCTTAGCGGTGGGCCTGGCCCCTGCCGCTCTCGCGATGGGCGTTCGCGCACTACCTTAAATTGCGGCCAGAGGAGGTCTCGCGATGCGTGTCGCCGAGGTGATGTCCCGCGTTGTGCGCACAGTGGGCAACTGGGAGGAGATCGAAGTCCCCGCGGATCTGGCGCGCTTCGGGCGCTACCGCGCGCTCCCGGTGCTCGACAAGCAGGGCCAGCTCGTCGGGATGCTCGCTCGCTCGGACGTTATCGAGCTGGCGATTCCCCGAGGCGCACCGCGTCGCTTCAAGGTCGCCGACCTCGCCCGCGCTCGGCCAGCCTTCGTGCGCGAGGACGCCGAGCTCGACGATGCTGCCCGGCTGATGCTCGCCAAGCACGCGAACACGCTCCCCGTGCTCGACGCGGCGGGCAAGGTGGTCGGCATGCTGACCGACGCCGATCTGGACGCAGTGCTCGCGGGCAGGCGTGCGCCGGTGCGGGCCTTCGAGGAGGTGCCGGTCTGGAACGTGATGACCGCCAACCCGACGACGGTCGAGGAGGGCGCGACGCTGGAGACGGCGGCCCGGATGATGCTCGAGGGCGGGTATCGCCACCTGCCGGTGGTCGACAACGACGGCAACCTGACCGGCATGATCTCGGAGCGCATGATCCGGGAGAAGATCGGCACCGACCTGACCAGCCTCTACCACGCGCCGCCCGAGGCGACTCAGGACCTGGTCGGCAACACAATGAGGCCCGACCCGCTGACGGTGCGCGCGGATGCCAGGCTCATCGACGCCTTCGACCTCTTCGCCGACGAGCGGTTCGCGGCGCTGCCGGTGCTCGACGAGGACGACAACCTCGTGGGCATCCTCTCGTACGTTGACGTGCTCAACTGGTTGAGGGAGCACGCGCGGCCGATGGGCGAGCCGGTCACCGCGAGCCCTGCGCCTTAGCTCGCCCGAGGCGGAGTCCGGTCACCCCGAGCCTGGTTCTGGGGATGGCTGCTGTGTCAGTGGTGACGTCTCGGGGAGAGTCTGTGCCTTCCCTGGGGCGATCCCGTTTAGGAGAGTGCGCG
>JBMNNX010000244.1:0-10098 GCA_050942745.1 Myxococcales bacterium
GGTCGAACCTGCTCGCGGGAGAAGTAGAGCAGCGCCGCGGTGAAGCAGACGACGAGCACCGGCCAGCGCACCAGCCCCTCGGCCCGCGAGACGGGGACCGAGGCGAGGAACGAGGTGGCCGCCGGCAGCAGCGCCGCGCCGAGCGCGCCCAGGCCGACCGCGGGCAGCAGGTAGGCCGGCCAGCTCGAGCCGCGCCGCTTCATCGAGACGACCATCACCGCCGACAGCAGCACCACGGCGACGCGGGCGATCTCGCCGCCGCGAGCGATGGCCGCGCTCGCGAGCAGCGCGTACCCGAGGGCGAAGGCGAGCCGGGTCGCCACGCCGGAGAGCGACAGCCCGAGCAGCCCGAGCAACGCGGCCGCGGCCGCCTCCCGCCAGCCAGCCGGGCAGACGAGCCCGATGGCGAGGCCCACCGCCGCCGGCAGCAGCCTGCCGAGCCACTCGCTCCAGATCCTGCGACTCACTTGACGAACCTCTTGACCGCGAGCCCCGAGACGGCCGCGAGCATCACGACCGGTCCCCAGGAGGCGACGGCCGCCGAGACGTAGCCGGCGAAGGCGGCCGCCTTGAACACGACGAGCAGCGCCCAGAGGCCGACGATGATGAGGAAGCCCTCGGCCAGCGCCGAGCTGAGCCTGCCGCGTCGGCCCGGGCGCAAGGCGAGCGCGAAGGCGAGCAGCACGCCCGGGACCCCGGCGAGCGGGTAGGCGAACTTGTTGTGCAGCGCGAGCCGGTAGCGCTCAGCGTGCAGGCCCACGTTCTGGCGCAGGGCGATCTGCTCGCGCAGCGCCTTCACGCTGAGCTGCTCGGGGCGGCCCTTGGTGATGCGAAACGCCGACGGGTCCTCCTCGAAGCGCATCACCCGCTCCTCGAAGCGCTCGAGCGGCGAGGTGGCGCCGGCGAAGTCGCGCTGCGAGCCGTCGATGAGCCTCCAGGCGCCCTGCTCGGCTGCCTCCATCCGCGCCGCGTCGATGCGTCGCGAGAGCTTGAAGCCGTCGGACATGGAGTAGATGGTCACGTCCTCGAAGCCGCGGTCGGCGCTCCCACGGCGCAGGTGGTAGATGTTCCGCTTGCCGCGGAACCAGCGCGTCTCGCCGTAGAAGAGCCGCCAGTCGCCCCAGTGCTTGAAGCGCCTGGTGTTGATGGAGTCCACCCGGATGCTCGCCCGGCCGACGAGCAGCTCGTCCATGGCCATCGCCCCGCCGACGAGCGACAGGCAGACCACCATCAGCGGGGCGAGCAGCGCGAACGGGCCGACGGCGAGGGCGCGGATGGCCGTGTACTCGCCGCGCCGCCGCAGCCCGGCCAAGGTGATGCCGGCGGCAAGCAGCATCGCCGCCGGGGCGAACTGGTAGGCGAAGAGGATGCCCTTGTTCGCGTAGAGCTCGAGCACCGCGGGCAGCCAGCCCTTGCCGGTGTAGATGCGGGCGCGATCGACGTACTCGACGACCAGGTAGATCGCGCAGATCGAGAGCAGCGTCCCTACGAACGCCTTGAGGTACTCGAAGGCGATGTAGCGCCCGAGGATGCGCACCGATCAGCCCTCCGCCTTCAGGGTGTGGCGCACGAGCAGGACGCCGAGGACAAGGAACACGATGTTGGGCAGATGGGCCGCGAGCATCGGCGGCAGCCGGCCCGACTCGCCGAGCACGTCGCCAGCGCGCCCGAGGACGTAGTAGCCGATGTAGGCGAGCAGGGTCGCCACCGCGCCCAGGCCGCGCGAGCGCTGCCGGCGCCCGAGCGCGAGCGGGACGGCGCAGAGAGCGAAGACCACGGTGGCGAGCGGCGCGGCGACCCGCTTGCGGCGGGTGACCTCGAAGATGCGCGCCTCGCGCAGCTTGCCCGCGGCGCGCGCGTCGACCGCGGCCTGCTCGAGCTCCCCCGGGGTCAGCTCCTCCTTCGGCATGCCGAAGCGGTTCTTGCGCAGCATCTCATCGACCTGCAGGTCGAGGGCGCCGTCCTGGAAGGTGACGACCGCGTAGTCCTCGCCGGGCCCGGAGGCGCGGTGGATCTCGCCGTCGGTGAGCAGCAGCTCGAGCATCGAGCCGCCGCCCTGCGGGTTGACCAGGCCGCCGCGGGCGAGCACGAGCATCGAGGCTTCGGAGTCGCGCTCGTCGGCGATGAGCACGTTGCGAAACTCGCGGGTCTCGGGCAGCACGCCTTGCGCGTAGAGCGTGATGTCCTTGAGCGTGTCGTAGAAGACGCCCGGCTTCACGTCGCCGGCCATGTTGCGCTTGATGAGCTCGTTGACGTGCAGGCGCACCGCGGAGAGCCCGCGGGGCTCGGGGCCGAAGCCCAGCGCGATGCCGACCGCGGCGATGACCAGGGCGAGCGCGACGGGGGCGACCCAGAGGCTCCAGGGGCTGACGCCCGAGGCGGCCAGCGCCGTGGTCTCGCGGTCCTCGGAGAGCCGCCCGATGGCGAGCATCACCGCGAACAGGAAGGAGACCGGGGTCGCCATCGCCAGGAAGTGCGGGGCGAGGTAGCCGGCGACGCGCGCGAGATCGAAGGGGCGCACGCCCGAGCCGAACATCACCTCGATGCCCTTGAGCATCTGCATCGCGAAGAGCAGCGTGAACAGGAACGCGAGCGCGGCGAGGAAGGGCGCGAGGATCTCGCCGATGATGTAGCGGTCGATGCGGCGAATCATCGCCCGGCCGCCTTCCCGGTCGTCCGGGGGCTTGAACGGAGGGCGCGCCCGGCCAGATCCCGAGCACGCGCCACCGATGGCTGCCTGGCTGGGAAGCCAGCGCGCGCGTGCAAGTGAAGGGCCTCGCTCGCGCTAGCCGATGGCTGGCTTCTCGTACGACCGCGCAAGCGCGCGTCAAAGCCCTCGCTCGCGCTAGCAGATGGCTGACCGCGCAAGCGCGCGTCGAAGTCCCCTCTCCCGCGCTTGCGCGGGAAGAGGGGATTTAGGGGAGAGGGCTTTCCGCGATCCTCCGCCGTCCTCTCTTCCATCTCCAAGCTTTCGCGAGCGCCCGTGCTCGCCACGGTGCGCCCCACCCCCAAACCCCCTCTCCCGCTCGGCGGGGAGGGGGCTTTCACAGGGCCTTCGCGCGCTGGCCTGGACGAGTGCGACTCGCGCAGGACACCGCACATGGACAAGGGAAACGCGCAGAGGGCTTCCACAGGACCTTCGCGCGCTGGCCTGGACGAGTGCGATTCGCACATGGACGCGCGACAAGCGCCCCGACGACCAGGCAGACCACCAGCCGCCTCAACCGAGGCAAACGCTGTCTGGAGGGCAACGCCCGATTCGTTGGCTCGCTTCATCTCGTCCCGGACGCCTCAGCGCCTGTGATCTCGCAACCTTAGCGTACAACCGCCTCACAAACGGGTCCTTATAATTCCAGGGCCGCGGCGTCTCCAAACGCCAAGTGCGAAGAACGCTCCCCTGTCCCCTCCATTCCGCGCCAGGTTGCCCTCACGACGAAGCGAGCGCGCGTGGCTCGGGGCTGCTGCCGACTGACAGGACGCTGGAAGCTTCGGCTGGTGCAGAGCCCTCACGCGCCGGCAAGCGAGCGGACTCTCGCGACGCGCCGCCCGAACCGCTCTGGATGCGCCCCTGCCCTCTCGAGGCGCAACAGGCCTGCCTTGCTCGAGCCCTCGCTCTGCCGCGGAGGGCTTACCTCCACCTTTCCGGTCGCGCCTCCGCGCCGCGGAGGGCTCACTCCCGACCTCCCCCTGTCGTCCGAACGGCCGCCGGGGCCCGACCTGCGCCCTTCCGGTGCGCCCTACGCGGGCTGTGACTGCCCTCGGCCATCCTTCCGTTCGCGTCTCCACGGCGTGGAGGAGCGACTTCCAGGCTTCCAGTCACGCCTCCGCAGCCGGTAGGCCCCCCGATGAAGGCGCGAAGTGTCATCCGTCCGACAGACCACCTGCCCGTTCAGGCTTGGCGGTTGCCCACGCTCATCCTCTCGGGCACTCCGACCGATGCAGTCCTCCATAGACAGCCCATCGGGGCTGGGAGGACGGAGCATGGCCTACACAATCAACAGGAACACGTCGCTTCCCGCGCTTCGCTGGTACACGGTGCGAGTCATCGCCGGCCTGGATGCGTGCGGCTTCAGCGACCTCGTCGGGAGCTGGCGCACGCAGCGCGACGCCATCGCGACGACGCTCGCCGCGCATACCACCGACGAGGAGCAGGAGGAGATCACCTCCGCGCGGGTGCGCGTCTGCGACGCGGCCTGGGACGAGTCGGTCGCGTCGCTTTCCAAGAAGGCGCTCTTTCTTGCCGGCGGCGATGACGAGGCCGCGCCCTACTCGACCCTCTTCGGCACGACCAAGGCGAAGGCGCTCCAGGCGCTCGGCCCGGCGAAGGCGACCGTCGCCGGGGATGCACTGCTTTCGAAGATGACGGCGCTCGGCCTGCCGCAGCTCGCGGAGGAGGTCCAAAACTTCGGGGCGAAGAACGCGTCGCTGAGAAGCGCCGAGGCCGCCGACGCCGAGGCTGAGCTCAAGCTGGCTTCGCACTCGATTGACCGCGCCAGGCTCATCCGCCAGGTCGAGACCCTGATGGCCGAGACCGAGGCGAAGATCCTCATGGCCCAGCCCGGCCGCATCGATCTGGTGCGCACCATCCTCAACCCGAACAAGACACGGCGGGCCTCTCCCAAGACGGAGTCGAACCCGACTAACGAGACGCCCGAAGGCTAGGGCTCACACCGCCGCGGCGGGCCGGCACTCGCCCGCCGCGGCCGGTTTCTCGATTCAAGCTGAGGCGATATCGAGCTGCTCACGACCATACGCGGCACCCGACGCGCATCCGCAGGGCAGCAGCTCTGGGCGATTAAGCTCCAGCTTCGGCGAAGAGACCAGGCGCCGCTGCGTGGGCCAGGGCCTCCGCGGATGATCGCCTCCCGGCACCACGGCAACCAAATCGGGAAAGAGCTCTTCCGAGGAGGCCGCCGTGGCCCAGTCTGCCGCCCCCAACACCGAGCCCGCGAAAGGGTTCGAGTCGCTCCTCGCCCGAGCGCAGAGCCACGACCTCGCGGCCTTCCAGGAGCTCTACCGGCTCACACGCGAGGAAGCGGCGCGGGCTCTCGGGCACCTGGTCGATGCAGATCAGATCGAGCGGGCCATCGAGCAGACCTACCTGGCGCTGCTCTCCCCGCGGCGGTCGCCCGCTCTCGCCGGCTCGTTCCGCAGCCTCTTCCAGAAGGCCGTGGCGCGGGCAGCGCTCGACCAGCGGCGCTTTCGGCGCAGCGCCCACGCCGGGGCGCTGCACGGCTGTCTCCACCTCCTCTCGCCCCGCCAGCGCAGCGTCTTCGTCCTCGGCGAGATCCTCGGCTCGACCCGGGCCGAGATCGCCGCAGCCACCGGCTTGAGAACGGAACAGGTCGGAGAGCAGCTTCTCTCGGCGCGGCGCGCCATCGCGGCAGCGGTGCGCAAGTCCGAAGGGCTTCCGCTCACCCCGCATGACGTCGGCAGGCTCTGGGCCCACGCCGCTCGAGAGCTCGATGCCGAGGACGAGGCGCTCCTCACTGCGCACCTCGAAGACTGCCCCGACTGTCGCGACGACCTCGCGCTCGTCGAATCGCTGCGCGCTGCGGCTGTCGGCTCGGCCGCAAAGGTCGCGGATGTGCCCGCCGCGGAGATCGAGCAGCGCCTCGCGCGCAGGTTCGAGAAGCACGACGCCAGCGCCGCCGGGCTGCAGGGACGAAAGTCCTGGATGCTGCCGCCGGCGGCCGCTGCCGTGGTCGTCCTCGCGCTGTTGGGCCTTCGCGCCCTCCCCGCCGCCCCCACCGAAGCCGCTCCGAGCCTCGCGCCGACTGCCGAAGCAGCGCCCCAGCAGGCGCCCGCCACACCGACGCCGACCGCGGTCGAGGCCAAGGCGGATGAGGGCGCCGTCGGCGCCGAGGATGAGCCGCCCGCGCCGATCGAGCCGTTACGCGCCTCGTCATCGGGTCTCGCCGTCGTCGAGCTTTCGGGCTCGAGCCGGCTCGGGCTCGAGGGCGACAGCCGAGTGCGCTTGCTGAACGGGTCGGGGATTCGGCTCGAGCGCGGGCGCGCCGTCGTTCAGGCCTCGGGCACGGTGGAGGTCTCGACCGGAGGCTTCTCGGTGCGCGGCTCCGCGAGCCACTTCCTCGTCGCCCAGGTCCGCGGCGGAGTCGAAGTCGCGGTCGCGCGCGGCAGGGTCCACGTCGAACGGCCCAACGCCCTTCCGATGATCGTCAACGCGGGCCAGCGGGTCGTCTTCTCGCGCAGCAGCACCCGCACCACGCGGACGGAGTTGACGGCGCGCGACCGGGCGCTGCTCGAACAGCTCACCAGCGCCGCGCGCGCCGTGCGCCGCGCGCCGCCGGCCGCCTGATTCGCGGGTGATATCGGGCCAGGCCCCGAACGGCCCGACTTGGGGCGCGAACAATGCCGTTCGGCCTGAGCGTAGCTGCCGACGCTTGCGTCGGCGGCGGAGACGAAGGCCTGCCCCGATTCCGTCGCAGCCCCTCGACTCCGCCTCCCGCGGAGCGCGGGAGGCTACGCTCGGGCTGACCGGTGTTGGTTCAAGGCTTGGGACTAGCCGTTTCCACAGCGGCGCGCGGGGCACAAGGGCCCCAGCGGACGAGCGGATAGCCGCCGCCTTTGCGCTCGGCCTGCCTTCCGGGGCAGCATCTCGGAGCCCTCGAGTCAGGCTGGCTCGATCCGCTGTCGTCCCGTTCATTCCGGAGGAACCGCGATGGCCAACGACGAGCTCGACTACAAGCTGCTCGAGAAGCTGAAGTGGCAGTCTGCGACGTCGGCGGACGATGCCGCGCGCCTGGTCGAAGAGGCACAGCGACGCTCACACGAGGCTTCCGAGGACGAGGCTCCCGCGCCGAGCTCGACGTTGCGCGAGATCCTGCGCGCCCGCTCCCGCGCCCTCTGCAACGAGCTGGCGCGCGAGATTCAGGCCGCGTGGGCTCAGCCCGCCAAGGCGCAGGCCTCGGCGGTCGTCGCGCTGGCCGAGCGCGTCGCCGAAGGCGGCTTCCTCTCCTTCGGCTTCTGCAACCATCCGCTCGCCGCAACCCGCATGATGCGCCTTCTGCTGCGCTGCGAGGACGCCGTCGCCGAGGACGCGCTGAACGGCGCGTTCTTGATCCTGCCCTCGGCGGTCGAGCCCCACCCCGAGCTCGTGGCGCTGGTCTGCGAGCTCGCCGAGTCGGGCAACCGCACCGCGCGCTTCTGCTTCCGGCTCGCCAAGATCACCGAAGAGCCGCGCTTCCGGCAGGTCTTCGCCGAGGCGGTCCCGCGGCTGGCGCGCGTTCTCGACGAGTCCGAGCGGACCTCCGCGCGGGTCACCGCGGCCGAGTTCCTCGGGTCAGCGCGCACGCATCAGGCCACGCTGGCGCTGCGGGGCGCGCTGCGCTCGCGGCGCCTGGCCGTCAGGGAGGCGGCGCTCGACGCCCTGCTCTCCTACGGTCCGCCCGCGCTGGCCGAAGAGGACGTCTGCTTCCTGCTCGAGGACGCCGCGCTGCACGTGCTGCCCGACGACGGCGACGACGCTGTCGCCACCTACGACCTGCTCAACGCCTACGCGCTGCGCCTCGAGCAAGCCACCGTCGCCGTCCATCCGCCCGGCGGCGTCGCCCCTCTCGTCCAGCTCGCCCGCGGCGAGGCGCGCGCGAGCACCTGCTTCAACGACGTGCTCGACGAGGAGTGGGCCCTCGTCACGCTCGCCGCGGCGTATCCCGCGCAGTCGTTGCCGCTCGTTGACGCCGCGCTTCGGAGCTCCCGGCAGTGGACCCGGCGATACGCCGTCGCGGCGGCCGAGAGGTTGCCATGGGAGCTGGCCCGGCCGCGCCTGCTGACCGCGGCCTGCGACGGCGCGCGCGCGGTGGCGGAGCGGGCCCGCGAGGCCTGGCGCGACCTCCAGCACTCGCCCTGCCCGACCGCGGAGACCGACGGGCTTTGCCTCGAGCTGCTCGAGGGCCCGCCTTCCGACGGGATGTTGCTGAGGCTTGCCGTCCTGCGCGGCGACTCGGAAGAGGCCAAGCGCAAGCTCCTGCCGCTGCTGCTCGAGGAGGCGCCGTCGCGCGAGGCGCTGGTGCTCGTGCTCTTCGCGATCCAGGACGACGCCACCTTCTGCCACGGCGCCGCTCCGCTGTTGCCCACGCACGCCGCCGATCGCGGCAAGCTGCTCGTGGAGCGCTTTGGCGCGCCGGCCATCGAGGGTCTGGTCTGGCTCGGCCTGCGGCATCCGCACGGATACGACAGCGGCTTCCAGCACCTCGACGCCGTCGCGAGCCGCGCCGACTTGCCGGCGGAGACCCGAGACAGGCTCCGGGAGCTCGCTGTGAGAGCATTCCGTGAGCTGGCCCCGGACGAGCGCGACGGAGCGCTGTCGCTCCTGGCGCAGCTCGGGGCGCCACCGGACCTCTTCCCCGCCTTGCTCGAGCTGGTGGTGGGCGAGGCCCGCCACGACTGGAAGGCCTCGACCGCGCTGATGAAGAGCCCGAACGCCGAGCAGCCGGTGGTTGCGTCGCTGCAGAAGGCCGTCGAGGCGCGCGATTGGCGGCTGATTCCGATCCTCGGGTGCCTGGCTGCGCGGGCGCGCTGGGAATCGGCGCGCGGGCTCCTGCTCTGCCTCGTTCGAGAGACGCCGGCCGGCGAGGACGCTGCCGCCGTGGCGATCGAGGAGATCGGCGCCTCGCTGTGGGACGCAGGCTGGCTTGCGGAGGCCGAGGTTTGGGAGTGGCTCGACGATCCCGGGCGCCCGCGGTTCCTGGTCGCCGCGGACAACCTTCGGCCGACGGAACCCGAGGCGGCCGCGCGCGTCCATGCCGCGCTCGCGGCGGCTCTCGATTCGCCGGCGCTCGCTGGCCGCTCGGCCGGCGCCTCCGCCGCGGCGCTCCTCTACGAGGAGAGGATTGAGCCGGACTCGCCCGCGCTGCTCCGCGCTCTGCGCGCAGCCCCACTCGACGTCCGCGGCGAGATCCTCGCAGCGCCCGCCTTCCACACCGAGTGGATCGATCGGTCGGCGGTGCTGGCGAACCCGAAGCTGCGGAGGATCTCGCGAGCCGAGGGGCGGCGTCCGCGCCACAGGATGACCGAGGAGGTACGGGCGGAGGTCCTCCGAGCCTTCGCCGATCCTGCGGTGGACCATGAGAAGACGTGGATGCTCGTGGACGTGCTCACGGGCACCAGCGAGGGACGCGACCTGCTCCTGCGAGCGCGCGCAGGTTGTCCTTCGATCGAGGTGCGCGACGAGATCGCCGACGTCTGCAGGGTGCCGCGTGAGGACGCCGACTACTGGGAAAAGTCGTTCGAGACGTAGCGCGCCGGCCCGATATCAACCGGAGGCAACCGGCTCGGCACGAGACAGGCGAACGGGCGTGTGCGGCGCGTACTCGTGGACACGGCTTGATGGCAATGCGCCCGGCCGCAGGCACGGCCTCGGCTCAGCCCTTTCGAGCCCGCGCGCGGCGCCGCCGCGCCGCCTCGAGCACGATCGCCTGCTCGGCCTCGGCGATGTTGCGCCGGGTGGCGTCCACGACGTCGGGCGCCACCGAGATCGAGTCGATGCCCCAGCGCACGACCCGCTCGGCGTAGTCCGGGTGGACCGAAGGCGCCTGCCCGCAGATAGAGCAGGTCATCCCTGCCCGGTGGCTGCGCCGGATGATGGCGCGGATGGCGGCGAGCACCGCCGGATCGCGTTCGTCGAAGAGCGGCCCGCAGACTTCGCTGTCGCGATCGACCCCGAGGGTGAGCTGCGTCAGGTCGTTCGAGCCGATGGAGACGCCGCTCACCCCCAGCTTCGCGTACTCGGGGATCCAGTGGACGACCGAGGGCACTTCGGCCATGACCCAGATCTGGAAGTCGCGCCCGGGCCGCAGCCCGCTCTTCTCGACGAGCTTCAAGCACGCCTCCAGCTCCCAGGCCGTGCGCACGAACGGGATCATCAGGTGCAGGTTGGGCAGCTCGGCCCTAACCGCCTTCAGCGCCTGCAGCTCGAGATCGAAGAGGTCCGGCTCGCGCGTGTACCGGTAGCAGCCGCGGTAGCCGATCATCGGGTTCTCTTCCTTGGGCTCGAACCGGTCGCCGCCCTCGAGCCCGCGGAACTCATTGCTGCGAAAGTCCATGGTCCGGTAGACGACCGGCCGCGGATGGAATGGC
>JBMNNX010000245.1:0-10052 GCA_050942745.1 Myxococcales bacterium
AGCCACAGGTGCGTCCACCAAAATGCCCGGCACGACCGTAATTGCCCGAGGACTCGAACGAGTCCTAGATGCCGCGCAAATCATTGAAGCGCTGCGCGCGTCCGGGAAAATGCGATGAATGGCAAAGGCGCAAGCGCGGGAGAGGGGACTTTCACGTGCTCGCACGCAGTGCTTTCAGGGCAATCCGCTGTTAGTTCAAGGCCACAGCCGGCCAACGGGCCGGTCTCTTGCTCGGGGTGACCGGGGGCAGCGGCTCTTGCGCTCCCACACAGTTGCTCGACTTCGCCTCCCGCGTGCCGCGGGACGCTACGCTCGAGGTGACCGGCGGGCGGGCGTACGAATAGAGAGGAGGTCGCAATGGCGCCGAGGCGAATCCTGGTGGTCGAAGACGACGCTGCCATACGGCGCGGAATCGTCGACGCGCTCGAGTGTCGGGGGTATGCCCCGCTCGAGGCCGGGACCTTTGCCGAGGGCCTGCGCAGCGGACTGCAGGCGCCCTGCGATCTCATCCTGCTCGACCTCGTTCTGCCGGGCGGCGACGGCCTCGACCTGCTCGGCGAGGTGCGGCTGGCGCGCCCGAGACTGCCGGTCATCATCCTCACCGCGCGGGGCCAGGAGGACGACCGCGTCAACGGCCTGCAGCTCGGCGCCGACGACTACGTCGTAAAGCCGTTCAGCGTCAAAGAGCTCGTCGCGCGGGTCGAGGCGGTGCTGCGGCGTTCGGCCGAGCGGCCGCTCGAGCTGAAGGAAGCGCGCTTCGCGGGCGGCGTCGCCGACCTGGAGCACGCCGAGGTGCGCTTCGACGACGGCGCGCACGTCGAGCTCGCCGAGCGCGAGGCTGCGCTGCTCGCCTACCTCGCCCGAAGCGCCGGGCGGACGGTGACGCGCGAAGAGCTG
Source organism: Myxococcales bacterium (assembly GCA_050942745.1). Lineage (GTDB taxonomy): Bacteria > Myxococcota > Myxococcia > Myxococcales > UBA5297 > UBA10939. Next base: position 898 of record JBMNNX010000245.1, read on the forward strand.
CTGCAGCGCGTCTGGCGCTTGCCTCCCAACGCCGTGCGCACCCGGACCATCGACATGCACGTCGCGCGGCTGCGCGAGAAGCTGCGCGACGACAGCTCGGAGCCGCGGGTCATCGCGACTGTGCGCGGCAAGGGCTATTGCTTCCGCGGTGTGCCATGAGACTGCGCCCCTGGCACACCTTCGCCGCGTTCGGCGCGTGCCTCGCTCTCGTCGCCGGGGCGGTCGCCGGCATCAGCGCCACCGTCCTCGACCTCGCGCGATCCGAGGCGCGGGCACGCCACCAGGCAGACGTCGAGGAGCGCGTTCGGCTGGCCCTGTGGCGGATGGACTCGGCGGCCGCTCCGATAGTCGCCCGCGAGAGCGCCCGGCCGCCGCAGGCTTTCGAGCCGCCGGCCGGCCAGGCGTCGCAGCTCGGCGAGCATGTCCTGCTCCTCTTCGAGCTCGACGCGGACGGCGTCCTCACGGCGCCCCGACGCGCGGGCGCAGAGGGTGGAGCGCATCGACAGCGGATCGCGCGGCTCGCCGAGCGACGCCAGCTCGACGCGCTCGAGAAGCAGCTCGCGAAGAGCGCGCGCAAGGTGCAGCTCGCGCTCGCCGAGCCGGTCGAAGCGGGCGCCTGGGACGAGCGCGGGGCGCACAAGGGCGCGCAACGCGGCAAGCTCGAGCTGCAAAGGCGCACGGCATCGGTGCAGCAGATCGCCCTGTCGAACGCTTACCAGGCGCTCTCGATACGGCAGGAGGAGAGGCCGCGCCCGTGGGCGATGGCCGCGCCGGACGAGAGCGTCATGGTCCCGGTCTGGATAGGGGACGACCTGCTGCTCGCGCGAAGGGTACACGTAGACGGCGTCGTCCGAATCCAGGGAAGCCTGCTCGACTGGGAAGGGATCCGGCGCTGGCTGCTCGGCGAGGTGCGCGATCTGCTGCCCGACGCCGAGCTCGCCCCGCTCGTGGACGGCGCGGACTCGACCGACGCGTCGCGGCAGCTCGCCTCCCTTCCGGCGCTGCTCCGCCCCGGAGTCGTCGCGCGGCCTGCGCGGGCGCGCGCGACGGTCCGGCTCGTCCTCGGGGTCGCCTGGAGCGGCGTCCTGCTCGCCATCCTCGCGGTCGGCGCGCTGCTCGTCGGGACCTTGTCGCTGAGCGAGCGCAGGGCCGCTTTCGTCTCGGCGGTCACGCACGAGCTGCGAACGCCGTTGACCACCTTCCGCATGTACACCGAGATGCTGGCCGAGGGGATGGTCGCCGATGAGGGCAAGCGCCAGCGCTACCTCGAGACGCTGCATGGCGAGGCGCGACGGCTGAGCCACCTCGTCGAAAACGTGCTCGCGTTCGCCAGAATCGAGCGCGGGCGGCACGGGGCGAAGATCGAGGCGTTGGCCGCCGGTGAAGTGATCGAGCGGGCTCGCCAGCACCTCGAGGAGCGAGCGGCGCAGGCCGGGATGAGCATGGTCGTCGATGTCGGCGATGCGCAGCGCGGCCTACTCGTCAGCGCCGACGCGGCGGCGGTCGAACAGATCCTCTTCAACCTGGTGGACAACGCCTGCAAGTACGCGGCGAAGGGTGGCGAGCCGCGCATCGAGCTGAGCGTCGAAAAGGCCGGGGCGCGGGTGACGATTCGCGTTCAGGACCGAGGGCCTGGGATCGCCGCGGACGTGCGCAGGAGGCTCTTCTCACCGTTCTCGCGATCGGCGGAGAAGGCGGCCGGATCGGCGCCTGGAGTTGGGCTTGGCCTTGCGCTGAGCCGGCGGCTCGCGCGTGCGATGAAGGGCGACTTGAGGTACGAGCCGCGCCCCGGTGGAGGCGCGAGCTTCGTGTTGATTCTTCGCGCGGCGAAGTCGAGCGAGCGCCTGAAAAAGTGACCGACGCAGGAGCGAAGGAGGACGGAGCGCCGGCCTTCGTGCCGGCGCCCGCCCCGGCCGTCGGCATCGCAACCAACGCAGGAGCGAAGGAGGACGGAGCGCCGGCCTTCGTGCCGGCGCCCGCCCCGGCCGTCGGCATCGCAACCAACGCAGGAGCGAAGGAAGCCGGAGCGCCGGCCTTCGTGCCGGCGCCCGCCCCGGGCCGCCGGCTTCGCGACCAACGCAGGAGCGAAGGAGGACGGAGCGCCGGCCTTCGTGCCGGCGCCCTACCCGCCGCGCACCCAGCCCAAGAATCCCGTCGTGAGGGCCGGCACGTAGGTCGTCAGCAGCACGCCCAACGCCATGATGATGAGGAAGGGCAGGGTGACCTTGTAGAGCCGCGTGAGCGGCTGGCCGAACCGGGTCGAGGACAGGAGCAGGTTCAGGCCGACGGGCGGGAAGAGGAACCCGAGCTCGAGGTTGGCGAGGAAGACGATGCCGAGGTGCAGCGGGTCGATGTCGTAGGCGCCGGCCATCGGCACGAGCAGCGGGGCGAGGATGACGATGGCCGAGTAGATCTCGAGCACGCTGCCGAGCACGAGCAGCACCGCGTTGAGCGCGAGCAGGAAGACGAGCGGCGAGTGGATGTGCTCCTTGGTCCACTCGAGCACCGCGGCCGGGATCTCGGCGTCGACCAGGTAGCTGGTGAGCCCCATCGCCACGCCGAGCAGGATGACCACCGCGCCGACGAGCGTCGCGCCGCGCGCCAGCGTCTCCGGGAGCTGCCTGCGCCAGTGCAGGTCACGGAAGAGGAAGCTCTGGGAGATGAGCGCGGCGACGACCGCGAAGGCCGAGGCCTCGACCACGGTCGCAAAGCCGGTGAACACCGCGCCGACCACGACCGCCGGGATCGCCAGCTCCCACTTCGCCTCCCAGATCGCCGTGACGGCCTCCTTCGGGATGAACGGCTGGCGCGGCGCCTTGTATTTGATGCCGACCACCATGCCGGTGAGCGCGACGAGGACGACGAGGATGAGCCCGGGGAAGAAGCCGGCGATGAAGAGCTCCTCGACGCTCGCCCCGGCGACCACCGCGTAGAGGATGACCGGCAGGCTCGGCGGGAAGAGCAGGCCGAGCGACCCGGAGGAGGTGACCAGGCCGAGGCTGAAGCCTTCGGGGTAGCGCTCCTTGATCAGCATCGGCATCACCAGGCCGCCCAGGGCGAGGATGGTGACGCCGGAGCCGCCGGTGAAGGTGGTGAAGCCGGCGAGGACGACCACCACCATCAGCGCCATGCCGCCCGGCGCCCAGCCGATGAGCGCCTTGGAGGCTCGCAGCAGGCGCTTGGAGGCGCCCCCCTCGGCGAGCACGTAGCCCGCGGCGGTCAGCAGCGGGATCGCGGGCAGCGTTGAGGAGGCGACCAGGCGGAAGGTCTCGGTCGGGACCGCGGCCACCGAGGTGCCCTCGCCCCAGAACAGCAGCATCCCCAGGCCCGACATGCCGATGAACAGCGGGGCGCCGAGCAGCACGCCGACGAGGATGAGGACGGCGCCAGGCAGCACGAGCTTGTCCGAGAAGTCCTCGGCGAACGCGAGCAGGAAGACCGCGCCGGCGGCGGCGAAGGCGATGGCCTTGCCGTACCAGCGGTCGGAGGTGCGCCAGGCAAAGCGCACGGCCATCAGGCCGAGCGCGACCGGCATGATCACCTCGCTCCACCACTCCGGGATGCCGCCTGGCAGCGAGCGCTCCATCGCCGAGTCGGCCTTGACCATGACCAGCGAGGCGTAGGCGAGCATCGAGCAGACGGCCGCCGACAGGGAGCCGACGTAGACGTCGGCAACCCTCTTCGGCGCTCCCTTGATGAACTCGCCGGTGGCGAGCGCGAGGTGCTTGCCCGCGCCGGTGGCGAGCAGCGCGCCGAGGAAGCCTATCCACAGCGTCAGGTGCTGCGTGTAGAGCACCGCGCCGGGGATGCCGCTCTTGAACAGCCAGCGGGCGAGCGTCTCGGCGACCGGGACGAGGGTCATCACCACCAGGATGACGACGACCGACCACTTCTCGAAGCCGGAGACGGCACGCCGCGCGAGCGCCCGCAAGGCGCGAGCGCCCGTCCCTTCGGCGGGGCTCTCGATGGCCACGGACTGCGCTTCGGCCTGCTCGACAGCGCCTGGCGCGGGCGCCGCAGCGCCCTCGCCCGGCAGGAGCTCATCCCCCGGTGGCTGGTTGGTCACTGCTTCCCTTTGCTCGCGCGGAATTCGTCGCGGACGCGCTTGACCTCGTCGAAGGCCTCCGCGGTGCAGACCCCGCCGCGCACCATCGGCCAGGTCTTCTCGGCCATCTCGACGAAGAGCTTCTGGTCGGCCGGCTCAAAGGTGATCAGCTTCAGGCCCTGCTTCTGCATCTCGGCGATCGACTCGGCCTGCATGCGGTTGACTTCGCGGTTGACCTTCTCGCCGTACTCACGGGCGATGGCGAGCAGCTTGGGCCGCACGTCCTCGGGGATCTTCTCCCAGGCCTGCTTGCTGACGATGGTGCCGCCGGGCAGGTGGCCCCAGGAGTGCTTGATCATGTACGGGGTCTGCTCGTACCAGCGGGCGGTGAAGGCCATGATCGGCGTGTTGGCATACCCCTCGATCATCCCGGTGGTCAGCGACGGCAGGATGTCGGTCGAGGAGATGACCACCGGCTGGAAGCCGGCGGCGACCCAGCCCTTGACCGAGTCGTTGTCGCCGGCCCAGGCGAAGACCTTGGTGCCCTTAAGGTCGGCGACCGACTTGGCCTCCTTCTTGAGGAAGAGGTAGATCCAGCCGGTGTCGCCCCACATCAGCGGGATGAAGCCCTTCTCGGCGAAGCGCGACTCCCACAGCGGCGCCATCTTGGCGAAGACGTGGTTCCACTCCTCGTCATTGGCGATGAGGCCCGGGGTGGCGATGGCCTGAGGCGAGGTCTCGATGTCGTGAAGGCCGACCACCGTGAGCGCGGCGGCCTGCAGTTGCCCGACGCGCAGCTTGCGGACCATGTCGCCCTCGTTGCCGGCGACTCCGCCCGGGTAGACCTTGAGCTTGACCTGACCGTTGGAGGCCTCGGACCACTTCTCGCCCATCTCCTTGAGGAGGTTGTGCCAGGCCGAACCGTCCGGGGCCATGGTGCCGAGCTTGATGGTGACCTTCTTGGCTGCCTGCACGGGCGCCGCGACCAGGGTGGCGACGAGGGCGAGGGCGAGGGCGGTGAAGAGACGGCGCATCGCTATTCCTCCTCCAGGAAGAGATCCGAGGCGCGCGACTTGAGCCACCGCGCGCGTTTCTGAGAGATGAGATTGACGAGGCGGTACTCGGGAGCTTCATCGGCGTCGAAGCCGAGCGCCTTGTCGAGCAGCTCGTCGAAGAGCTTTCGGTCCTGCTGCTGGACCGCGACCGACTCGGCCCAGGTGACGTGCGCGCCGATCTTCTTGCCGCCGGTCAGCTCGAGGACCCGCTGATAGTGCTCGCGGGCGCGGTCGAGTGAGCCGGTGGCGAGCTCGAGGTTGATCGCCAGCTCGCGTACCGAGCCGTCGCCCCAGTCCGCATCGAGCTCGAGGGCACGTTTGACGAGCGCTTCGACGCTGGGCAGCTCGCCGATGACCTTCATGTCGTCCTTGGACTGCGAGATGAGCGCGGCCCAGGGGGCCGCGGTCCAGTAGAGGTAGGGGACCATCTCCTCGTCGTCGATCTCGGCGAGGGCGGCCTGGCGGTCCTTGGCGAAGTCGGCCCAGAACTCCTCGTCCCACTCGGCGGCGACCGCGCGCATCCCATAGTCGCGGGCGCGGCGAAACAGCTTCTTGGCGCGAGCGCGGCCGGCGCGGGCCTGGGCCGGACTGTCGTCCTCGAGCAACTCCGCGTCCTGGAGGACGAAGGCGTACGAGTACTGCGTGAAACCCGAGGCCGCCGACAGCAGCAGATCCTCGTCGTCGGGGGCGCTCTGCAGCAGCGCCTCCATCGTCTTCAGGCCAAAGGGAACTGCGTCGCGGATGAGCTCGGGGTCGTCGTCGTTGGAGAAGACCGAGCCGTCGCCTCCGAGCGCGCCGCCGATCATGCTGGCGGCCAAGCCCGAACAAGCCGAGGTCGAGAGAGCGAGCGTCGAGGCGAGGAAGAGTCGGCGCCAGAACACAGCAGTCATTGAGATGGAGTCTTCCCGCGCGGGGATGTGCGGGATCTGAGTGATCCCCTAAAAGAACCGGCCCTGGAAGTTGCGGTAGCTTAGGTGTGCCGGAAGGGGGGCGTCAAGCGAAACGCGGTGGTCGCACACCCTACGCTTGGGGAGGGGCCGAGCGTGGTCGGCGGACCGGGATCGAGCCGGGGGGAAACTGGCCAGGAGGCCGGGCTTGCCGGCCCCGCCTTGCCCGAGACGGGAGGCGGTGGGCGGGCCGAGTCGCGAGCGAGAGGGACGCTTCGGCTATTCGCGAAACACGTCCGCGCGGCTCTTGGCCGCGACGACTCGGGTGAGCCAGACATTGAGGTCAGAGCGCACCGCTGAATTGGTCCGCTTGCGAATGCGGGCCGGGAGGGCGCCGAAGCGCTGCTTGAGCTGAAGCTCCAGGATGGTGCGCTTTGCGAGCAGCTCACCCTCGAGCCTTCCGTGGTCGAGGAGCCTGCTGCCATCCAGGTCCAGCGCCTCGAGAATCCGTCGGACGCTTTCGCGGCCTTCCAGAGGAGCGCGGCCGGTTTCGAACTGCTCGAGCAACCGCGCTGTCTTCTCTTCCCAGTGCGGAGTTCCCGGTAGTCTTCGGGCTTCGATCGCCTTGCTTGCGGCCAGCTCGCGTCGGGCCGTCTTGATGTAGAGCTCGATCTGCGTGAGTCGGTCTCTTAGTTGAGCCGACCTCGGGCTTTCGTCGGGAAGGACCTGGTGGGGAACCGTTCGACGTCCATGAAGGCCGACTGTGCTGTTGGCGGCGGCAAGGGTCACGCGTATCTTCGGCGCAGGCCCTTTTTCGGCCGGTTTCTTCGCAGCAGTGCCGCGCCTCGCAGGCTTCTTCGCAGGCATGAAGCCCTCCGGTCAGGTTCGCCGCGAGGCTGTAGACGAACTGCGGCGGGCGCAGCAAACCAGGCGCGACCGATGCCAATCCCCGCTTGGCTTTTCGACACGTTGCCGGGCCAACGGGCGGCCGGACGAGCACCTGCCCGCTCGGTCGCTTTGGTTCTTGCCAGACCCGCCGCTGTCGCGCCCCTTCCTCCATCCACTGCCCGACGCTGCGAAGTACCGGCCGCTCCCGAAAGCGGGTATCCTCTCCCACCTTCTTCACCTCGGTCTCGGGGAGGGCCACCATGCGAACGGCCGCGCTCAGCCTCATTCTCGCCCTCAGCCTCGGCGCCTGTAGCGGCGAGCGGTCGTTGAAGGTGGCGCCGGTCGTCCGGGCCAGCCCCGACCTCAACCTCGTCGTGCGCGACGTCGTCTTCGTCGGCGCCCAGGCGCAGGACGCCGACGGCGAGGTCGCCTCCTTTGCCTGGAGCCTCGTCGCCGCGCCGGATCCGAGCGCCACCCAACTCACGACCAAGGGGCGCAAAGGCGAGGTGCTCGAGCTCAAGACCGGCGGGATCCCCGGCCACTACGTCCTCTCGGTGACCGCGACGGACGACGACGAGCTCGTCTCGGAGCCGGACTTCATCAACCTCACCCTGCGCCCGGAGGGCGCCACGGGCCTCGAGCTCATCTGCATCGACGGCTGCCGCAGCCTGCCTGAGCGCCTGGAGGCCAACGAGCTGAGCGACCTCGCCATCGAGGTTCGGCCCGGCCCGGCCCTGGGCCTGACCTGGGCCGTCGAGCTGGTGCGCGACACGCGCGACCCCTTCATCGACGAGCCCACCATGAGCGACCGCTCGTCAGGGAAGACGGTGCGCGTGCCGCGGGTCGCGCGACCCGCGAGCCTGGTGGTGTCCGCATCCACCGCAGGCGGAGTCCAGGCCCAGCTCGTCGTAGACATCCTTAATAGCGTCGACGAGCCGCCGGAGATCGCCCTTGAGTGGAGCCAGCCCGGCCAGCCGCCGGTCGGCGCCCAGGCGCCGGAGGTGCTGCCCGGCGACGCGCTCTGGGTCAGCGCCCGGGTGAGCGATCCGAACGGCGACGAGGTCACCTGCACGTTCCCCGAGGTCGAAGGCCTTCGCGCCGAGCGCCGTGGAAGCAGCGACCCGTGCCGCATCACCGTCTACCCGCTGGTTGGCGGCACACTTCAGATCCTCGCGAGCGCGACGACGACCGAGCCGACGGCGACTGCCGAGGCCGAGCCGCTGGAGATCGAAGTGGCCGGCTTCCAGGTCGAGCAGGACGGCCCTTCACTGGACGCCGTCGCCATCGACCGCTGGGGCCGGATCGTGGCGGTGGGCGAGCTGCCGGTCTTCCACATCTATTCGGACGGGCGCCGCGACAGCTACCTCACCGGCCTGACCGAGGGCACCGCCGTGGCGATCTCGAGCGGAGGGCAGAAGACGCTCGGCTTTGCCGGCTGGGCCAGCAGCGGGAGTTGGTCGGCGTTCGACTTCACCATCGGCGAGCAGCAGCCCAACTTCGGCTGGGGCGTCGCCGTCGATCCGCCGACGCGGACGAGGGCGATGGCCGCCGGCTCGCACGGGCGTGTTTTCGCTGCCACCGATCGCGGGATCGCCTTCTGGGACGGCACCGGCAGCCTGGCGCAGTGGCAGCCCGAGGAAGGGCTGGATGTTCGCGCCATCGCCGTCGGGCCGGACATGTCGTGGGGCAGCGGCGGGCTCGTCTGGTACGCGGTCGGCAACGAGGTCTACTGCCAGACGACCGAGGACGCGGCGAGCTGGACTGCCGACGCCGCGGTCGGCACCGTGGCGGGGCCCGCGGTGACCGCCATTGGGGTCGGCCCGACCAGCCTGCCGGACCTCTGGGTCGGTACTGGCGATGCCGAGGGTACGGCCGGCGGGAGCGGGCTCTGGCTCTTCCGAGATGCGTTCGATCCGGTGATCGTCCAGCCGCGGATGGAGGAGGGCGAGGCCTTCTTCGCGCAGCTCGGGGCCGTGAGGTCGATCGCGGTCGAGAGGCAGGGGCCGTACGCGGGCGATGCCTGGGGCGTCGTCGGCGACCGCCTGGCGCGGGTGAGCCGGGCGCAGATGAACGGCGGCGGGAAGGGCGCTGAGGCGTTCGAGTTGGTTTGGCTGCCGGACGTCGCGCCGAGGAGCGTGGCGGTGAGCAACGGCGCGGCGAGAAGCGTGGTCCTCGCGAGCAGCCGCGGGCTGGTCTTCGCGCCGTAGGCCGCGAGGGTGGGGAAATCGCGGAGCGCCAGCCTTCGTGCTGGCGCTGCCCGGGGTTCGCGTCGGTCGCGGA
>JBMNNX010000246.1:0-10010 GCA_050942745.1 Myxococcales bacterium
CTCCCGGCAACCAGCCAGGCATCGAAGCTCGGAGTCGCGGCGCGCCCCTCCCCTCTTCGCCGAGGAGAAGCCGCCTGCCGAGGCGGCCACGCTTTCGCGCATTGCTGCCTAGCTTGACTCGGTGAGCGACGAGGTCTCGGGAGGGCGCGTGCGTAGCGACTTGCGGCTGCTCTTCGGCGTGCTCGCGCTGGCGACGGCGTTCGCGCCCGGATCTGCCGCGGCACAGCAGCAGGACATCGGGCACAAGGTGCTCGGCACCATCGGCCTGCTCGCCGGCGCCCAGCCGCAGCCGGGCGTCTACCTCGCCGGGCGCTTCTTCTACTACGCGGCCAACGAGCTGGTAGACCGCGACGGCAACTCACTTCCCGTCGGGCTGGACATCGACGCCTGGGCCGTCGCCGTCGGCCTTCGCGCCACCTTCCCGGTGAAACCGCTCGCCGCCACCTGGAGCGCCTCGTTCGGCGTACCGCTCCTCTACTCGCGCTTCTCCACCGAACAGCCGCAGGCGAGCCTCGATCGCTTCGGCATCGCCGACCTCTACCTCACCCCCGCCCTCCTCGGTTGGCGCCTGCCGCGCTTCGACGTCGTGGCCGGCTACGGCCTCTACGCTCCGACCGGCCGGTTCGAGCCCGGAGGCAGCGAGAACGTCGGACGCGGGCACTGGACCCATCAGTTCTCGCTGGGAGGCACCGCCGATTTCGACGCCGCGCGCGCCTGGCATCTCTCGGCGCTGGGCAGCTACGACCTGAACATGCGCAATCGCGGCATCGACATCACGCGCGGCGACACCGTTCAGGTGCAGGGCGGACTCGGCGGGCGTCTGGGCGGCATCCTGACGCTCGGGCTCGTCGGCTATGCGCTCTGGCAGGTGACTGACGACAGCGGCGCGGATCTGCCGCCCGTGCTCCGCGGCGCGCGCGATCGCGCCTTCGGGCTGGGGCCCGAGGTCTCGGTGCTCATCCCGCCCATCCGCAGCCAGCTTACGCTCCGCTACGCGCACGACGTGAGCGTCCGCTCGCGCCCCCTGGGGCAGCTCTTCTACGCGGGACTCTCCTTCGCGGCCTGGCGCCCGAAGTTGGCCGCCGCGCCCTGACCCGCGAGCGACCGGAGTGCCAGCCTTCGTGCTGGCATCCGCCGCCCACGCTAGCGATCGAAGGTCCAGCCTTCGTGCTGGCCCGGGCGGCGCGCGCGATTGCGGATACGGGGAGAACACCTTCGCATCCGGGCGGGCTTCCGGCGGCACGCTCCATCCTCAAGCTTGCGGCACGCGAGCCTGTGCCCGGTCGGCGCGAGTGCGCGGGTGAACTGGCGAGGGAGGTGATCGATGGGTCCCGTCAAGACGTTGCTGATCGCTTGCGCAATCGCCGCACTGTTGCCCGGGGCCGCGCTGGCGCAGCTCACGCCGCCTGAAAACGAGCGCGGCATCGCCTTCGAGTTTGCAGCCAGCGGCTCCTTCCCGCTGGGCGCGACCGAGAATCGGTTCAACCCCGGCGCGGGCTTCCTCCTCGGCGTGGGCTACGACTTCTCGAAGACCTTCGGCCTGCTCGCCGAGTACTCGCTGACCTGGTTCGACGTGAAATCGAGCGTCCTGCCGCAGGCCGACATCAACGGCAATCAGCTCATCCAGTCCGGAACCGCGCAGGGCCTGCTCAACCTCGTCAACACCGAGAACGCCGGCTTCTACCTCATCGCCGGAGCTGGCATCTACTTCAGGCGCGTCGAGATCACGCGCTTTGCGGGCACGGCGGTGAGCAGCTTCTGCGATCCGTGGCTGCTCGTCTGCTTCCCGACGGCGGTCCCGGTCGAAGACGTGCTCGGCTCAGTCACCTCCACCGACTTCGGGGTCAACGCCGGGCTCGGCGGATTCCTACGGCTGGGGCCGACCGTCAAGCTCTTCCTCGAAGCGCGCTATCAGTACATCTGGGGCGGCGACGTGGACACGCCCGCGGGTCCGCGCAGCTCGAACGCACAGTTCCTGCCGATCAACTTCGGGATCCGGATCTGACGCCGAACGCGGCGATCGTGCTCGCGCCCGTCTGACGAGGCCTTCCCCACTTGCCCTGAGCGCCGCGGCTCCAGCTCCTTGGAGGCGTTCGCTCGGCGCTACTCCTAACAAAGCGGCCCGGATGCCCCTCGAGGCTGACCGGAGCGCGGTTCGGCCAGAGGTGCCTTCTCAACCGCTTGCGTTGCCCTCTCCTAAGTCCCCTCTTCCCGCCGCGGGAGAGGGGATTTTCACTTGCTGGCGCGCGCGATGGGCCGCTCGAAGCCCGGCTTTGGCCGCCTGAGGCCCGGCCTTCGTCGCCGCTTCGGGCCTTCACGGCTCGCCCGCGATTGCCGCCCGAAGGCCGTCCCCGGCCACTGCCGCGGCCTTCCCATGCTCGCTCGGTTTCGTGAGAACAAGCCCGTACTGCCCGGCAAAGCCTGGAATAGCCGGCGCTCACCGCCTCAGTTTCAGTTGAACCTGAAGCCTAGCTGGATACCGAGCTCGGCCCAGTCCTCCTCGAAGTTGATGCCCTCGAACGACGTGTTGAGGAAGATGCGGTTCCAGTCGAGGTGCGCGCCGAGCACGACGGCGCTCGTCGCGAACAGGTCGAGGCTCACGCCGGCTCGCAACGTGAGGCCCTGGCGGAACAGGTCTACGCCCTCTATCGGCTCCAGCCGGACCTCGCCGTAGCCGACGTGCCCGTAGATGCCCGGCGAGATGACGTCGCCGACGGCAATCCGGATGCCGCCGAAGCCCTGATAAATCGTCGATGACGGGATGTCCTCGCTGAAGGTCGCGTACGCCCCGCCGCCCTCGATCGAGAGCTTTGCCCCGCCCGGGTTGAAGGTGTAGCCGAGGCGGCCGCTGACCGAATAGCGATCGGGGATGTCCGGCAGCACGTCGGGGAAGCCGTCATCGACGTACGAGGGGCTGCTCAGCTCGCCGACGATGTAGACCTGCGCGCCGGCCGCCGCCGGAACGGAGGCGAGGGCAAGCGCGGCGAGAATCGTGATCGCTCTTCGGAGCATGGAGAGGCTCCTTGCGACGTGCGGCTGCACGTCCCACGGCCTGCTGCGCCTTCGCGCAGCGCCTTGCGGCACCTGGGAGGCCGGCTCCAGCCGGTCCACTAATGACGTTAGCCATGTGACCGGATGTCGCCATCGCGAGGGCCTGTCCGCACGAGGAAGTTGCGGCCTTCGCGCGCGCATTCGGACGGCGGGCGAAGCATCGGCCTGGCCGACCGCCGCCGCTAAGCGGCAGGCCAGCGCGCGATCGCCCCCGGGAACACCGACTCCGGCCGCGGCATGCGCGCGGCGCGGGTCGCCCGAGCCTCGAGGCCAGCGGGTCCCGGGAAGCAAGCTGCTTGTCTTGCGGACGAACGCCGGGGCGACATCAGCTCGGTAAAGAAGCCCGGCGCGACGAAGCCGCGGGCGACCGACGAGCGGATGCGCCGGCGCTTGGAAGCTCACGCCGGTCGCCCGAGCGAAAGGAGCCGCGCTTCGCCCGGGCCGACCGGCGTGTGGCGACTGCGTGAGTTGCAGCAGCGGCTAGAACGTCGCCCCGAGCTCCACGAGGCCGTTCCAGATGGTGTAGTCGCGATCGACAGGCAAGAACGTGTCGTTGAAGGTGAAGTCAACGCCACCGCGAACGCCAGCCGTGAACGCGCCGGCGTGGAAGTTCACGCCTCCGCCGACCGGGATTGAGCCGAAGGTGTCATCGACGAAGCCCATGCCCTGCGGCGTGTCGGTCACGTTGGCGCGCGAGACGGCCACGCCGCCGTAGACATACGGCTCGACGGTGGACGGCACCGCGAGCTTGAGGTTGACGCCTGCGCCGTTGCGCACGATGCGCCCGCCGGAGAAGGTCGGAACGGTCAACGGGTTGGTTGCGCCGGTGTAGCGCAGCTCCAGGCCGAGCACCGGCGTCGGCTGGACGTTGACGAGCACGCCCCAGCTTGGCCCTGGGTTGATCAGCGGCGCAGAGTCGCCGGTGTAACCCTCGACACCGCCGAGGGCAGCGACGGTGAAGCTCTCGTTCGGCGCTTGTGTGTCGGGCTCCTGAGCAAGCGCACCGCGCGGCACCAGGGTCAGCGCCGCGAGCGCCGACAACAACGCGACAGTCCTCATGCGATGCCTCCTGCGAGCCAGTGTTCGCTCTGCAAACAAAGGTGGCCCCCACTCAAGGTGTCGGCAATCAGCCGTGTTCCGGGCGGTCGGCTCCACGCCTACCACGCAGTCGGTCGCGCGGCAGTGTTGTGGCCAAGGGCGATTGAGGAGGGAGGCTGTCGTGGGTTCGCTCGGCGGACCGCGGATCTGGGGCGGAGCTGGAGCTCCGCCAGTCCAGTCGTCGGCTCGCGTCGCTGGTCATCGGCGGAGCGAGGACGGACTGGCGGAAGAGGGATGGTACGGCGGGCAATAGATGGACGGCCAAACAAGGATGGACGGCGGAGCTCCAGCTCCGCCATCGGAGGCGCCTTCCACAGGCGCCGCCACGAAGGGCGGCGATCCGGTCCCTCTTCAGCTCCGCCATCGGAGGCGCCTTCGACAGGCGCCGCCACGAAGGGCGGCGATCCGGTCTCTCTTCAGCTCTGCCAACGGAGGCGCCCTCCACAGGCGCCGCCACGAAGGGTGGCGATCCGGTGTCTCTCCAGTGCAACGGTTCGGAAGCGCTGGACGGCGGAGCTCCAGCTCCGCCTCGTTGGCGCTGCCGTTAGACGTGCTACACCATCGAGACACGACCGTCCGAGTTGCCCGTCATCCGTCGCCTCAATCCACACTCAGCGACGCGAACGGCGTCAGCCAACATCGGCAGAGCTGAGCACCGCCGTCCATAGGCGTCCGCGATCGACCCTCGGCCTCGCGGCTTCATCGTCCCGCGCTGGGCGGAGCTGGAGCTCGTCGTCCAGCTCGTTCCCCAACCGCCAGCCTCTTCTCTCTTCACAGGTGGATGGCGACCTGCGCCATCACGCCGGCAGCCGCCATCCCGTACTCACTTCGCACACCCAGCGTGGAAGACGCACGTTGGAAGGCGGGGCTTGCATTGAGCACGTCTTCGGCGCCAATGCCCTCGCATGCCTTTTGGTCGGGCCCTTCGCCCAGCGGAACGAACGCGCCCACGCGCAGGAGCACGCCCTGGGCCGCCGACCACTCGACCACCGGGACGAGCATCGCGCTCGGGTCCTGAAGATTGACCAAGGCGGTCGTCTGCAGAGAGACGAGCTCGCTCACGGCCCAGCTCGAGACAAGCCCGAGGTAGTGGCGGCCGGCGCCGAAGACCTCGCCGCGCGCGACCCTGTCGCTCCGCATCTTCGCGAGGTAGTCGTCGGGCGTGGACGCGCCGAAGCCGTTGAAGTGGTACTCGGCCATCAGCACCAGACTCTCGAGCGGCCTCCACTCGATGCCGCCGACCGCGCGCACGAAACGCTCGCCGACCTTCAGCGGGCCCTCACCCCACCCCGCCATGCTCAGAGTCCAGGCCGCCTCGCCGTGGACGCCGAGCGGGCCGAGGTCGCCCGAGAAGTCGGCGCCGAAGACCAGGTCCGAGACGTACTTGGCCGCCGAGAGCGAGAAGTCGTAGCCCCACAAGTTGACCTAGGCGCGCACGACGCCGCCGTTGTCCTCGGCGCGCCGCTGCGGGAGCCAGAGCAGGTCGAGGAGGCCGGTGACGCCCAGCGGCATCGAGACGCGCAGCGAATCGACGCCCTTGCGCACCTCCTTGTCGATGTCGGTCGGCGAGAACGGGCTAAGGAGATCGGTCGGGTTCCACAGCCGCCCGCTGCCCCAGCCGAGCACCTGCCGCCCGGCGACGAGGTCAATTCCAGGCAATGAGAGCTTGAGCGAGAGCCGGTCGAGATCGTGGCGCAGCCGCATCGTGCCGCTTTCGGCGAGCGCGCCGTCAAAATCGACGAGCCGCCGACTCGCGGTCGCCGCCCCGCTTATCGGCGAGCCGCCCAGGGCCGCTCCGCCTGCGAAGGCCGGCGCCGAGGCGACCGACGCGGCCAGTTGCCAGGCGATCTCAGCGTCAAGGTGCTCGCCCCACAGCAGGCACGCCTGCAGCCGCGCGACCTGAGTGCTGAGCGCGCCCTCTCCGGGAATCGGCTCGAGCTGCGGGAGCGCCGCCGCGGCAGAGCTCGGCAGCGACTCGCGCGCCGCCTCTGCCGCCCACACCAGCGCGGCCGTGCTCGCGACCAGCCCGTCGGGCAACACCATCCCCGCGCCGAGCGCCTTGTAGAAGCCGCCCACCTCGAGCGCGCGGGGCTCGTCCTCGTTCGCCCAAACCTGCTTCGCCTGCGCGGCCTCGGGCAGCGCGACGAGGGCGAGGGCAAGCCCCCACGCGGTCCAGATCGCAAGCAGGCGGCGGGGAGCCCAGAGCGCGGCGCTCGTCGCCTTGGGATGATCGAACATGGGCAAGGCTTTCGGACTCAGGAGCTGGCCGCGTAGGGTGCACCGCGGCAAGCACGGAGTCTGGGGCAAAGCCTGGTTCGGCGGCAGGGAGCTCGGCCGAGGATCGGGGCCGACCCCTTACCCCTAAATCCCCCGAAATCCCCTCTCCCGCGCAAGCGCGGGAGAGGACGTGCTCGCACGCAGTGCTTTCAGGGCAATCCGCTGTTCGTTCAAGGCCACAGCCGGCCCATGGTCTGGTCTCTCGCTCGGGGAGCATCTGGTCCCACGACAGGCCCTCGAGCTCGGCGAGATCGAGCGCGCCGCGCAGCGCCTCGAGGTGGGCAGAGACGTTCTCCTGCGCGGTCGGCAGCCGTATCAGTATCTGGTGGACGCCGGAGCTCAGGCCGAAGAAGTCCTGCGCGTCGCCCAGGCTCAGGAAGACTGCGGTGGCGTCGAGCTCGTCGGAGCCCGCGTCGGCGACCCCGACCACCGTGTAGCGGGCGTTGGCCGTCGAGCCATCGACCGCCTGTCCGAGCATCACCAGCTCGCCGCCAGGCTCCACCTCGAGCTGGTCGGCCAGCGCGCGGCCAATCACGAGCTCTCCGGCAGGCTTTGCCGAGACGTTGCGCCCGCGCACGATGGTGCGCGGGCCGCTGCCGCTCGGCTCGCGCTCGGGCTCGATGCCCATCACCACCACCGCCGCCGACTGCGTCTCGGTGCCCGCCAGGCCGTAGCCGAGCACCCGCTGCGCGAGCCGGGTGTCGGGTAGCGCCCGCGCGACGCGGGCCTCGACCGCCGCCGCATCGGCGACCACGTTGCCCAGCTCGGGCTCGCTCTGCCAGCCGGCGCCGTGGACCTGGAGGTGGCCGACGTGCGCCGCGGTGACCTGGTTGATGGTCTTGGACCAGACCGACTCGTTGAAGCTGCCGAAGGCGACGATGGCGCACACGCCGAGCGCGAGCGCGCTCAGGGTCGGCAGCGTGCGGCGCCGGTTGCGCATCAGGTTGCGCCAGGCCATCTGGACGAGCATCGTGGTCCTACCTCCCCTGCCGCAGCCGATGGAGGCCGAAGGTGTCGTCGGGGATGTCCACGTCGAACTCGATCTGCTCGTAGAGGATCGAGGTCTGGCGGTTCTCGTCGGCGGGGATAAAGGTCATCCGCGCCGGGAACTGCCGCCAGCCGACCTGCCGGAAGTCGCCGTACTCGAGCCGGCGCGCCTCCTTGTCCTCCTCGTCGAAGAAGACCTGCTTGACCGGCAGGCAGCTCGTGCGATCGACGAGGATCTCGACCTTGCCCCAGACCACCGGGCTGTCGGGCTTGGGCGTCAGGCCAATCTTCCAGACCTCGCGCTCGCCGGCCTTCTCGACGCCGAGCAGCTTGGCCTCGTAGTCGTCCACCAGGCTCGAGCCGCGCACCAGGTCGTCGTTGGTGAAGTCCGAGCCCATCCAGCTATCGCCGAGCATTCCGGCCGGCAGCTTCATGACCCGGCCGGCCTGCGGCAGGTAGTTCCAGAGCTGCTTCTCGCGCTTGAGGGTCATCATCCCCGTCTCGCGCGGGCCGCCCTCGAGCACGCGGATGAGCGTGTAGTCGCGCCCCTTCGCCCAGGCCTTCAGCTTCAGGTTGCGGGTCCAGTCCTTGGTCTTGATGGTCATCGAGAAGCTGCCGACCGAGGAGCTGCCCTCGAGCAGCCTCTCGGTCCGGCGGATGAGCGCGGCGACGTCCGGCTTCTCCTCACCCGACGGGCATGGCGGCACGTTGGCGGGCGGGGCCTCGGCGGCTTGCGCCGGGCCGGCCGCCAGCGCGAGCGCTGCCAGCGTGAGTGCGACTGCGCGTTTCATCGGTTTTCCTCCGCTGCGGGCGCCGCGACGCGGCGATAGAGGTCGAGCTGCAGCGCCCCGATCCGCTCGAGCTCTTCGGGGCTGGGGGTGTGGTCTTGGGGGACGTAGGAGCGAATGAGCGCTTCCTTGATCCCCTGCAGGAGCACGACGAGCACCGGCAGCGGCAGGTCGGAGCGCACCGCGCCGATCTCCTGGCCGTGCCGCAGCATCGCGATCAAGGCGTCGGTGGCGCGCGTGACCGAGGCGGTCAGCCGCTCGGAGAGCGCCTTGTCGCGGACCATCGCGTGCCCGATTCGCATCATCAGCTCGTTGCTGTGCGGCGAACGGGACATGAGCTGCAGGCCCCGGCGCATGGAGTCTTGCATCGCCTTCCAGAACTCGTCGGGATCGGCGGCGGGCTTCAGCTCGTCGAAGAGCTTGAAGAGGTCATCCATCGCCCACAGGCAGACGGTGGCGCCGAAGTCGGCCTTGTCGTCGAAGTAGTAGTAGAAGGCGCCCTTGCTCAGGCCGACCGACTCGAGGATGCGGTTGACGGAAGCGGCCTCGCAGCCGTGCGCCACTATCTCGTTCGCCGCCGCCTGCAGAATCGCCTCGCGCTTCTCCACGCTGAGCTTTTCGAACCTCGGACGCGCCACTGTCGGCTCCCTCCGCTGACCGGGCGGCTCGTAGGACGCAGCGAACCGGCCAGCCGGACTGATTTTTCAGACCAGATGGTCTGAACCATCTCGCTGCGGGCGCGGCGCTGTTAAGCGGCGGGGGGCGCCGCAGCGGGTCACAAGTGGCACGTGGTTGAAATGACGGAATTTTCGAAAGTGCCGGTCAAGTGAACTTCCGGTGGGCTCCTCGGCACCTGGGCGGGGAGATGGCGAGCAAAGGCTCATGGACGGAGCTGGTGCTCCGCCGGTCCAGCCGTGAGAGGGATGGAACGGTGGACCAGGGATGGAACGGTGGACCTGGGATGGAACGGTGGACCTGGGATGGAACGGTGGACCAGGGATGGACGGCGGAACAGTGATGGACGGCGGAGCTCCAGCTCCGCCATCGGAGGCGCCTTCCACTGGCCCGCCACGAAGGGCGGCGATCCGGTCTCTCTCCAACCTCGCCCGCGGCGACGAAATGGGCCGAGTTGGTGCTGTGACCGCTACACGGCCGCCGTCGTGGGCTGCGCGCCCTGCGCGCTCTCATCCGCCGGCGAGCGTGCCGGGCGCGGCAGCACCAGGTTGAGCAGGATTCCGGCCGCGGTCGCGAGCGTCATCCCGTCGAGCTCGACGCTGCCGGTGTGGAGCTTCGGTCCGCCCACGCCGAGCACCATGATCACCGAGGCGAGGATGAGGTTGCGCTTCTCGCCGAAGTCGCCTTTCCCTTCGACGAAGCGCCGGGTGCCCGCGGCGGCGATGACGCCGGAGAGCGCGATGGAGACCCCGCCCATCACCGCGGTGGGAATCGTCTGTGACGATGTCCTGGCGGTCGCGCTCGGGCTCGGTCGGAAGGGCTTAATGCGTTGCGCCTCGCCGAGCCGAGTGCCAGGACCCGCAAGTGCTCGAATTTGCGGACGTCTTCGGAGTACTCTGCGCCCGGGTCGTTGCAGGGAGCGATTTGGGCGTGGCGCGCTTCCTCTTCATGCACGTCCGAGGGCCAACGGCGCGGCTTCACTGCAAAAACAGGTGGCCCGTCGCATGTTCGCCCACCCAAAACCCGTCCCCGCCATGGCTGCCCTCTGTGCCAACGTGCGTGAGACACCGACCCCACTCGCAATTACTGTAGGACGAGGGCGGGGAGAGAAGACGTATGCGCACCAAGAAGACC
>JBMNNX010000247.1:0-9931 GCA_050942745.1 Myxococcales bacterium
GGTCGCGTCGGCGTGATGATGGGCCTCGCCGGTGTTGACGATGGGTGGCGTCGGCGTGACGCTCGGCCTCGCCGGTGTGACGCTAGGTCGCGTCGGCGTGATGATGGGCCTCGCCGGTGTTGACGATGGGTGGCGTCGGCGTGACGCTCGGCCTCGCCGGTGTGACGCTAGGTCGCGTCGGCGTGATGATGGGCCTCGCCGGTGTTGACGATAGATGGCGTCGGCGTGACGCTCGGCCTCGCCGGTGTGACGCTAGGTCGCGCCGGCGTGATGATCGGCCTCGCCGGTGTGACGCTAGGTCGCGTCGGCGTGATGATCGGCCTCGCCGGTGTGACGCTAGGTCGCGCCGGCGTGACGATGGGTCGCGCCGGCGTGACGATAGGTGCCATTAGCATGACGATTCGGCATTGATCGGTTGACGCTCGGCCCCTTCCGCCTGACGCTCGGCCTCGTGCGCCCGATGCTCGGCCAGGTCCGCCCCGACACTCGGTCGCGCCGGTATTCCGTGTCACGCCGTGCCGGTCGGAAGCTCTCTCCAGCGAACCGGCGGAGGAACGTGCTCCCGTCAAACACGCGCCTTGACAGCCCCCTCTGCTACTTGTCGCCCGGGCGCGCCGCGAAGCGCAGGAACAACATGCCGACCGTGGCGCTGAGCGCCGAGCCGAGCAGGATCCCGACCTTGGCCTTCTCGTTGAGCAAACCGTCCGCCGGGAAGGCGAGCGCGGAGATGAAGAGCGACATGGTAAAGCCGATGCCGCCGAGCATCGCGACTCCGTAGACCTGCGACCAGCTCGCGCGCGATGGCCGGGGCGACAGCCGCAGCTTCACCGCGAGCCAGGTCGCGCCGAAGATGCCGGCCTGCTTGCCGAGGAACAGGCCCAGCGCGATTCCCAGCGTCAGCGGCGAGACCAGATCGCCCGGCGAGAGCCCGGCGAGCTCCACGCCCGCGTTGGCGAGCGCGAAGACGGGGATGATCAGGAAGGCGACCCAGGGGTGGAGGGCGCGCACCAGCCTGTCGAGCGGCGCCAGCGTGTCGGCCAGATAGCCTTCGACCGCGCTCAGCGTCTCTTCGCGGAAGCGTTCGTTCTGGGCGTCGGCGTTGACCGTGCGCAGCCGGTCGAGCAGGACGTCAACCTCGGCCGGATCGCGCCGGGTGCGCGAGGGGATGCACAGGCCGAGAACCACGCCGGCGATGGTCGCGTGGATGCCGGAGTTGAGGACGGCGATCCACAACAGCATGCCCATCGCCAGGTACGGCCAGAGGCCGCGCACGCCGAACAGGTTCATCAGGACGAGCAGCAGGGTGATGCCGACGGCCGCGAGCAGCGCCGCAACGTTGACCGCCTGCCCGTAGAAGAGCGCGATGACCACGATGGCGCCGAGGTCGTCGAAGATGGCGAGCGCCGTAAGGAAGACAGCCAGTGACGCCGGGACCCGACCCTTGAGCAGCGCGAGCGCGCCGAGGGCGAAGGCGATGTCGGTGGCGACCGGCACGCCCCAGCCCCGCAGGCTCTCGGTGCCGGCGTTGAAGGCCACGAAGATGAGCGCGGGCATCAGCATTCCGCCGAGAGCGGCGAATGCCGGCAGGATGGCCCTGCGGAGGCTGTTGAGCTCGCCCAGCACGAGCTCGCGCTTGATCTCCATCCCCACGAGGAAGAAGAAGGCCGCCATCAGCGCATCGTTGATCCACATGTGGAGCGGCCACGAGAGGCCGACTCCGAAGCCCGAGATGCTGATCGTCTGCTCGAGGAGGTGCCGGTAGCTGTCGCCGAAACGCGAGTTGGCCCAGACGAGCGCGACGCCCGTCGCGACCAGGAGCAGGATCCCGCTCGCCGACTCGGTCTGCAGGAACTTCTGGAACGGCCGCAGGGCGAGCGCGATGGGGCGTGGCAGCGCGAGCGGTTGCCTGGTCCTCTGCAGGGTCATTCCGGGCTCCTCTCTCAAGAGGTGGTGCCGGACGACGGCCGGGGCGCGCCCTTGCGCCGATGCGCCCCAATTGCGGTCGGGGCGCCGTCTGCAAACGAGCCCGGCGGCCTTGCCAAACCGGGGGAAAGCGGCGAAGAACAGGCGCCTTTCTGGAGGTAGCCCGTGAAGATCGCCCTCGCCCAAATCGACACGACCGTCGGCGCTTTCGCCCGAAACGCGGAGAAGGTCCGCGACTTCACGCGCCGCGCGCGCGAGCAGGGCGCCGAGCTGGTCCTCTTTCCGGAGCTCGGCCTGGCCGGCTACCCGCCGAAGGACTTCCTCAAGGTCCCCGAGTTCCTCGACCGGGCGCGCAGGGCGATGGACGAGCTGTGTCAGCCCGCCGAGTGGAACCAGGGCATCGCCATCTACATCGGCGGCCTCGAGCAGCACCCGGGCACGGGCGCGGGGCTCCACAATACCGGCGTGTTGATCGTGGACGGCCGGCGGGTCGCGACGGCGCGCAAGATGCTGCTGCCGACCTACGACGTCTTCGACGAGGCGCGCTACTTCGATCCGGGCGGGCAGCCGACCCTCGCCGAGATCGGCGGCGTCCCCGTCGGCCTGACGGTCTGCGAGGACCTGTGGAACGACGAGGCCTTCTGGGGCCGGAGGCGCTATCCGCGCGATCCCGCGAGCGAGCTGGCGCAGGCGGGCGCGACGCTGCTGCTCAACGTATCGGCCTCGCCCTACGCGCAGGGCAAGCCCAGGCTGCGCGAGCAGATGCTCGCCGCGGCCGCGCGGCGACACGGGATTCCCATCGCCTACCTCAACCTCGTCGGTGGCAACGATAGCCTCGTCTTCGACGGCCACTCGGCGCTCATCGACGCGCGCGGCCAGGTCATCGCCCGGGCCGGCGGCTTTCGCGAGGAGCTGCTCGTCGCCGACCTCGAGCATGGCGGCCCGGTCGAGCCGCACGCGAGCGATCTCGACGAGCTCGAGCAGGCGCTGGTGCTCGGGCTGCGCGACTACGCGGCCAAGTCGGGCTTCAGCGGCGCGGTGCTCGGCCTGTCGGGCGGGATCGACTCCTGCCTCGTCGCCTACCTGGCGGCCAAGGCGTTGGGGCCAGAGCAGGTCGTCGGCGTGGCGATGCCGAGCCGCTTCACCTCCGACATGAGCAAGGAGGACGCCGCGCTGCTTGCCAAGAACCTGGGCATCGCGCTGCACGACGTGCCCATCGAGCCGATCTTCGAGTCGTTCCTTCGATCCCTCGAGCCGGTGTTCGCCGACCTGCCGCACGACGTGACCGAAGAGAACATCCAGGCGCGCGTGCGCGGCACGCTGCTGATGGCCCTCTCGAACAAGCAGCGCAAGCTGCTGCTGACCACAGGGAACAAGAGCGAGCTCGCCGTGGGCTACTGCACGCTCTACGGCGACATGGCCGGCGGCCTGGCGGTCATCGGCGACGTGCCGAAGACGACGGTCTTCGCGCTCGCGCGCAACGCGAACAAGCGCGGGGAGGTCATCCCCGAGCGCGCGATTACGCGCCCGCCGTCGGCCGAGCTGCGCGAGAACCAGAGAGACGAGGACTCGCTGCCGCCGTACCCGGCACTCGACGCCATCCTCAAGGCGTACATCGTAGGGCGGAAGACGCCGGAGGAGATCGCCGCGATGGGCTTCCCAGAGGAGACGGTGCAGCGCGCGCTACGGCTGGTGCTGATGTCCGAGTACAAGCGCCGCCAGGCCGCGCCCGTGCTGCGCGTCTCGGCTCGGGCCTTCGGCGAGGGATGGCGGTTTCCTATCGCGCATGGGTTCGGGTTCTAGGCGGTCGTCGGGATAGGACGAATGGAGGATGAAGCTCCAGCTTCGTCGTCGTGCGCCTTGAGCTCGAGCTCCAACCTCCGTCGTCATGCCAGGCAGTGACCAACGACTTGCCCCTTCTCCGACCATGCCCACTCTTGCCGGCGTCGCCGTCAGGACGCCGGAGGAGCAATGGACGCCGTGCCCGCGCAAGGTGAGAGCTTCCTTATCGAGCCGCCAGCGCTCCAGGCGCTGCTCGACGCCATCGCCGCTGAGGGCTGCCAAATTCGGGGGCCTCACGTTCGCGACCACGCGGTCTGCCTCGATGAGGTGACGCGGGTCGAGCAGCTCCCCATCGGCTGGTCCGACGAGCAGGACGGCGGCCTCTACCGGCTCACACGGCGAGGCGGAGCGGCTCTCTTCGGCTGCGCAGTTGGCCAGGACTCCTGGAAGCGGCTGCTGCACCGGCCCCGCGCGCGCCTCTGGCGCGCCGAGCGCGACGACGGCGGCCTCGCGCTCTCCGAGCCGCACGAAGAGCCCGCGCGCTTCGCCTTCTTCGCCGTGCGCCCCTGCGACCTCGCGGCCATCGCCATCCAGGACCGTATCCTCGCCGCGGGCCCGTACCCGGACCCGTTCTATCGCGCCCGGCGCGAGGGACTGCTCACTGTCGTCGCCAACTGCACCTCGGCCGGCGGCACCTGTTTCTGCGCTTCGATGGGCACCGGGCCGCGCGCGGAGTCGGGGTTCGATCTCGCCCTGACCGAGCTCTGGCCCAACACGGCGAATCACGCGCTGCTCGTCGAGATCGGCTCGGACGCGGGCGCGCGGCTGATGGCCGGCGTCCCTCGCCGCCCGGCGGGCGAGTCCGAGCGCAGGGAAGCCGAGGAGGCGACACGCCGCGCTGCCAGCCAGATGGGCCGAAGCCTCGACACCAGCGACATCCACGGCCTGTTGATGGGCAACCTCGAGCACCCGCGTTGGGCCGAGGTCGCGCGCCGCTGTCTCGCCTGCGGCAACTGCACGCTCGTCTGTCCGACCTGCTTCTGCACCAACTTCGAGGACGGCAGCGACCTCGAGCAAATCCACGCCGAGCGCACCCGGCGCTGGGACTCGTGCTTCACGCTCGGCTTCACTCGCCTGCAGGGCGGCCCGGTGCGCCGGCAGATCCGCTCGCGCTACCGGCAGTGGATGACCCACAAGCTCGCGACCTGGTTCGACCAGTTCGGCAGCTCGGGCTGCGTCGGCTGCGGGCGCTGCATCACCTGGTGCCCGGTGGGCATCGACCTCACCGAGGAGAGCGCCGCCATCCGCGCGAGCGACGGCCGGAACCGGAGGTAGGCCATGCAGACCATCGAGGGCATCGTCAGGGAGCACCCGTTCTTCCAGGGCCTCGACGAGGCTTCGAGCGCGCTCATCGCCGGCTGCGCGCGCAACGCGGTCTTCCACGCGGGCGCGCACCTGTTTCGCGAGGGCGATGCCGCCGACAGCTTCTTCCTGCTGCGGCACGGGAAGGTCGCCCTCGAGTTCAACGCGCCCGGGCGCGAGCCGCTCACCTTCGCGACGCTCAACGAGGGCGAGATCCTCGGCGCCGCCTGGCTCATCCCACCGTACCGCTGGTCCTACGACGCGCGGGCGGTCGAGCTGACGCGCGCCGTGGCGCTCGACGGCAAGTGCCTGCGCGAGAAGGCGGAGGCCGACCACGACCTCGGCTACGAGCTGATGAAGCGGTTCGTGCCGATCCTCGCGCGCCGGCTGCAGGAGACGCGGCTGCAGCTCCTCGACGTCTACGGCCAGCCGCGCAACGACGGAGGGCGCCCGTGAGCGCTCGAAGCGCGCTGCTGCCGCGGCCGTACCGGGTCGTCGAGCGATACGAGGAGACGGCGGACACGGCGACGCTGGCGCTCGAGGCCGAGGACGGCGCGCCGCTCGAGTTCGCGCCGGGGCAGTTCAACATGCTCTACGCCTTCGGCCGGGGCGAGGCGCCGATCAGCCTGAGCGGCGATCCCGCGTCGCCGCATCGGCTGCTGCACACCATCCGTGCGGCGGGCCCGGTGACCGAGGCGCTCGCGGGTCTGAGGCCGGGCGAGCGCCTCGGGCTGCGCGGGCCGTACGGCAGCCGCTGGCCGGTCGAGGAGTCCGAAGGCAGGGACGTGCTGGTGGTCGCCGGCGGCCTTGGACTCGCGCCGCTGCGGCCCGCGATCTATCGGCTCCTGGCCGCGCGCGAGCGCTACGGGCGCATCGCCATCCTCTACGGGGCGCGCGGGCCCGACGGGCTGCTCTACCGCGCCGAGCTCGAGCGCTTGCGCAGCCGGCTCGATCTGGAGGTCGAGGTGACCGTGGACCACGCCGACGGCACCTGGCGCGGCGACGTCGGCGTCGTCCCCTCGCTCATCCCGCGGGCGCGCTTCAGCCCGGGGGACGCCGTGGCCATGGTCTGCGGCCCGGAGGTGATGATGCGCTTCACCGTCGCGGCGCTGCTCGAGCGGGGGCTTGGGCCCGAGCAGATTCACCTCTCGCTCGAGCGCAACATGAAGTGCGGGGTCGTCCAGTGCGGCCACTGCCAGCTCGGCCCCGTCCTCGTCTGTCGCGACGGGCCGGTGCTGCCGTACGCGCGGCTCGGCGAGCTGCTGACTGTCCACGAGCTGTGAGGAGGCTTGCGATGCCGCAGAAGAAGCGCCTCGCCGTCTGGAAGCTCGCCTCCTGCGACGGCTGCCAGCTCAGCCTGCTCGACCTCGAGGACGAGCTGCTGCGGATCGCCGGAGCCTTCGAGATCGCCTACTTCGTCGAGGCCTCGAGCGCGACGGCCGCGGGTCCGTACGACCTGTCGCTGGTCGAGGGCTCGATAGCGACCGCGCACCAGGCCGAGCGCATACGCGAGATACGGCGCGAGTCGCGCCTGCTGGTGCCCATCGGCGCATGCGCGACCGCGGGCGGCATCCAGGGCCTGCGCAACTTTCGCGACTTCGGGCCCTTCGCCGCCGCCGTCTATCCGCGCCCCGAGCAGCTCGACGCGCTCGAGACCTCGACGCCCGTCGCCGCGCACGTGCCCATCGACTTCGAGCTGCGCGGCTGCCCCATCAACAAGCGCCAGGCGCTGGAGGTGTTGAGCGCGCTGCTCGCCGGCCGGACACCGAACGTGGGGACCCACAGCGTCTGCATCGAGTGCAAGCTGCGCGGCACGGTCTGCGTGATGGTGGCGCGCCAGATCCCGTGCATGGGCCCGGTGACGCACGCTGGCTGCGGCGCGCTCTGCCCGGCCTACGGGCGCGGCTGCTACGGCTGCTACGGACCAATGGAGACGCCCAACACCGGCTCGTGGAGCGGCTGGTGGCAGCGGCGCGGGATGGACGAGCCGGACCTGCGCGACGTCTTCCGCACGTTCAACGCCTGGGCCGAGGCGTTTCGCGAGGAGAGCAAGCGTCATGGCGAGTAGGACGATCGAGGTGGGCTACCTCGCGCGCGTGGAAGGCGAGGGGTCGATGCGCATCGTCTTGCGCGACGGGGCGCTCGAGGAGGCGCGCTTCAGCATCTTCGAGGCGCCGCGCTTCTTCGAATCGCTGCTGCGCGGGCGCAAGCTCGACGAGGCCCCGGACATCACCTCGCGCATCTGCGGCATTTGCCCGGTGGCCTACCAGACGAGCGCCACGCAGGCGATGGAGAACGCCGTGGGCATCGACCTCGGCGAGCGGCTGCGGGCGCTGCGGCGGCTGATGTACTGCGGCGAGTGGATCGAGAGCCACGCGCTGCAGGTCTTCCTGCTGCACGCGCCCGATTTCCTGGGCTACGACGACGCCATCGCCATGGCGCGCGACCATCGGGAGGAGGTCGAGCGCGGGCTGAAGATCAAGAAGATCGGCAACGAGCTCATCGCCCTGCTCGGCGGGCGCGCCGTCCATCCGATCAACGCGCGCGTCGGCGGCTTCCACAGCGCGCCGCACCCGCGGGATCTGGCGCCGATACGCGAGAGGCTCGCCTGGGCGCGGGATGCGGCGCTCGAGTCGGTGCGCTGGATTGGCGGCTTCGAGCTGCCCGAGCTGGAGCGCGACTACGAGCTGGTGAGCCTGCGCCACCCGGAGCGCTATCCGATCGAGGAGGGCCGCCTCGTCTCGAACCGCGGGCTCGACCTCGGGGCCGACGAGTTCGAGGCCCACTTCGAGGAGGAGCAGGTGCCGACCTCCACCGCGAAGCATTCGCGGCGCAAGGGAGGCGGTGCGTACCTGGTGGGGCCGTTGGCCCGCTACTCGAACAACTGGGACCGGCTCTCGCCGCTCGCGCAGCAGGCGGCCGCCGGGGCCGGGCTGGGCCGGGTGTGCCGGAACCCGTTCCAGAGCATCGTGGTGCGCGCGGTGGAGATCCTCTACGCGTGCGAGGAGGCGCTGCGGCTCATCGATTCGTACGAACCGCCGGAGGTGCCCGCGGTCGAGGCGGCGCCGCGGGCCGCGGTGGGGTTCGGCTGGAGCGAGGCGCCGCGCGGCCTGCTCTACCACCGCTACGAGGTCGGAGCGGACGGACGCATCCTCTCGGCGAACATCGTTCCGCCGACCGCCCAGAACCAGGCGAGCGTCGAGGAAGACCTGCGCGAGCTCGTCCAGCGCAATCAGCACCTCGGCGACGAGGCGCTGCGGAGGCTGTGCGAGAAGGCCATCCGCAATTACGACCCCTGCATCTCCTGCGCGACGCACTTCCTGAGGCTGGAGGTCGTGCGGAAGTGAGCGGCCCGCTGGTGATCGGGCTCGGCTCGGGCCGAGGCGACGACGCGGCAGGGCTGCTGGTCGCCCGACGGCTGAAGCGGGCCGGAGCGCGGTTCGAAGTGCTGGAGCATCGGGGCGAGCTGCTCGAGCTCATCGAGCTCTGGTGTGGCCGGCCGACGACGCTCGTTGACGCGGCGGTGAGCGGGGCGCCCGCGGGGACGATCCATCGCCTCGACGTCCGGGCGACGGGACGAGCACCGTTTGCCCTGAGCGTAGCTCCCGGCGCGCAAGCGGCGAAAGCGGAGTCGAAGGGCCCCTCAAATTCAGGCCTCAGCGAGGTTTCGCGGCATCTGTCGCGCCCGGAGCTGCGGCCGGTGTCGGGGCACGCCTTCGGCCTGGCGCAGGTGATCGAGCTGGCGCGGGCGCTCGGGCGGCTGCCGCCGAGCCTGGTGATCTATGCGATCGAGGGACGGCAGTTCGCGCCCGGTTCGCTGCCTTCGGCGCGCGTGCGCAGGGCCGTCCGCGTCGTCGAGCGGATGCTGCTCCTAACCAACAGCTTTATCTGCGCGAGGTCACATCCGGCGACGGGATTTGCGAACAGAGGCCGCGATTGAGGAGGGAGGGCCGCCGTCTCGGCGGCCTGCGCACGTGGCGGCGGGATCGCGCAGTGGGGAAGATGGAGCAACACCAGATCCGCCACTCGTCGTTCGGGCGACCGCAAACGACCCGTCGGCGCGACGCGACGCGGAGCTGGAGCTCCGCGGTCCATCCGTTCGGTCGCGGTATCGCAAGCTGGGCCTCCTGAGCCCGTCGAAGGCGCTCGGCCTGACCAGTGTCGGTTCAAGGCCACAGCCGGCCAAAGGACCGGTCTCAAGCTCGGTATGAGCACCTGATGCTGCTCGGCACGACGCCATGAGCTGCCGCGGGCGCGTTCGCTTCGGCCCACAGCTCTTGACACCTACGGCACTCGTTCGGGTTCACCCGCCTAGCGGCTTGGCCATTCGGCGCGGCGCCACCAACCTTCGCCCCCATCGAAAGGAGGCAGGACGGATGGCGCTCGACCTGATGAAGGAACACGGAGTCCCGCTGGAGAAGCAGCTCTTCGACTGGCACGACATGGTGCGCACGCCGATCAGCAAGCTCGACAACGACGCGTTCACCCGGGTCCGCATCATCCTGATGAACGGCATCGAGAACGAGCAGTGTGCCTTCCTGCACAGCGCCGCCCGCAACAACGACCGCGGCCTCCGCGTGCCGCTCGCCCAAGTGCGCCGTGTCGAGCAGCACCAGCAGACGCTGGTCAACTGGCTGCTTCCGGCCGACCAGTCGGTGCTCGAGACGACCATCGCCTACGAGCAGGTCGCCGTCGAGGTCACCGCCGCGCTCGCCGAGCAGGAGCCCGACCCCTACATCAAGCAGGTGCTCGAGTTCGGCCTGCTCGAGGACTTCGATCACCTCTACCGCTACTCGGCGCTCATCGATCGGCTCGAGGGGCGCGACCCGAACAACATCCTGCAGAGCTACACCGACGTGCGCCC
>JBMNNX010000248.1:0-9914 GCA_050942745.1 Myxococcales bacterium
GGGGCGAATCCCGAGTGCGTCATGAGATCGGCAAGCCGCGACCAGAACTCGGCGTACCAGGCCGCTTTGGCCGGATCTCGCGTCCAGCCGGGCATCGCCTCCTCCTCATTCGGCCCTTCGAGCCAGTCCACCCATCGTGCGTCGAGGCCGGCCAGCCCGCTCAGCATCCGCTGCCAGTAGTTGTCCGCCGCGTCCTCCGCCGAAGCGGTGGCGTGGTACGGCTCCGGGAGCTGCGCGTCTACCCGGACGACGACCGCGGCGCCGGGACAACGGACCCGGAACTCGCCGATGGCGGAGGCGACCTCGCCAGAGCGCGAGACCCACTTGGCGAGGCGGGGGCACTCGTTCAGCACGGCGACTGCGCTGCTGTCGGAGGGGGTGCTCAAAACGTGCGGCCCCAGCTTGCTGGCCGAGAGGCCACCGAGTGCCATGGCAAGGATCAGAGCGTTCATGAGGCTGAGCCTAAATCAGCCTCCGGCTCTCCCGGAAGATGTGAGAGGTCCAAAACGAGGCTGGACCGCCGCCCGCTTCGCGGTCGCGAGCGCTTCGAATCGAAGGCGCGCGGTCGGCGCGCGCGAAGGGTTTGCGAATGTCGGAGTCGCGCACGTGCACGCGTTTCGAATCGCGGAAGGGCGCCTTGGCGCGCGAGAAGCCTGGGAGCGCGCTCGGCTCAGAAGCCCGGCGTGTCACGGCCTCGACAGGCGTCGCTATCGCCGTTCGCGCGCCAGCCGAAAGCCGGCGAAGTGCCACCGGGCCGACGGCGGAAGCAGCTTGCGGCAGCTCGGGCGCATGTAGCCTTGGGGCGTCACGCAGGAGCCGCCGCGAAGGACCCTGCAATTGCCGGCTTGGGCGTCCTCGTCATGGGCGCCCGGTCGTGGCGGCCCCAGCCGTGCCCCCGGGTACGGAACGAAGGGGCTCGCGGTCCACTCCCAGACGTCGCCGAAGAGCTGGGCCGGGGAATCAGCGCGCCCGTCTACCACGGTCGGCCTCAGAATCCCGCTCTCGAGGAAGTTGCCGCTCACCGATCTGCCCGAGGCAGCCGTTTCCCACTCCGCTTCGGTCGGCAGCCGCGCGCCCGCCCACCGGGCGAAGGCGTCGGCTTCGAACCAGCTCACGTGGCAGACCGGCTCGGCTTCGTCGAGCTCGGTCATCCCCGCGAGCGTCATCTGCATCCATCGCCCGTCCGCGCGCTCCCAATACAGCGGCGCCGACCAGCCCTCGGCCTGCGCGATGCGCCAGCCTTCGGGTTGCCACAGCTCGGGCCGCCGGTAGCCGGCGTCGGAGACGAAGGCGAGCATCTCGCCGTTGGTGACGAGGCGCGAAGCGAGCTCGAACGGCTGGAGAAAGACGCGGTGCCGCGGTCGCTCGAGGTCGAGGGCGAAGCCGTCGTCCGCGGCGCCGATAGAGCAGAGACCTTCGGGGCCCGCCTTCCACTCGAGCGGCAGGCTGGTCCCCGGGCGCGACGGGGCGGGCGGCCGATACTCCGGGCGCAGCGGGTTGCGCCAGAACGCGTGCAGCAGGTCGGCGAGCATCGCCTCCTGATGCCGCTGCTCGTGGCTGATTCCGAAGAGCAGCGACTCGGCGAGCTCGGCCGCTTCGAGCTCGTCGGCATCGGAGAGCAGCCGTTCGACCTGTTCGTCCACATAGCGGCGGTAGGTGAAGACCTGCTCTATCGAGGGCCGGCTAAGCAGCCCGCAAGCAGACCGATCGGCCTCATTCGCCTCCCAACCGCTGAAGAGGCAGCCGAACCGCGGGTTGAACGGCCGGTAGCGCTGGAGGCAGGGGATGAGCACCGCCGCCTCGAAGAGATAGGTGGTGTGGGCGAGGTGCCACTTGACCGGGCTCGCCGCGGGCATCGACTGAACGACGAAGTCCTCGCTCGAGAGTGGCTCGCACAGCGCCTCGGTCGCCTCGCGTGTCTCCTGGAAAAGAGCGAGCAGGCGGCTTGCGTGATCGGCGGCGCCCGACAGCATCGCGCGGGGAGCGGCGGTCTGGGCGACGGGCGTGTGGAGCATCGCGCTTGCCTCCGAGTCATCCGGTTCAGTGGGAGGCGGCGATTGTGCGCGATGCGCTCTCGGTGCAAAGGCGGCTGGCCCGCCATCCGGCGCGAACTGTCGGGCCGAGGACACGAGCGCGATTTCGGGCGGCGACGGCAGCTACGGGACGGCGGGCCAGTGGCGCGCGAGCGGCTACTTCTCGGCGGTTTCGGCGAGCTTCAGGTACTGGTCGTACGGGATGGCCGGCCAGCTCTCTGCGTCACAGGCTCCGCCGCGCAGCGAGATGTACGAGACCTGGGTCGCCGTCTCGATGTCCGGCGCCTCGTAGATGTCCATGAAGTCATACGGACCGAGCAGGGCGTAGTGGGCGACCCACCTGACCGACGGACACTTGCGCTCGACCTCGTGCTTCCACTCGTTGCCCGCCTCCTTGCGGCCGCGGGGATCCTGCAGCAGCTCGGGGCTTGCCTTGGTCATCAGAACGAACAGCGGCATCGACGCCTCCTTCCATCGGGTTCAACGGCTCGCAGGGTCGGGGCTCGAGCGAAGGCGTGAGGGCTCATGTTCCCGGCGACCGGGCGCAATGGCGCCGGGCGAACAGCGACCGGTGGGCGACGCGGGCGGCGTCCTCGGCGAACGCCGCGCGTCGAGCGGCCGTCGTGTCCGAGCGAGCCGCCGACCGTCGCCGCAGCGCTCGCCTTGGGGCGAGGCTCAGGGCGACCCGCTTCGAGGGCGCCCCCGCCAACGGCTCCACGCTCGCACGCCCCAGGCGACGCCGAGGAGAAGCAGGAAGAGCGAAGCGCCGCCGCTGCTGCAGGCGCCGCAGCCGCGCTTCGTGCGCTGCCCGCTCAGCGCGGCGAACGGCCCGCCGGGCGTCGGCACGGTGCCGGCGTCGAGCTCGTCGCGGTTCGCCACCCCGTCGCCGTCGGGATCGCCCGCCGGGTCCTGGCCGATGGCGCCGAAGTAGAGCCGCTCCCAGGTGTCCGGCAGCCCGTTGCCGTCCTCGTCGTTGCCGCCGTAGGAGAACGCGTACGACTCGCACCGGGTGAGGCCTGGCGCCTCGACCCGCCAGGCGACCTCGTTGCCGCCGAAGTCCTCGGGCCGCAGGTCCTTGGTGTGGACACCTGGGGCCGTGCCCGCGCTCCAGCGGTACTCGACGCGGATAGGGGCCTCGACCGCGTGGGCGTCCGAGACCTTGAAGCGCACCGTGTTCGCCCCCGCGGCGAGCCGCGGCAGCGCGTTGAGGCTGCCGTCGATGCGCGTGGTGAGCCGCATGCGGCTCAAGCCCACGGTGGCCGGGTCGTGCGCGGCCTCGCACTCGAAGCGCACGAGGTATTCGTACTTGCCCGAGACCGACTGCCGCACGCCGTCGAAGCGCGACTTGCCGAGGTTGACCTCGATGCGGCCTTCACCCGAGGCGACCTCGTCCCAGGTCTCGCCCGCGTCGGAGGAGAGCAGGAACCGGGCGGCGTCGCCCGGGCCGGCGGCGACCGTGGCCGCGAGCGTTGCGTCGCCCATGATGTAGGGGGAGCGGATGCGAAAGGTGATGCTGCGCGGCTCGCCCGCGGCTCCGGGGCGCAGAAACGGCGGCGCCGTCGCCCGCAGCAGGCCCGGCTCGCCCTCGACGGCGTCGAGGTAGGCGTCGGACCACAGGTCGGCCTCGTACTCGTAAGTGCCCGCGCTCGTCAGGTAGAGCGTGTGCTGGCCGTAGAACCAGATGTCGTCCGGATCGGTGCAGAGCTGCAGGTAGGGCTCGACCTTCGGGAAGTTGTAGAGATCCTCGTTCCCGTTCCAGTGCGAGTCGGACGGCGGCCACTCCAGCGCCTGGCGAAAATGGCGGCCGAGGGCGCCGAAGGACGCCGCTTGCGCCTGCGGGGCGTAGAAGTCGGGGCCCGGTGCCCAGCGGCGCTCGATCCGCGCGCCTCGCGGCAGATACCAATTCATGTCCGACAGCGGCAGCGTCGAGGGCATCGAGTGCGTCGCGAAGACCGCGCCGTCCGGGCTTCCGGCCTGCAGCCAGGCCTCGCCGGTCTCGTAGAAAGCGGTGAATTCGAGGTGCATCCTCCATTCGCCGGGCTGGTCCCAGCTTCGCACCCGCTCGAAGAACGGCCGGCAGCGGTGCTCGAAGTGCTCGTTGGCCTTGAGCAGGTCGTCCGCGTCGATCTCCTGGGCGATGCTCAGGACGTTGGCGGTCGGGCTGTCGGCGTCGAGGAAGAAGATGCCGTTCATCACGTCGAAGGCGTGCCAGGCGCCGTCCCACTTCAGCTCGGCCATCGTGTGTGGGCGGGGCATCCAGTTGACGCGCCGGGCGGCGCGGTCGTCGCCCTTGTAGAGCGCCCAGACGGCCTCGAGCGCGCGCGCCTGGTAATCGCAGTCGCCGCAGCCGTGGACGAACATGACCTTGTGGACGTCCTCGACGAGCCTGCCCTCCTGGCCGAAAGGGCCTTCGTAGGGCTCGGTGCCCGCGCTCGGGCTCATCACGAAGAGCCGGGTCCAGTAGTAGAGCGCGAGCGCCTTGTCGCGGTCGGGCGCGTCGGTCTTGCCCTCGATGCGCAGCACGTCGTTCGCCCAGCTCACGAGGTCGGTCGCTTGCGGCCAGGCGTCGGAGACGACCATCGGGCCGGAGATCCCACGGGCGTGCGCGAAGGTGCTCGAAAGCAGCACGAGCGCGAGGAGAGGTGAGGTCTTCATCACTCGCTCCGGGCAGACGAACCCAAAGCTGGCGCCTTTTCGAGAAGATGCTTTGCGGTAACGGCAAGCGGACGCGGGCAGTTGGGGGACGCGACTTGCCGACGCGGCGATTGGCTGGACGGCCGCATACCGGCCCGTCGAGAAGACCGGAGTAAGGCCACGAGGCCGCCCACCCGGCGGCTTCCGCGTGGCGCGCCTGCGAGAGCCAGGCTCTGAGGCGGGAGCGCCGCCGTCCCGGCGGCGTCGCGGGAAGCCTGGAAAGGTCGCAGCGCCGCAATGCCGTCGAGCCCGCCGGTCCTACGCTCGCGTGAGCCGCGCCCGGAGGATCTGCCGCACGCTCTCCAAGTCGTCGAAGACCCGCTCGCACTGCGCGACTGAACGCAACGCGAGGCCACAGGCCGGCGTGAGGAGCGCGCGCTCCAGCAGGCGTTCGCCCGCCTTGCCGGCGCTGCGCAGGGTCGCGACGAGGCCGTCGGCGAGCGTCTCGAGGTCCAGCTCCCGGCCATCGGTCGGGACGAGGCCGAGCGCGAGGAGCCCGCCGCGGCCTTCGAAGCGCTCGAGCGCTTCTGCGCAGGCGGCGAGCGCGGAGAGCGAGAGCGCGGTGTCGAACGAGAGGATGTCCGCGCCGAGCTCGAGCACCAGCGGCCAGCTCGCCGTTCCACAGCAGTGGATGCCGACGAGCGCGCCTTCGCCGCGGAGGGCCGCGATGAGCAGCCGCAGCTCCTCGAGCTGCAGCCGGTGGCTCGAGTCTTTGTCAGGATCGAGCAGCCCGAGGGCCGGCTCGTCGAGGAAGACAATCGGCGTGGCGCCGCGGTCGCGCAGCGCCCTCGCCATCGCGATCGTGCGCACGAGCCCGAGCCGATAGATCTGCTGGCCGAGCCGCGGCACGGCGCTCGCCGGCCGGCCGTCGTCGAGCTCGAGCGCCCAGCGCGCCGTGATCGGCCCGGCGTGCTGAACCTTCGCGACGGGCAGCCTGCGCGACTCGATCTCCCAAAGGAACGGCCGCCAGGCGCTGGCGAACGCGGCCGACGGCTCGAACGCCGCGACAGCCCCCGTCGCGAGCGCCTGCTCGAGCTCGTCCTCGAAGTCGGCCGCGCGCCGCTCCCACTCGGCGAGCTGCACGGTCACCGCGCCCTCGCGGTCGAAGCGAAGCCCGGGCAGACCCTCGAGCGCCTGCAAAAGCATCAGCTCGGCCGGATCCTTCATCGGAAGCTGCGGCAGGTAGGGGATGCCGACGCGCAGGGCGAGCTGCAGCGCCAGCTCGAGCTGCGTGTGCGGCAGGCTGCCGATTCCGGTCGTCGGCAGCAGCAAGAGCGGGGCGGCGGGCGCGGCGTCGTCGCTCATCCATCGCTCCTGGGGGCGAGCACCGAGAAGTAGGTCGCCTGCGGGTGATGGAAGACCAGCGCCGAGATGCTCGCCTCGGGCTCCATCATGCAGCCATCGGTCAGCGTGACGCCAAGCTCCTCAGGCTGGAGCAGCCGGAAGAGGAGCGCCTGCTGCTCGAGGTGCGGACAGGCCGGGTAGCCGAATGAGAAGCGCCGGCCGCGATAGCTCGCCCGGAAGCGGTCGAGCATCGTCAGCTCGGGCCCGTCGGCAAAGCCCCACATCGCCCGCAGCTTCGAGTGCAGCAGCTCGGCGAAGGCCTCGGCGGTCTCGAGCGCGAGCGCCTGGATGAGGTGGGACTTGAGGTAGTCGCCGCGCTCCTTGAAGGCCTCGGCGCGCTCGCGCACACCTTCTCCCGCGGTCGTGACGAAGAGGCACAGGCTGTCCGGCGGACCGCCCGCCGGCGAGACGAAGTCGGCCAGGCACAGGCCGTCGGGCCCGGGCTGCCGCTGGAAGCTGAGCTCGGCGGCCACGCCGCCGGTTCCCGGCTCGAAGAGGCGAACCTTGTTGCCCTCGCTCTCCGCGCGGAAGAAGCGGTAGACCGCCCTCGCCCTCATCGCGCCGGCCCGGCACTCCTGCTTCATCTCCTCGACCGCCTTGCGCAGCTCGAGCGCCTTTCGGCCGGCCTCGGTGCGCGCCAGCTCGGCCGGGCTCGCGGCGTCGATGCCCCGCACGATCGCGCTCTTGATGCCCAGGTGGCGGCCGTAGAGCATCACCGGGTTCAGGTACGCCCAGATCTCGTCCAGGCAGCCCTCGAGCACGTGCCGCTCGAAATCCGGAGGCTCGGGCGCCTGCGGGCAGGGCGCGATTCGCGCCGAGCGCCTCGCGTGAATTGCGGCCCCGGAATGCGTGGGCGCCGGGGGCGAAGCGTCGCGATCGCGGCGGGCGGCGAGCTCGGCGGCGAGCGCGGCGCGCCGGCCGGGCTCGACGAGCCGCTTGGCGAGCTCCAACCCGCTCATCGCGTCGCTCGCGTAGGCGACGATGCCGCCGTAGGAGCGCGCGATGCGCCTATCGACGAAGCCGCGCGAGAGCGCCGCGCCGCCGACGAGCAGGGGCACGTCGATGCCGGCGCGGTCGAGATCCTCGGCGGTCGCCGCCATCTGGTGGGCCGACTTGACCAGCAGCCCCGACAGCCCGATGAGGTCCGGCCGATGCTCGCGCACCGCCTCGAGCAGCTTCTCCGAGCCGACCTTCACCCCGAGGTTGATCACCTCGAAGCCGTTGTTGCTGAGGATGATGTCCACCAGGTTCTTGCCGATGTCGTGGACGTCACCCTTGACCGTGGCCAGCAGCACCTTGCCACGCCGCGCGGCGCCGGCGCGCTCCATCGAGCGCTCGAGGTGGCTCACCGCGGCCTTCATCACCTCGGCGCTCTGCAGCACCTCGGCGATGATGAGCTGGTTGGCGTTGAAGAGCCGGCCCACCTCGTCCATCGCGCGCATCAGCGGGCCGTTGATGATCTCGAGCGCGGGCGTCGTCTCGAGCTTCTCGTCGAGGTCCTCGAAAAGCCCGTCCTTGGTGCCTTCGATGACGTGCCGCGCGAGCCGCTCGTCGAGCGGCAGGCTCGCGAGCTCGACGGCCTTCGGCGCGTGCGCGCGGAAGTAGTCGGCGAAGGCGGCGATAGCGCTCTCGAGCCGCTCCCCGAGGCTCGCGCCGGCGCCGCGGCAGAACAGGACGTCTTCGGCGAGCTTGCGCTCGTGCGGATCGATCGCCGGGTAGCGGCGCGTCCCCTCGGGATTGACGAGCGCGAGGTCGAGGCCGGCCTCGACGCAGTGGTGGAGGAAGACCGAGTTGATCACCGGCCTGCCGGCGGTCGGCAGGCCGAAGCTGACGTTGGAGATGCCGAGGACGGTCTTCGCGCCGGGCAGGGCGCGCTTGATCTCGCGGACGGCCTCTATCGTCTCGACGGCCGAGCCGTGGTAGGCCGCGTCGCCCGAGGCACAGGGGAAGACCAGCGGGTCGAAGTAGAGGTCTTCGGCGGCCATGCCGTAGCGGCCGGTGAGCAGCTCGAAGCTGCGGCGCGCGATCTCGACCTTGCGCCGCCGGTCGATGGCCTGGCCTCGCTCGTCGATCGAGCCGACCACCAGCGCGGCGCCGAACCTGCGGGCGAGCCGGGTGATCTCTTCGAAGCGCCGCTCGCCGTCCTCGAGGTTGACCGAGTTGATGATGGACTTGCCCTGACACCAGGTGAGCGCCATCGCGACCGTGGCCGCGTCGGTCGAGTCGATCATCAGCGGCGCGCGCACTCTTCGGACGACCTGCTCGAGCAGGCGGCGCAGGTCGGCGCGCTCGTCCCTGTCGGCCTGCTGGGTGGACAGGTCGATCACCTGGGCGCCCTTCTTCACCTGAGCGCGGGCGATCTCGGCGGCCTCGTCGAAGCGCTCGGCAGCGATGAGCTCGCGAAACCTCTTCGAGCCGAGCACGTTGGCGCGCTCGCCGACGAGCACCGGCCGGGTCTGCTCGTTCACCTCGACGACGTCTACGCCGCAGAGCGCCGAGCGCCGTTGGCGCGGCGGCCGGCGTGGAGCGAGCCCGCGGACCGCTTCGGCGAGCGCGGCGATGTGGCGCCTGTCCGTCCCGCAGCAGCCGCCGACGACGTTGACCCAGCCCTCGCGGGCAAACCGCGCCAGCGCGGCGGCGAAGCTCTCGGGCGACTGTAGGTAGCGGCCCTCGGCGTCGGGCAGGCCGGCGTTGGGCAGGCAACCGACGCGGCTTCGCGTCCGGGCCGAGAGGCTGCGCAGGTGGTCGGCCATCAGCTCTGGGCCGGTCGCGCAGTTGAGGCCGAGGTAGAGGAGGTCGAGGTGCTCGAGCGAGACCGCGAGCGCGTCTGCCGACTGGCCGGCGAGCATCACGCCGCTCGTCTCGATGGTCGCGGAGACGGCGACGGGGATGCGCTCGGCGCCCTGGTGGAAGAGCCGCTCGGCGGCGACCAGCGCGGCTTTGATGTTGCGCGTGTCCTGGCAGGTCTCGACGAGGAAGTAATCGACCCCGCCCTCGTGAAGGCCGGCGAGCTGGACGAGGTAGTGCTCGACGAGCTCCTCGAAGCTGATGCCGCCGGTGACCGAGAGCGAGCGCGTCGTCGGGCCAACCGAGCCGGCGACCCAGCGCGGCTTGTCGCCAGTGGTGAAGCGGTCGGCCACCTCCCGGGCGATGCGGGCGCCGGCCACGTTGATCTCCCGCGCCTTGCCGGCGAGGCCGTACTCGCCGAGCACGAGCGGCGTCGCGCCAAAGGTGTTGGTCTCGACGATGTCCGCGCCCGCCTCGAGGTAGGCGGCGTGGATCGCGCGGATGACGTCGGGCCGGGTGAGGAGGAGGTGCTCGTTGCAGCCTTCGAATTGAGGACCGCCGTACGACTCGGCCGGCAGGCCGAGCGCCTGGATCGCCGTCCCCATCGCGCCGTCCACCACGAGGACGCGCGCAGAGAGGGCTTCGGTGAGGGCGGCGATACGGTCCTGCCTGGTCATACGGTCTCCGTGGGAAGAGTGCGCCAATCTCTTTCAGAACGGCGGGCGACGCAAAGGCCCGGCTCGGATTCGGCGGGAGCTGCGGGGCGCTAGAATCAAGACCATGCGCCTCTCAGCCCTCTTCCTCTCGGTTCTGCTGCTCACCTCGTGCGGACTGTCGCTCGACGAGCTCCACGAGCTCGTCGAGGAGTCGCGCGCCTGCGAGCCCGGCGAGCAGTGCGTGTTGGCTGGGGCGGGCCAATGCACCTGCGAGACGCCGGTCAACGCGAAGCACCGCCAGCGGATCGACGAGGCGGCGGCCGAGGTGCGCTGCGGCGGCGCGATGGTCGAGTGCCCCACCATCGGGAGCGTCGCGTGCGAGGCCGGCCGCTGCGTCGGC
>JBMNNX010000017.1:0-43014 GCA_050942745.1 Myxococcales bacterium
TGCGCGACGGTCTCGAGCTCGGCGGCGACCAACGCGAGCGAGAGGAGGAGCGTCAGGACCGCGCGGACGGGTCTTCGGGTTGTGGCCTCGGGCATGGGACTTCCCGATCGACGCATCGCCGGTTCTAGCTAATGCCTGGGAGCGCACCTGTCAAGCAGAGGACCGTTGGCAGAGGCGGACACTCTCGGACGGCCAAGGCGCCGGGCCCCCGTCCCCCCGATCACCCCGAGCGTGGCCTCCCGCGGAACGCGGGAGGCGAAGTCGATGGCCCTCCACGGAATTGGCCCCGCCCCAAGTCGAGAGATTCGCCGGCTCTGGGGCACTGCGCGCGGCCGGCCGCTCCTCACGAAGCGGTTGGACAGCCGCGCCTCGAAACGGCTATGGACGGCCGCCCGTCGCCTTCGGGCCGACGCCACACCGGAGCATTCCGATGAGCAAGACCCTGCTGGCCCTCGCCGCCTTCCTGGCCGTCCCCGCGGTCGCCTCCGCCGCGCCCCAGACCGGGCGCGCCTGGGGGTACGCGAACCTCACCACCGTCGTCAGCCCGAACCTGAGCCTCACGCTCATGCCCGGCGTGCGCTACGAGTACCTGCGCGCCGACGCGGACGCGAAAGGCCGCTACCTCGATGAGCTCTTCGTCGGGCCGAACTTCAGCGCGCGCTTCGGGGATCTGACCGTCAAGGCGTCGCTCTGGTACTACTTCACCGGCTATCCCACGGCGTCGGCGCACGCGCACAACCTCGAGGTGATCCCGGCCCTCGAGTACCGCCTCGGGCGCCTGTCGCTGCTCTACCGGCTCATCCTCCACAACACCTTCTACGCGAGCGTCTACGAGGACTCGGCGCACCGCAGCGGCTACGGCCTGGTGGCGCGAAACCTCTTCCAGGCGCGGTTTGCGGCCACGCCGCAGGTCGGCATCATCCTCGGCGTCGAGCCGTTCCACGGCGTGATCGAGGACGCCGAGGCGCCGGCCCACTCGCTGGGCTACTGGCAGCGCGGCCTGCGCCTGAATCGGGT
This sequence comes from Myxococcales bacterium, assembly GCA_050942745.1. GTDB lineage: Bacteria > Myxococcota > Myxococcia > Myxococcales > UBA5297 > UBA10939. The sequence continues at coordinate 1,018 of JBMNNX010000017.1, forward strand.
CTACGCGGGCTTCGACTGGAAGCCCATTCCCGAGCTCGGCGTCTCGCCGCAGTACGTGCTCGAGTCGGCGCTCGACAAGGACGGGAACCTCGCCGAGACCGGGCACTACGTTTTCCTCACGATCTCGTATCTGTGGAGGCCGTTCGAGAAATAGGGCTTGGCGCACCGAGCCCTCCTCGCAGGACGTTCGCCCGAGCGCGCGCCGAATCGCTCGCGCAGCCGAGCGAGGCGATGCCCGAGCGTCGCTCATGGGTGGACGTGGCGCGCACGGCCGTTTCCCCGAGGTTTTCCGCCCGGAAGCGGCCCGCCTCGCCTCCTCGAGCACCCGGCCGCGTTGCGACGCGATCGCTCTGGCCATAGAACTCAGGGCATGGACGCACATCCGATCGTCCCCTGCATCTGGCTCGACAACCAGGCTGAGCAGGCTGCCGAGCTCTACACGAAGACCTTCCGCGAAGGCCGCATCGTCGCGGTCTCGCGCTTTCCCGAGAGCAGCGACAACGCGGCCGGCAAGCCGCGCGGCAGCGTCCTGACCGTCGAGATCGAAATCGCCGGCGAGCGCTTCAGCCTGCTCAACGGCGGGCCGATGTTCGTCCTCAACCCGAGCATCTCGTTCTTCGTCGAGGTGCCGACGCGCGAGGAGGTGGACCGGCTCTACGCGACGCTCGCCGACGGCGGCGAAGCGCTGATGGAGCTCGGCGCCTATCCGTGGAGCGAGCGGTACGCCTGGGTGAAGGACCGCAACGGCGTCTCGTGGCAGCTCATGCAGCGCCGCGGCGGCGGCGAGGGGCAGTCGATCTTCCCGTGCCTGATGTTCTCCGGGCCGCAGCACGGCAAGGCCGAAGCGGCGATGCGGCAGTACACGTCGGTCTTCCCCAACGCGCGCATCGAGAGCATCGAGCGTTACGCAGCGGGCGAGGGGCCGGAAGGCACCGTCAAGCACGGCCGCTTCGTCATCGCCGGCGAGCTGATGGCCGCGATGGACAGCCACCTCGCGCACGACATCACCTTCAACGAGGCGCTCTCGCTCCAGGTGATGTGCAGCGACCAGGCCGAGATCGACAAGTACTGGGCGGCGCTGTCCGAGGGCGGCCAGCCCGGTCCTTGCGGTTGGCTCAAGGACCGCTTCGGGCTCTCGTGGCAAGTCGTGCCGAGCCGCCTCGTGGACTGGGTGAGCCGCGGCGACGACGCCGCCAGGGCGCGCGTGCTCAACGCGCTGATGCCTATGGGCAAGCTCGACCTCGGCGCACTCGAGGCGGCGTTCGAGGGCAGGTGACGGCCGGACGCCGCCGGACGAGGGGCGCCGGCACGAAGGCCGGCGCACCGTTTCGCCCGAGACAGGTCAGGCGCAGGAGCGAGCTTCAACTCGAGAGGCGTCTACGCGGAATTCGAGTGGAGGCCTGCGCCCGAGCTCAGCGGCGCGCCATCGTGCGTGCTCGAGCCGGCGCTCGATGAGGACGTGAGCCTCGCGCAAGCCCGGCACTGCGCGTTCGTCACGGGCCCGTATTCGCGGAGGGTTCTCGGGAAGTACGGCTCGGCGCGCCGGGCACTGCGCCCCGCGCCTCCGGGCAATCCGGCAACACCCCTGTTGCCCCTGCCGCCTCGACCGCCTTCGCCGGGTCGCGAAAAGCCTTCATCCCCGCGAACCTCGGAGAATTGGCCGCCTCGTCGGTGACCAGCCGGATGAACACGCCGGCCGCGCGCGCCCCGGCCTTCTTCGCGGCTTCGCGATAGACCTCCGGGTCCTTCTCCCCGCTGTCACCGATGAAGACGAAGCGGTTCTCGGGGAAATCGGCGAGCAGCCGCTCGAGCCACGGCGTCTTGAAGCCTCCGCTGTCGAGGTTTCCCGGGCCGAGCTTGCGCAGCAGCGTCTGGCCCGCGGGGAAGCCGTTCCTCTCGAGGAAGGCCTTGATGCGCGGCTGGAACTGCACCGGCGAACCGGAGAGGTAAACGAAGACCGGCGGCGGCGCGCAGGCAGCAAGGCGCCCGTAGAAGTCCGCCATCCCCGGCGCAGCGGCCTGCGTCTCCTCGGTCTGCGTCAGCGCGATCTTCAGCATCGCGGCCTTGTCGGTGACGTCGGAGACGACGACCGTGTCGTCGTAGTCGCTGACCACGATGAGCTCGCCCTTGCCGACTATCCTGAGCTGGCCGTCGTGCGACAGTCTGCCGGGGACCTCGACCTTCATCGGGTGCATCCCCACGTCGGGCGCCTTCTGCGGCGCGAAGACGACCTCGAACATCCCCTCCTCGTCGGTCTGGCTCTCCTGGACATGTCCTGCCGCCGTGACGCGGATGCCGACATGCTTCCACTCGGCGTTGCGCAGCAGGCGCCGCAGGTTCTTCGAGACCGCGCCATCCGCCGCGTCGAGCTCGCCGCTCTTCTCGAGGACGCGCCCGCGCACCGTGAAGCGGGTCGACGTGCCGAAGGCCGAGTAGAGGTGAATCTTGGGGCCGTGATCCTGCGCCGGTACGGCGGCCGGCGCCGCGAGCGCCAGGCCGGCGGCGGCGACGCTAAGTGCTCTCTTCGTGCGGCTCATCGGGGTTCCTCGCCCTCGCGCGGGCCGTGAAGCGGGCGAGAGCAGCGCCATCCTGCCCTCGACCGCGTGTCCGTTCCAAGGCGGCCTCCTCCTGTGCGCGGGGTCGGCGGATCGAACGCGGACGCGCCGGCGCGAATTCGCGCAAGCCGCGACGACAAAGACCGGCACCGCCAGCGCGAAGGGCGACCAAGCTGCCTCACGGTCCGGTCGCGTCGGCCTTCCCTGCGGTGGGCAGAGGCAATTCGACGCGGTCGGCGGCGATCACGGTCGCCTGGCGCGCTCGAACGGCCTTCGGCGCCGCTCGCTTGCCATCCTTCGTCGGGTCGAGCCCCGCTCGCGCCGGCTGGCACTCGACTTCCCGCCCTGAAGCTCGACTTGTGGCCGACCTCGCCCGCTTCGCGACCGCCCGATCTCGATTCCCGGTCGGCAAAGCTCGGCGCGCGGCAGTCGCAGTGGGCTCGAGGGCAGTGCGAGCGCTGGCTGAAGCACTGCGACTGCTTTCAAGAGCACTTCATATGCTCGCCGGAGCACTCGGACTGGTCGTCGAAGCACACAGGCTGCTCGGATGAGCAGCTCGATTGCTCGCGAAAGCGCCACGACTGCCCGGCGGTGCACTGCTCCTTCTCCTCTAAGCACCACCAACGCTCGCCGAATCAGCTCAATTGCCTGGTCGATCACTCCTCGCTCGGGCTCGAGAAGCTCGATAGCTCGGAATCGAGCCCTCGGTGCTCGACCGCGCGATCGGGTGGCCTTCGCTCCGTGCTAACCTTGCCGACGTCGATGTCCGTTGCCTCGGGGCCGAAACAGACCGCCCGAGGCGGAGGGGGAGCGCCATGGGATCGGCTCGCGTCGACAGGCGGAAGTTGAAGGAAGCCGTCGCAGCGGCGGCCGAGCACATCGAACAGGCCGAGGCTCTCCTCGCGCCCTACCTGTTGCTCCTTCACGACAGGGACCGTCGCAGGCTGCCGAAGGCGCGAGCCGGCTTCTTCCGCGCCGGCCGGCAGCTCGCGCGTGCCTTGGCGGGGTTCCCGGGGCTCGCCGCGGCCGCAGATGTCGATCCCGGCGCGTTGGTCGAGCACCTCGACAACGTCGATACGATTACGCCCCTGGCGCAAAGGCTCGCCGTCCTCTCGCAACGCCTCTCCGACAGCCGCCTGTCATGGCTCGCCGAGGCTTGGACCGCGGCGCTGAGGGTCCATCGGGTCGCCAAGGTCCTCGCGCGCAACGACGCCACGGTGCGGGCCGTCGCCAAGCCGCTGGCCGAGGTGTTCCCGACGCGAAGGACGCGGAGGGCAAAGAAGGCTGCGGCCTAGGCCGGCTTCCCAATCGCCGGCCCGCCCGCCCCTCGAGCTGCCGAAAAAGGCATCGGCGCTCTGGCAGCAGGCCAGGCGAGGGGGCGAGTAGGGCAGAGGTCCCCCCCACACGCACTGTCGAATCCTGTACGCTGCGCGCGAACCCGCACCCGCCCACGGAGCCGCCGATGCCCGAAACCAAGATCAAGGGGACAGCGTTCATCAACCGCTACGACTATCTGCAGCAGACACACGGCGAGGAGACGCTGTCGCGGGTGCTGGCCAGGCTCTCGGAGGCCGACGCCAAGACCTTGCGGCTCCCCAACGCGGCCGAGTGGTACCCGATGGAGACCGTGCTGCGCGTTGACGACGCCATCGTCGCCGAGGTCTTCGGAGGCGACGAGTCGCGGATGGCCGAGATTGGCGAGCTCACGCTCATGAACAGCCTGACGCGCTTCTACCGCTTCCTGTTCCGAGTCCTGAACACCGACACGATGCTGAAGAACGGAGTTGCCGCCTTCCGCAAGTCGGTCAGCGAAGGCGCGCCGACGTTCGAAATCAAGGGCACAGGCGACCTCATCGTCCGCTACGAGGGGTTCGATCCTCACCAGCGCTCTTACTGCCACTTCCTGCGCGGCGCGCTCGTGGGCGTGCTCAAGGCCTGCGGGACGAACAGCCACTCGGTCGAGGAGGTCGGGTGCCGGCTGAAGGGCGACGCGGCCTGCGCGTTTCGGGTTCGCTGGACATAGCGCGGCGATCGATCTGGCTGCGATACAGGCGTGCGATCCGGAAACGGAGGGGCGCTCGCCTTTTGAGATGACCGTGGGGCGCGGAGCGGGAGGCGCGTTCGGGGCGGTGGCGCCGAGCAGCGCGCGGGTCGATCCAAAGGCAGTGACGGCCTGGTCCGCCTTCGCCCTGCCGGCGGCTGGAATCGGCGCGGGCAACCCAATCTCTATGCGGATGGCGCCGTCTGCGCGGGCTCGCCGTCGCGCCCCGCGCCGCAGCACTCGTCGAGGATCCGGCTGATGGCGTCGATATCGGGCGGCTTGGCGAGGTGGCGCTGGAACCCGGCCTCGGCGGCGTGGCGCAGGTCCTCGGGGCGCGCATAGCCGGTCAGCGCGACGAGGAATACGCCCGCCAACTCGCCGTCTTCGCGCACCGCGCGGGCGACGCCGTAGCCGTCGAGCCCGGGCAGCCCGATGTCGCACAGCACGACCTCGGGCCGTAGCCCGCGCGCCTTGCGCACGCCCTCTTGGCCGTCGTAGGCGACGGCGACCTCGTGGCCCAAGAGCTCGAGCGCGTCGCCCAGGGTCCGCGCGGCGTCGCGGTTGTCCTCGACGATGAGCACGCGCCGGCGCGGCCGGCCTCGAACCGCTACCTCCGCCACCGGTGGCTCAGGCGGCGGCGCGGCGGTCTCGGCCGTCGGCTCCCTCGCTTCGGCCAGCATCGGGAGCGCGACCGTGAAGCGCGCCCCGCGCCCTTCGCCCTCGCTCTCGGCGCGGATCTCGCCGCCGTGCAACTCGACCAAACCCTTGGCCAGCGCCAGCCCCAAGCCCAGTCCACCGCGGCTACGCTCGAGCGAACGATCGGCCTGGGAGAAGGGCTGGAAGAGCCGCGAGAGCGTCTCGGGGTCGATGCCGATGCCGTTGTCCACGACCTCCACCACCGCCCGGCCGCGGTCGTCGGCGCCGAGCGTGAGGCCGATCCGCCCTCCGGCGGGCGTGAACTTGGACGCGTTGGCGAGCAGGTTGCCCACCACCTGCGTCAGCCGCGCCGCGTCGCCGCGTACCCAGAGCGGCTGCGGCGGCAGCGCCAACGAGAGCTCCAAGCCGCTGCCGGCCAGCAGCGAGCGGTAGTCCTCGACCGCGTGCCGCAGCAGGTCGGCCAGATCCAGCCGCTCGGTCTGGAGGCGGATCTTTCCGCGCGCGATACGGGTGACGTCCAGCAGGTCGTCCACCAGTCGCGTGAGGTGACGCACCTGGCGGTCGATGACCGTCGCCGCCCACCGGCCGCGCTCGTCGAGGACGCCGCTGCGCCGAAGCAGATAGAGGCTGTTGCGGATGGGCGCGAGCGGGTTGCGCAGCTCGTGGGAGAGGACGCCCAGGAACTCGTTCTTGCGCCGGTCCGCCTCGCGCAGAGCCTCCTCGGCCTGCTTGCGGTCGCTGATGTCAACGACGAAGGCCATGCCCGTGCGGCGCTCGTCGTCGAGCATCGCCCCGCCGACGATGATCGGAATCCGGCTGCCGTCCTTGCGCAGGTACTCCTTCTCGTACGGCGCACAGCTCCCGGTGGTCCGGAAGCTCTCGAGCGCCTTCGCGTCGATCTGGCGCCACTCCGGCGGGGTCATCTCCACCCAGTTCAGCCTGCCCGCGGCGAGGTCCTCGCGGCTGTACCCGGTCATCTCCAGAAACTTGTCGTTGGCGTCGGTGAGCCGTCCGTCCACGGTCCAGTAGAGGATGCCGACCGTGCCCGCGTCGTAGAAGCGGCGCAGGCGCGTCTCGGCGCGCTTGAGCGCCTCGATGTTCATCGCCACGCCGAACCAGCGCACTATCCGGCCCGCGCCGTCGCGGATGGGCCGGCCCATCACCCGGAACCACTCGTAGACCCCGTCGCGCCGGCGCACGCGGTACTCCAGGTCATAGGGCGCCCGGCCCTCGACCGCGTCCCGCCAGGCCTGGAAAGCGCGCGGCCGATCGTCGGGGTGCAGCAGCCGGTTCCAGCCGTCGCCCAGGTGCTCGCTCATCGGCACGCCGGTGTAGTCCACCCACTGCTGGCTCTGGTAGTCGCAGTAGCCGTCCGGCAGCGTGGTGAAGACCATCCCCGGGATCGACTCGAGCGCCTGCCGGTGGAACAGCTCGCTCTCGCGCAGCGCAGCCTCGGCCGCCTTGGCGTGCGTCACGTCGCGCACGGTCTCCAGAACGCGCTCGACGCCGTGCGCGTCGCGAAGGAGCTGCAGGCGCGCCCACACCGTGACCGTCGCCCCGTCACGGGTCCGCTGCGGAAGCTGGCCTTCCCAGCGCTCGCTGCGGCGCAGCTCCGCCTCGATCGCCGGCCACGGGGCGGCAAAGCGCGTGCGCAGGAGCTCGCGGGGCACGCGGCCCAGCGCCTCGCGCGCGCTGAAGCCATAGAGCGCCTCGGCGCCGCGGTTCCAGCTCTCGATTCCTCCGCCGTCGAGCCGCCAGGTGAAGACCGCGTCCTGCGAGAGGTCGAGCAGCCTGCCCTGCTGGCTGAGCAGCTTGCCGCTGTGCTCGCAGCGCAGCAGCGCCTCGCGCAACATCGCGCACAGCAGCGCGACGGGCGTCGAGCCGAAGAGGTAGAGCCAGGTGGCCGCGAGCCCCGGGCCTGAGAGGGTGAAGCTGCCGAAGGGCACGACGAAGGCGTAGTTCGCCATCGCCGCGGTCAGCGCCACCGAGAGTAGGCCCGGCCCGCGCCCGCCGAGCCAGGCGGCCAGCGCGACCGAGAAGAAGCAGAAGACAAAGGGCGCGACCTCTGGCTGAGGCAGGGCGAGGAGTTGGACCGCGTACGCCAGCGCGGTCGCCAGAAGCGCGCTGGCCCACCGCAAGATCGGCGGCAGGCACAGAGAGCGCCTCAGCGCGCGGCCAGGTCGTGAGTTGCCAGCGTCGGTCAGGTCGTTCGGCCTAGGAATGCCCAAGAGTCCCCCAAGAGCCCCATCCCCGCGTTCATTCTAAAGGTCCCGGTGTCGCCGCCGGACTCGCCGGAATTCGTCGCCACCAGGAAACCCGGGGGCCGGGCCTCGATGTTCCAGCGCGCTCGCCTTAGCCCAGGGCAGGGGTCATGTCGAGGCAAAGGGCGACGAGGCGCGCCGCTGCGAGCGGCGCCTGAACAGTGGGCCGTCCTCGCGCCCTGCACGCGCGTGCGCTCCGAACGCGCCGTCGGTGCTCGAGCGCGGTCGAGCGCCCGCGGCTGAGTGGGGACGCGGACCGAGCCCGCGTGACAAGGAGCGCCCGGCACCCAGCGGCTTTCGCTCGATCGCTTTCGGCTCGGTGCGGAGCGGCGTTTCGTAGCAGCAGGCGGGCTCTAGATCAGCTCAGGGCGGCGACGGCTCGAGGAGTCGAAGATTGGCGAAGTAGCTCCGGTGAAAACCGCGATCGCGCCTGAGTAGGCGATCGGCCCGCTAGAGTGCGTGGGCCCCGATGAGGAAGTCGGTGACCACTCGCGTCCGCTTTCCACCCTGGCGGCGGTATTCGCGGAAGGCGTCCGCGGCGACGACGGCAACCTCGACGTCGAGCGGTTCAATGGCGATCTGCAGGCTGTGCAATACGGCGAGTGCCTTGTTCGAATCTCACAGACTATGGGCACGCACACGACGACTCGGCCATCGGAAAGACACTGCTTCAAGAGAGCCTTCGAAACGGGGCCGAAGCGCACGTCGGCTGAGAGGACGTCGATGAGGACGCTCGTGTCGACCGCAGTGATCACGTCTGATCCGCCGTGTCGGCCGGTCCCCTGACCTCCTCGAGGTACTCATCCGTCGAGCGGCCAAGGTCAAGGATTCCGTAGACGTCCTCTACCGGATCCTCGGTGGCTCGAACTGCGACCAAGCGGCCGTTCTCCTCCGAGAGCTCGAGAATTGCGCCTGGACGGATGCCAAGCTTTTCGCGCGGCTCCTTGGGGATGGTGACCTGGCCCTGCTCTGACACCGACGCCTTCATGAACCAAGGGTAGGAATTCACGCAGGTAGCGGTCAAAACAGGTGAAACCGAGCGCCATTCAAGGAAGCAAGCGAACTGGGCTCAAGGACGCGGCGAGCACACTGGTGTGCGGGCCGTCCGGGACGCGAGGGGACAGCAGCGAAGCCTCTTCTCCGCGCTGCCACGCAGGCCGCCGAGACGGCGGGGCCACCAGCCGTTCCGCCTCGAAGCGACAAGCCGCCCGCGCGTGAAAGCCCCCTCCTGCACGGCGCGCTAAGGGCGCCGTCCATGCCCGGCGGATGACCGCGCGCCGTGCGGGAGGGGGTGCGGGGGTAGGTGGCACGCCTCGCGGCTCCGATTCGATGCAGGGGAATCGAGCCGGCTGAATCCCTGCTCGCTGCTCGCTGCCGCAAGGCGGCCGAGACGGCGGGCCTCCCTCCTCGACCTTTCGGCCGCGCACGAACAAGCGGCGGGCAAGAGCGGCGCCCACCCCGCTCCTTCTCCGCCACGCATGAACAAAAGGCGGGCGAGAGCAGCACCACCCTGCCCTCGCCCGCCTGTCTTTTCCTACGACCTTCGGCCGCGCGCCTACTTCGGCGGATCGAACGCGCCCACTGCCTTCGCGAGCCGCAGCGCGGCCAGCTCGGCGTTGAGCGTCTCGGCGACCACGCTCATCTCGGCCCCGGCGAGCATCGCGCTCGCGTCCGAGACGTCGAGCTGGGTGGCCACGCCCGCGTTGAAGTTGACGTGCACGAGCTGGGTGTTCTCGCGCGCCAGCTTGAGCTGCTCCTCGGCCTTCACGCGGTTCGCCTGCGCGCTCTCGAGGTCGATGATCGCCCGCAGCACCTCGTCGCGCGCCTTGAGCTCGGCCGCCCGGCGCGCCGCCTTGGCCTCGACGATCTTCGCCTCGCTCTCCTTGAGCTCCGCCTCGCGCAGGCCGCCGTCGAACAGGTTCCAGCTCAGCGCGAGCCCGACGTTCCAGCTCGTCTGCTCGCCGGTGAAGCCCTTGACGTTCGCCCAGCGGTAGGCGCCGGTCAGGAAGAGGTTGGGCAGGTACTTGGCCAGCGTCCCCTGCTTGCCCTTCTCGGCGAGCTCGATGTTCTTCGCGGCGGCGAGCACGTCGGGCCGCTCGCTGGCGGCCTTGGCGACCAGCTCGTCCGGGCTGCCCTCGGGCAGCGTCGGCGCCGCGGGCGCCTCGACCTCGAAGTTGGCGTCGTCGCGCGCGAGCAGCGTCGCCAGCGCCACCTTCGCCGACGCGTACGAGTTCTCGGCCCTCCGCACGTCCTGCTCGGCGCGGGCGGTGTCGATCTGCGCGCGCACGAGCTGGATCTTGGGGATGGTGCCCGCCTCGAAGCGCACCCGCGCGTCGCGCTCGTGCGCCTGGTTGTTGGCGAGCAGCCGCTTCTGCACCGCCACGGTCTCCTTGAGCGTCGCCGCCCCGTAGTAGAGCTGGGCCACGGCGAAGAGCAGCTCGCGCCGCGCGTTCTCGACGTTCAGATCGACCACCTTCTCGGCGAGGTAGGTGCTCTGGATGGCCGGCCAGAGCGCCGGGACGATGAGCGCCTGCTGGAGCTGGATCTGGGCGCCGACCTGGTTCTTGCTCTGGATGGTCATGTCCGCGTAGCCGGACGGGAACATGATGTAGGGGGTGGGCGCGCCCGGCGGGTTCTCGGCCGAAGGCAGCTTGGTCGGATCGAACGGCGGGCCGCCCATCGACGAGTCCGGCATCTGGCGGATGTAGTAGCCGGTCGGCATCTGCAGATTGGCCTCGGCGTTGTTGCGCGTGTAGCTGCCGCCCGCGCTGATCTGCGGCAGGTAGTTCGCCCACGCCTTGCGCGAGAGGAGCTGCGCCTGCTCGAGCCGCGCGCGCGCGACCTGGAGGTCGGGGTTGTTGGCCTGCGCCTCCTGGAGCACCTGCTCCAGGGTGAGCAACTGCGTCGGCGCCGGGGCCTGGGCGAGCGCGGCCATCAGGATGAGGGCTGGGGCGTTCATGCGTCCCCCCTGGCCATCGGCTCGCGCCGCTTCGAAACGGTCTGCACTGCGATCACGTGGTCCTCCTCGAATCGCGGATCGGCCGCCACGACGGCCCCCACCGGCTTCCGCGTCCTGCTCTTCCAACTGAAACGATCCATCCAGGTGTAGACGACTGGTACGACGAGCAGCGTCAGGACGGTCGAGGTGATGACGCCCCCGATCACCGCGATGGCCATGGCCACCCGCATCTCAGAGCCTTCGCCGCGCATCACGGCGGCCGGCAGCATGCCCAAGATCATGGCCGCCGAGGTCATCAGAATCGGCCTCAGCCGCGTCGGGCCCGCCTCGAGCAGGGCCTCGGTCATCGAGCGGCCCCGCTCGCGCAGCGTGTTCGTGTAGTCCACCAGCAGGATCGAGTTCTTGGTCACCAGGCCCATCAGCAGGATGACGCCGATCATCGTGATCATGCTGTTCGGGTGCCCGGCGACGAAGAGCGCGACCATCGCGCCGACGAGCGCGAGGGGCAGCGCGATCATGATGGTGAACGGGTGGATGAACGACTCGAACTGCGAGGCGAGCACGAAGTAGATGAAGAGGATGGCGATGGCAAGCGCGAGCAGCATGTCGCCGAAGATCTCGCGCATCGTCTGGGTCTGGCCGGCGAACTGGAACGAGTAGCCGGCCGGCAGCTCGATCTTCGCGAGCCCGGCCTCTATCTCCGCCACCGCCTCGCCAAGCGAGCGGCCGACCAGGTTCGCCGAGACGATGATCTGGCGCTGCCGGTCGTATCGCTCGATGGTCGCCGGGCCGGTGCTGCGCTCGATGCTGGCGATCTCGCCGATGCGCACCAGGCGCGGGCTGAGCATCGAGGTGAGCGAGGCGATCGCCTCGGCGATCCCGCCGCCGTGGGCCGCGCCGCCGAGCCGACGGCCGGTGGCCGGCACGCTCAGGTCGGCGAGCATCGACGACGAGCTGCGGTCCTCGGGGGCGAGCTGCAGGCGCACGTCCCAGTCGCGCCCGTCCTGCCGGTACTTGGCGACGACCTCGCCCTCGATCCCCAGGCGCACGGTCTGGGCGACGACCCCGACCGAGACGCCCAGGTCGGCCGCGCGCGCGCGCTGGACGTGGATGCTCGTCTCCGGCTTGCCGGGCCGGTAGCTCATGTCGGCGTCCTTGACCCCGGCCGTCGCGCGGATGACCTCGAGCGCCTGGCTCGCGAGCCGCTGCAGCGTGTCGTAGTCCTCGCCGCGCACGAAGACGGTGATGGGGTGGTCCATCCCCGCCTGTTCCATGAACGGGATGTCGCTCACCCTGGAGATGAGTGAGGGGATGGTCGCCAGCTTCTGGCGCAGGTCCTCCTGGATCTCCCACTGCGTCACCGCGCGCTCGTTCTTCTTCGAGGTGTAGACGCGCAGCCGCGCCTCGTTGGCCACCTCGCCGACGCCGACGACCGAGTAGATGCGCCGGACCTCGGGGTTCTTGCGGATGAGCGCCTCGGCCTGCTCGACGATCCTCTCCATCGCGTCGATGGAGGTCCCGGCGGGCGCCTCGAGGTCGATCTTGAACTCGCCGCGGTCGCCGGTGGGGATGAACTCCTGGCCCATCAGCGGCACGAGCGCGAGCGAGCCGACCAGGGTGAGCACCGCGCCGGCGGCCACCTTCTTCTTGTTGCCGAGCGCCCACGCGAGCAGGTCGCGGTAGTAGGCGTTGAGCGCGTCGAAGGCGCGCACGATGGGGCCGTAGACGCGGTGGCGCTTGAGCTTCTCGTGGTGGCCCGGCTCGATGGCCTTGACCACGCGCGCCGACATCATCGGGTCGAGCGTGAAGGAGACGAAGAGCGAGACGAGCACCGCGGCGGCGACGGTGAGGCCGAAGGGGCGGAAGAAGGCGCCGGCCATGCCGCCCATGAACGCGACCGGCACGAAGACGGCGACGATGGTGAAGGTGGTCGCCATCACCGCGAGGCCTATCTCGTCGGTGCCCTTGTGCGCGGCGGTGATCGGGTCCTCGCCGCGCTCCATGTGGCGGAAGATGTTCTCGCGCACGACGACCGCGTCGTCGATGAGCAGGCCGATGGCGAGCGAGAGCGCCATCAGGGTCAGCATGTTGAAGGTGAAGCCGAACCACCACATCGCGAAGAAGGTGGTGACCACCGAGGTCGGCAGCGCGAGCGACGAGATGAGCGTCGAGCGCCAGTCGAGCATGAAGATGAAGATGACGAGGATGGCCATCAGGCCGCCGAACACGATGGCCTCGGTGACGTCGGCGACGTTGCGCCGGATGAAGACCGAGCTGTCGATGACGTTGTCGATCTGTACGTCGCCGGGGAGCTGCGATTTCAGCTCGGCGATCGTCTCGTAGACCCCGTCGGCGACGGCGACGGCGTTGGCGCCGCCGGCCTTCTGGATCTCGAAGGTGACCGCGGGCCTGCCGTCGAGCAGCGGGCGGACGCGCACCTCCTTGAAGCCGTCCTCGACCCGCGCGACGTCACCCAGGCGCACCTGCGAGCCGTTGCCGAGCGAGGCGACGACGACGTTGGAGAGCTCCTCGATGGAGCGGAAGCGGCCCAGGGTGCGCACGTTGAGCTCGGCGCTGCCCTCGGTGATGCGGCCGCCGGGAACGTCCCAGCTATCCTGGCCGAGCTGCTGGCCTATCTGCGCGAGGCTCAGCCCCAGCGCCTCGAGCCGGGCGCGATCGACGTAGACGTGCACCTCGCGCTCGAGGCCGCCGAGCACCTCGACGGTGGCGACGCCGTCGACCGCCTCGATGCGCGGCTTGATCACGTCGTCGACGAGCCGGCGGGTCTCGGCCGGGCCGCGGTCGGAGGAGACGGCGTAGGTGAGGATGGGGATGGCCGTCGGATCGTGCCGCTGGACGACCGGGTCCTCGACCTCCTTGGGCAGCTTGAGCCGCACGCCGGCGACCTTCTCGCGCACCTCGGTGAGCGCCTTGTCGGCGTCGGTGTCGTGCTCGAAGAGGGCGATGACGGTAGAGACCGAGTCGCGCGAGTAGCTGTGGAGCTCCTTGACGCCGTTGATGGCGGAGACGGCCTCCTCAATCTCCTTGGAGACGAGCTGCTCGACCTCCTCGGGGCCGGCGCCGGGGTAGACGGTGACCACGGTGGCGACCGGCAGATCGACGTCCGGGAAGAGATCGACGCCGAGCGAGGTGGCGCCGAGGGCGCCGAGGACCATCAGCGCCACGGTGACCATCACCGTGAAGACCGGCCTGCGGATGGCGATGTCGGAGATGAGCATGTCGCCTTCCCGCCCTAGTTTGGCGCGCCCGCGGTCACGCCGGCCGGTTCCTGGACGACCCTCACCGGGGCGCCGTCTACGAGCTCGGCGACGCCGCTGACCGCGACCTCGTCGCCCTCGGCGAGGCCGGCGAAAACGGCCACCTGGCCGTCGTCCTCGGGGCCGAGCTTGGGCCGCAGGAGCTGCGCGAGCCCGTCGCGCACCCGGTAGACCACCGCGCCGCCGGGCGCCTGGTAGATGGCCGCCTTGGGAACCGCCAAGGAGCCCTCGAGCTTCCCGACCGTCACCTGCGCGCGGGCGAACATGTTCGGCAGCAGCCGGCCGCTGGCGTTGTCGATCTCGATCTCGATGCTGGCGCGGCGGCTGAGCGAGTCGAGCGAGGGGGCGAGGATGGTCACCGTGCCCGGGAAGCTCTCGCCGGGCAGGGCGTCCACGGTGATCGAAGCGGGCGCGCCCTTCTGCAGCCGGGCGAAGGCCGCCGCATCGACCGCGGCCTCGAGCTTGAGCCGCTCGGTGTCCTGGATGGTGACGAGGACCGACTGCTGGCCGACCATCGCGCCCGGGCTGACCGGCCGGCGCACGACGGTGCCGGCGATGGGCGCGGTGATGGTCGCGTTGGCGACGGCCTGCTGCGCGAGCCCGGCGGCGGCTTCGGCCTGGGCGAGCTGTGCCCGGGCGAGGGAGAGCTTGATCTGGGCCCCTTCGAGCATCGCCTTGGTGGCCGAGCCGCCCTTGAAGAGCTCGGCCACCCTGTCGTGCTCGAGCTGAGCGCCGGCGACGCCGGCCTTGGCGACCTCGACGGCGGCGAGCGCGGCCTTGGCCTGCCAGGCGATCTCCTTGTGCTCGACCACCGCGAGGAGCTGCCCGGCCTTCACCTTGTCGCCGACCTGGACCTCGAGCCGCTCGATGCGCCCGCCGAGCTTCGGGTAGACCTCCACCTCGTTGAGCGGGCGAATGCTGCCGTGGAAGGCGAGCTTCTCGGCCAGGTCGGCCCGCCGCACCTTGCCGGTGCGCACGAGCACCACCTCGTCACCGCCGGCCCGTGGCGCGCGGCGCGCGCCGACGACCTCGACCACGCGCCAGCCGATGACGCCGAGCAGCGCCAGGCCGATGACGCCCCAGACGACTCCGCCTTTCATGCAGGCTCCTTGCGCGTGCGGCTCGTGAAAGCCCCTTTGGCCAGCTTGGCGTAGACCTTCTCGAGGATGCGGAAGACGGCCGCGTGCTCGTCCTCGTCGAGCAGCTCGAAGAAGTGCTCGAGGCGCTCGGTCAGGTGCTGGTGGAACTGGCGGAAGATCTTGGTGCCCTTTCGGCTGATGCGCACCCGGACGATTCGCCGGTCCTTTTCGTCGCGCTCGCGCTGGCAAAGCGCCCCGCGCTCGAGCCGGTCCACCAGCCCGGTGATGGTCTTCTCGCTGACGCCCAGCCGCCGGGCGAGCTGGCCCATGGTGAGCGGCCCGTCGTGGCCAATCCACATCAGCGCGTGGAGCTGGGGCGGGGTCATGCCCATGGTCTCGAAGTCGCCGACCAGCGGGTCGCGCGCGCCGTAGTGGCGGGCGATGCCGAGCAGGAGCTGCTCGAGCCGGACGACCGGGCTCTCACTTCCTCGGGGGGGAGATATTCCGCATCGCGGAAGGTCGTATATTCCGAGGGTAAGTGCGTGTCAACCGAGTCGCCCGGCCGAGGTGTCAGCGTCGCCGGCGCAGTGATCAGCTTTCCCGGTGGGAGGCGACGACGATGGCATATGAGAACCTGCCCGGTGAGCAACCGGGAACCGACTTCCGTGCCCTTCGGCACGAATCGCGCGCCGCCAGCACCTACAAGGCCTTCCTCAAGAACCTCTCGGCGATGGGCGACTTCGACGAAGCGTTCGCGGAGAAGGCGGCAGTGTCGGTGCTCGCGGCGCTCGAGCAGCGCATCTACGGAGAGGAGGTCAGGGACCTCGAGGCGCAGCTACCGTACAAGCTTCGCGAGCTGCTCGCCGAGGTGCCGCACCACGAGGGCAAGCCGCAAGCGAAGTTCGGCCGCCAGCAGTTCTTCGAGATGGTCGCCAACGACCTGAACAAGAGCCTCGACGAGATCGAGCCGATCATCCGCGCCGTGTTCATGGCGGTCCGCTCGCAGATCACCGAGGGCGAGGCCGAAGACGTGGCCGACCAGCTCCCCTCCGACCTCGCGGAGCTGTGGCGGCTGCCGGCCTAAGAGGCCACTGGCGTCGGGGCGAGTTTTCCACCCTCCGGTCAGCCCTGAGCCTGCTTGGCCCGCTGTGACCTTGAACCAACACCGGTCAGCCCGAGCGTAGGCCGAGCTTGCGAGACCGAAGTCGAGGGCCTGCCGGGTCAGGCCGAGCTCTTCGTCGCTTTCGTCCTGCCGGCAGTAGCCTCGCGTAGATGGAGCCGTTGGCTAGGAGCCATAGCTCCCGCCGCGCCAGCGGTGGCAGCGGAGTCGAGAGGCCGGCGAGTCGCGGGAAGCTCTCGGCCCACAAGCGGTGTGCCCGTCATGATGAACGGCTGATGGTACGTGCGCGCGGGCAAGTGACAGTCCCCTCTCCCGCGCTTGCGCGGGTAGAGGGGACATAGGAGAGGGAGCGGCTGGGCGGGATCGGTAGCCTTTCGCGGCCGACCTGGGGCTCGTTGCTAGTCCCCGTAGCCAGTCAGCGCGCAGGTGGCGGACGGATGGAGACGCAGAGCTCCAGGCTCCGCGTCGGGTCGGGGCGACAGGTCGCGTGCTGCCGCTCGGAGGACGAGTGTCGGAGCTGGATCTGCTCGATCTCCGCCGCCTCCGCGCACGCAGGCCGCCGAGCGGCTCTCCCCTACTCACTCGGCTCCTCTCTTTGCCACTCCCCGCCCGCCCGATGTGACTTCACTTGGCCCAGCGCGAGCGAACGGTCCGCCGCCCGCATCCTTCACAAGAGGAACAGCACCGCCGCGCCGCCGACCGTCAGCAGCGTCCCGGCAATCGCGCGCCCGGTAATCCGCTCGCCGAAGAGCGCCGCAGAGACCGGAAGCAGGATGACCGGGCTGACCGACATCAAGGTCGCCGCGACGCCCTGCGGCGCGTGGGACTGCGCGTAGAGGCTGAGAACGACGCCCGCCACCGGACCCGCAGCGGCGCCGACCGCGATGAGGCCGAAGGCGGTCCTGTCGCGCAGCTTGCCCAGGTGCCCGAGGAGCTGGCCGCGCAGCAGCATCCAGCCGCCGAGCGCGAGCGTCGCGGCGAGCACGCGCAGCAGGTTGGCGCTCACCGGGTGGAACCCGCCCTCGAGCCCGAAGCGCGAGAAGAGGAAGCCGACCGCCTGGCCGAGCGCACCGCCGACGGCGAGCAGGACCCCGCTGGCGAGCTTCCGCGGCCCCAGGCCCTCGCCGGACGGCTTGTCGCTCACGACCCAGGCGATGCCGCCGAGGGTCGCCGCCATGGCCGCGAGGTGGGCGAGGCCGAGCCGTTCGCCCAGGAAGATCCAGGCGAGGACGGTCGCGAAGATCGGCCAGAGGGTCATGATGAGCATCGCCAGCCGGGGCCCGAGCCGCACGAAGGACTCGAAGAGGACCGCGTCGCCCAGCGCGAAGCCGATGAGGCCCGAGATGCCCAGCCAGACGAAGCGCCGCTCGCCATCGTCGGCGGGGAACGGCGTGCCGAGCAGGAGGGTGTGCAGGCCCACCATCGCCACCAGCGCGAAGCAAGGCCGGGCGATGTTGACGGTCGGCGAGCCGACGCGCCTGCCGGCGAGGGTGAAGAGGACGGAGTTGGTGGACCAGCAGAGCGCGGTGGCGAGGGCTGCGAGCGGTCCTGCGTAGGTCATCATGAGCGCGCCTGGGGCCCCCGCGGCCGGCGCATTCTAGCGGGAGAGGCGACGCCTCCGAACGCGCTATCCACTTCGCGTTTGCCGGCCGCGCCGGCGCGTCTCGCTCCGGCCCTGGCGGCCCGCCAACCGCGCCGACGACGGCAATCGAGCTCGGACCGTCTCTGCTCGCGTCGTGCGAGTATCTGCGGCGCGATGCGAAGCCTCTGCTCGAACCAACTCCAACCGCGTTCCCGCCGCTGGCGCAGCGTCGCCGCTGTCGGCGCGGCGGGCGTGCTTGGCCTCGCCCTGCATCTGAGCTGCGCCACGCCCGCGAGTCTCGAGCGGCGGCTGGAGCGCTTTGGCCGCTCGGCTCAATGGATCGACGGGCGCTTTCAGAATCCCAAGGACGACCTGCGGATCGAGCGGAAGGGCAGCGGCGGGACCTTCTTCAAGTTCCTGTTCGTCGATGGCGAGCGCGAGCCCGAGGCGCCGCTTCCTGTGAGCAAGATCCCGCCCGGCGCGTTGAACGAGCCTCCGGCCGACTCGGTCCGCGTGACCTGGCTCGGCCACTCCTCGGTGCTCCTGGAGATCGAGGGCCGGCGCGTGTTGTGCGACCCGGTCTGGTCCGACCGGGCCTCGCCCGTCGGATTCGCGGGCCCCAAGCGCTTCCAGCCGCCGCCGCTCGAGCTCGCGGAGCTGCCCGACCCGGACATCGTGGTGATCTCGCACGACCACTACGACCACCTCGACGAGGACACGGTGAGGGCGCTCTCGGCCCGCGGGGCGCGCTTCGCCGTGCCTCTCGGAGCCGGCGCCCGGCTCGAGGACTTCGACGTGCCGCCGGAGCGGATCCACGAGCTCGACTGGTGGGAGCAGCTCGAGGTCGTCCCGGGCGAGTTGACGCTCGTCGCTACCCCGGCGCGCCACTTCTCCGGGCGCGGGCCGTTCGACCGCAACCGCACGCTGTGGGCCTCCTGGGTGGTGCTCGGCCGCTCGAAGCGGGTCTTCTTCGGCGGCGACGGCGGGCTGTCGGACGGCCAATCAGAGATCGGCCGACGCTTCGGGCCCTTCGACCTGACGATGCTCGAGATTGGCGCCTACGACGAGGCCTGGGCAGACATCCACCTCGGGCCGCAGAAGGCCCTGCAGGCGCACGAGCGGCTCCAAGGCCGGGTGCTCATGCCGATCCACTGGGCGACCTTCAGCCTGGCTTTGCACCCCTGGTACGCACCCGGCGAAGGCCTGCTCGAAGCGAACCGCGTCCACAACGCCCGGCTCGCCTTGCCGCGCATCGGCCAGAGCTTCGTGCTCGACGAGCCGCTGCCAGACGAGCCCTGGTGGCGCGAGGCGATGCCCAAGGCCACATCGGCGAGCAGACCGGACGTGACTCCGCCGCGGTGACGAGAGGCCGACCTTCCCCGCCGATCGGATCAGGCCGCCTCGCCCGGCCGCATCCTTAATAGAGGAACGGCACCGCCGGCCTTCGGGCCGAGGCAGTGATCGACGTGCGGTCGGGCGAGTCGCTACGCGCCCCTGCCTGCGTCCCGCGAGAGCGACTGGGCGCCGGTTTGCCGCAGGGAGCGCCGCGCGCGCAGCGTGCGGCGGACGGCGACGCGCCCGAGGGCCATGGCGCCGGCGACGGCGGCGGCGATCCAGACGAAGCGGCCGTAGCCGCGCAGCAGCTCGACGATGCGCTCGGCCTGGCCGCCGACCGCGTAGCCGGCGCCGAACAGCAGGGCGTTCCAAACCAGCGAAGAGAGCCCGCCCCACACGATGACGCGGCGCACTGAGATGCCCGAGGCGCCGGCGGCCAGGAAGATGGGGCCGCGCACTCCGGGCAGAAAGCGGTTGAGCAGCAGCCACCAGGCGCCGCGGCGCCGGAAGCGCTCCTCCCACAGGAGGATCTGCTCGCGCGACAGCAGGCGCAGATACCGCTTCTCGTGCGGCGCCGCCGCGAGCTTGCGCCCGAGCCAGCGACCGAGCACCCAGTCGATCATCGCGCCGAGCAGGCTGCCCGCCATCAACGCGGCGAAGACGGCCGCGACAGGGACGCCGGCGCGCATCGCGTATACACCGCCGAAGACGGTGACGCTGTCGCCGGGAAAGGGCGGCACGACGTACTCGAGGCCCGAGGCGAGGAAGAGAGCGGCCAGACCCGCGAGCCCGGCCTGCCTCATCACCGTGTCGAGCCATACGAGCATGCCGTTCTCCCTGCCCGTCTCGAACAGTCGGCGAGCGTCTCCGCTTCCTGTGGCGAGCGCTCGGCGCCGCGGCCAGCGGGCAACCTGAGTCCCCCCGGCCGACGTGATCCCTTTCTTCGCGCGGCTGAGACGGTGCCGCCTGAAAGGCCGCAAAGCCCGCGCCCCGCGTGGCCCCGAACGAGCCCGCAGTCACCCGCTTTTTCCCCGTTTTTTTGCGCGCAAAGCGAGGCCGGGCCGGGGAGTTGTCGCGCCTCTTGACGTGGATAAGTTCGCGTCGTTCGGGCAACTGGCGTGCAGGCTTCCGCTCACTCCGACGTGCAGCGGACCTTCGCGCGACGAGGGCGGGAATGAACGCATACAGGGTCTTGGTGGTCGACGACGACGCGCAGTCGCTGCAGGGAATGCAGGAGATGGTTCGCTCTCTGGGCCATGCGGCCGACGGAGCGGCCTCTGCAGAAGAGGCGGCCTCGCTGCTCGCCAAGGAAACCTACGATCTGGTCATCGCCGACCTGGTGCTGCCTGGTCAGGACGGGCTCGGGCTCATCCGCTCGCTGCGCAAGCGCCCGGTCGCGCCTCCGGTGGTGCTGGTCACCGGCCACGCCTCGCTCGAGAACGCCATCGAGGCGCTGCGGGCGGGCGCGAGCGACTACTTCACCAAGCCGCTCGATCCGCAGGTGCTCAAGGACCGGCTGCAGAACCTCTTCGCAACGCCCCCGCTGCCGAAGGCCGATCAGGGCGCGCTCGTCTCCGAGTCGATGACGCGGCTGCTCGAGTCGCTGGCGGCGCTGGCGCCCCTCGACACGCACCTGCTGCTGTGGGGCGAGCCGGGCGCGGGCAAGGAATGGTGCGCGGGGTGGCTGCACGAGCGCTCGCGCGAGTCGCCCGCGCCGCTGGTGCGGCTGCACGCGGCAGCCCTGCCCGCCGAGATGGTCGCCAGCGAGCTGCTCGGCGCGCCCGCGCGCCAGGGGCGGCTCGAGCAGGCTCGCGGCGGCGCGCTCTTCATCGACGACATCGAGCTGCTCGACCCGGTGAGCCAGCGCGAGCTGTCGAACGCCCTCGAGACCGGGACGTGGACGCGCACCGGCGACGGGCAGCAGCTCTCCGGACAGGTGCGGCTCATCGCGGCGACGAGCTGCGAGCCCGGCTCGCTGCTCGCCTCGGGGCGGCTCATCGAGTCCCTGTGGCGCAGGCTCGAGCCCCACATGCTGCACGTGCCGGCGCTGCGCGAGCGGCCCGCCGACATCGCCCCGCTCGCGCGCCACTTCGCCTCCTGCGCCTCCCGCGCACAGGGCCGCGAGGTCGGCCTCTCGCCCGAGGCGCTCGATCAGCTCTCGCGCCACCCGTGGCCGGGCAACGTGCGCGAGCTGAAGGTGGCCATCGAGCGCGCCGTGGCCCGCTCGCCAGGCGCGCTGGTCCAGCCGGACCTGCTGCCCGCCTTCCCGGCGTCGGCGCGCAACGAGCTGCGCATCCCGGTCGGCACCCGCATCAAGGAGGTCGAGCGGGAGATGATCATGCGCACCCTCGAGGCCAACGGCGGCAACAAGAACCGCACCGCTAAGCAGCTCGGCATCAGCCGCCGCTCGCTCTACAACAAGCTCGAGCGCTACCGCATCGGCGCGCCCGAGGCCCAGAGCGCGCCCTCTGAAGGGGGCCTCTGACCTCCTCCGCGCGCGGACTGCCCCTGTCCCGGCCGGCGCGCGAACGACAGGAGCGCGAGAGCTCCTTTGGGCTTCCGAGCAGACGTTCGCGAGGGCGAGGTCGCAGGCGATGGCGCCGCGCCTCGCGTCTCGAGGTCGGAGGCGGGGGCGAAGCCGCGAATCCCCGGCTCCGAGGCTCGCGCAGGTCGCCTCCCCTGGGCTCACCGAAGCGGCTCGGGAAGGCCGCTTCGCTCGGAGCTGACCGGACGACAGCGGAAGGAGCTCGGGAGCGCGCGCGCGCCGGGCGAGCCGATCGAGAGGGCGTGACGGGCGATGAAGGTTCTCTGCATCCACCCGAGCCGACTGCTGCACTCGCGGGTGTTCCTGCGGCTCGAGCCGCTCGGGCTCGAGCTGGTGGCCGCCGCGCTTTGCCGCGAGGGCCACGAGGTGCGCCTCGTAGACCTGCAGGTCGAGAGCTACCGCGACCTGCGCGCCGCGGCGCGCTCGTTCGAGCCCGACGCCGCGCTGCTGAGCCTGAACTACCTGGCCAACGTGCCCGAGGTCATCGATCTGGCGGTCGAGCTGCGCACGGCCTGGCCCGAGCTGTTCGTCGCCGTGGGCGGCCACGGCGCCTCGTTCATCGCCGAGGAGCTGCTCGAGCACGCGCGCGGGGCGATCGACTGCGTGATCACCGGCGAGGGCGAGGAGACCGCGCCCCGGCTGCTCGAGGCTTTGCGCAGCGACCGAAAGGCGCTGCACCGGCTCGCCGGCGTCGTCACGCTCGAGGGCCGGGGCCCGAAGCCTGCGCTGGTGCGCGATCTCGACGCGCTCGTCCCCGCCCGCGAGCTCGCCCGGCGCCGGCGCCGCTACTTCATCGGCACGCTCGACCCCGCGGCCTCGATCGAGCTCACCCGCGGCTGCCCCTACGACTGCTCGTTCTGCAGCGCCTGGACCTTCTACGGGCGCACCTACCGCAAGCGCGACCCGGAGCGCATCGGCGAGGAGCTCGCGCTCATCCGCGAGCCGGGGATCTTCGTTGTTGACGACCTCGCCTTCCTCGACGCCGACCACGGGATGCGCGTCGGCCAGCAGATCGAGCGGCGCGGCATCAAGAAGAGCTACTACGTCGAGACCCGCGCGGACGTGCTGGTGCGCAACCGCGAGGTCTTCGAGTACTGGCGCCGCCTCGGCCTGAAGTACCTGTTCCTGGGCATCGAGGCGCTCGACGCGCAGGGGCTCGAGCAGTTTCGCAAGCGCGTCAGCGTCGATCGCACCTTCGAAGCGCTCGAGGTCGCCCGCAGGCTGGGCATCGCGGTGGCCGTCAACGTCATCGCCGGCCCGGAGTGGGACGAGGCGCGCTTTCGCGCCCTGCGCGAGTGGGCAAAGTCGGTCCCGGAGATCGTCCACGTCAGCGTCGCCACCCCGTACCCGGGAACCGAGATCTTCCGCACCTCGCCCGACCGCTTCATCACGCGCGACTACCGGCTCTTCGACATCCAGCACGCGGTGACCCGCACCCGCCTGCCGCTCGAGCGCTTCTACGAGGAGCTCCTGCGCACGCAGCAGGTGCTCGCCCACAAGCACCTCGGCTTCAACGCCCTCAAGGCGACCGCAGGCGCCGCCGCCCGGCTGGTGGCGCGCGGGCAGACGAACTTCGTGCGCATGCTCTGGCAGTTCAACCGCGCCTACGACGCCAAGGCCCATCTCGCCGACCACCGGCTGCCGGTCCGCTATGCGCTGCGGCTGCCCAGCGCGATAGAGAGCTTCGCGCAGCGCGCATCGCCCGGGGCGGCGCCTCCGGACGGGCCGATGTGAGCGGCCGGGGAAGGAGCGCGTGAAGCCAGCGGAGATCATCCGGGCTTTGGGCGCCCCCAAGCTCTTCATCCCCACCATCCTCAGCCTCGCCCTGCTCGCCTTCGTGCTGAGCCTCGCCAACCTCGACATGGTGGCCGCGGGCCTGAAGGCGCTCTCGGTCGGCGACGTGTTTGTGGTCTTCGCGCTCGCGGTCGGCTACCTGCTGCTCAAGGGCGTGCAGATCTACCTGCTGCTCTGCGCGCTCGGCATCGATACGCGGCCGGGCCAGCTCGTCAGCGTCTACGCGATAGGCGAGATGGCCAACTCGCTGCCCATCGGCGAGTTCTCGCAGAACTGGTTGCTCCAGAAGCTGCAGGGGACGCGCTTTGCGACCTCGGCGGCGGCGACGACCGCGTCGCTGATGCTCGAAGGCGCGGTCACCCTGACGACGCTGCTCGTCCTCGGCATCCCCGGCTGGCCCTGGCTGCGCCCGGCCATCGGGGCCTTCTTCGCGGTCTCGTTCGTCTGGACCTCTGCGCTGCTCTGCTCCCGACGTGCCCGGCAGCAGGGCGAGCGCCTCGTCACGCGCGGCGTACGCTTCCGCAAGCTCGGCGAGGGGCTCGTCGCCCTGCTCAAGGGCATCCGCATGTTGATCGCCCCCGTCCCTCTGCTCGCCGGAGCTCTGCTGTCGGTCTCCTACCTGCTCCTCATCGCGCTGGTGTACTTCGTGGTCGCGCGCGCGGTAGGCATCGCCGACTTCACGTTCGAGGCGGCCGTCACCGTGTACTTCTTCGGCCTGGCGGTCACCCTCCTGCTGGGCCCGATCTCTACGCAGCTCGGGGTCATCGAGGCCACCTCGCTCGGCGCCATGCTCGCGTGTGGCTTTCCGCGCGACCAGGCGCTGGTGCTGCTGCTCGTCGTGCGCGTGCTGTGGATGGGCTCGACCTGGCTGGCCTGCGGTGGAGCGGCCCTCGCCGTGCGCCGCGAGTATCGGGCCTCGCCCTGAGCTCGCTATCAGGTGCTTGGCTGGTCGTGACGTTGAACCGCCTTCGGTTAGCGCGAGCTTGAGACCGGTCCTTTGGCCGGCTGTGGCCTTCGGCCAACTCCGCTCGGCCCGAGCGTAGGCCAAGCTAGCGAGGCCGGAGTCGAGGGCTCGCCGCGGCCAGCCCGGTCCTTGCCGTCCCTTAACCGGATGTGCCGGCACGCCGATGGATCTGCTGGTTGGGAGCTTGCTGCCGGCGTTGACCGGCCGTGACCTCGAGCCCAACGGCGGTCAGCGCGAGCCCCTTCAATGCGCAGCCCGCGCTTCGCCCGGAATCCAAGCGAATCGTCGAGGGCCGGTAGGGGCGCGTGGCAATTCGCCTCCGTGCGGAATCACGCCGAGTCGCAGCGAATCCGAACAACCTAGACCGCCAGCACGAACAGCCGGCGCTCCGAAACCCGCCCCGCGCGCAGACGTTCGATGAGAAGAAAGGCATCGCTGCCGACGCCGACCATCTACGCCCCGTCGCCGCAGACGATGGAGAGGAAACGCTCGACCGAAGTACTGGTCCCCGCGACCTTCGGCGGACCGCGATAGGCCTCGGCGGCGACCACGTCGCGGGCGAGATCGACCTTCGACTGCACGACCGTGTGCATCGCGCCCTGACGCTCGTGGTGGGCGCCCAGGTACTCCTGCTCGCTCTGGCCGACGGTCGGGACGAACAGCGCCCGCCTGCCGAGCTCTGCGAGCTCCATCAACGTGGTGTAGCCCGAGCGGCTGACCACCAGGCGCGCGCGGTTGAGCATCTCCTCCTGCTGCTCCCGATTCATGTAGGTGTGCACCGAGACGCGCCCGACCCGCACGGAGCTCGGTACGCGCTCGGGCCTGCCCAGGGTGACGACGACTCGACCGCGCAACCTGGGCGCCTGCTCGAGCACGACCTTCTCGAAGAAGGTGCGCTGCGGCTCGGCGCCCGAGACGGTGATGAAGTAGTCGATGTCCTGCTCGCAGGACTGGCGCCGCACGCTCGAGAGCACGCCGATGTAGGCGAGCCTGTCTGACCAGTCGAGCGCGAGGTTGTGGCACAGATCGCCGGCGAGCCCGTTCTCCTCCTCGTCGGGGATGAGGACCTTGCGCACCACCGAGAACATCTTGTGCTGGTGGCGCTCGACCATCGTCTCCAGGCCGCGCGGGCGACCGGGGATGATTTGGCGCAGTGAGTGGACCAGGAAGTAGCTGGGGATCTCCGGGTGAAAGACCCCGAAGCGGGTGTCGGAGACGATGCGGTCGAAGCGGCGCTGGGCGCACAGGCTGCGGACGAGCTTCTGCTCGCGCCGCCAGGTGGCGAAGACGAGCGGCATCGACAGGCTCATCTTCACGTAGAACAGCGCCGGGTAGCGGCTCAGCGGCTTGGGGATGTCGGGCAGCTCGACGTAGTCGCACTCCTGCCCGAGCTCGGAGCGCAACAAGCGCATTGCCCGGCTGGCCGAGAGCACGGTCACCTCGTGACCGGCCTTCAGCAGCGCACGGATGAGCACGAGGTCGCGTGTCGCGTGGCCAAGGCCCCAGTCGTGGACGCCGAAGAGAAACCTGAGTCCGCCCATCCTCTCGAGTATTCGCTCGCGGAATCAGGAGCGCTCTTGCCCGGCGAGGGGACTCGGCCTGGGACGAGCGGCAATGTGGCGGGCAGAACCAAGTACACCGTCCGCCGGGCGCGCGGGGCCATTGCTCGGCGTCCGCCCGCCGGCCTCGGCGAGAGGAGAGCTTCCTGCCCGCCGGGGACTGCCCAAGGCGCCATGACCGGTTGCAAGACCTCGTGCGCGGGCCGTCGGCCCAAAGCCCCTCGACGGTGAGCCCCTTCCAGCGTCTGCGCGAAGCCGCGGCTGGCGAAAGCGTGCTCGATGTCGAGGCAAGAGAGCTCACCGCGCTGGCCATCGCCAGCACCTTGCGCTGCGACGGCTTCATCGCTTCCTCGTCCACCGCGCGCTCGAGATGCGGGCGACCAAGGAGGAGATCACCGTGAGCCTCGGCGCCGCGGAGTCGGTGGGAGGCGTCGCCTCGGTGCTGTCCCGCTCGCGGGTCCTCGACCCGTCGATCAGCGCCAGGCGGCCGACACGCCCGACGCGAACCACCGCACTCGGACGGCCGCATCTCCGAGGTCACGGCTTTGGCCTGTTCGCGCCGTCGCAAAGACATCGGGCCGACCTTCGGCAGGTCGGCCCGATGTCCAAACCGAAAACCCGCTCGGCGCTCCTAGGGCAGCGACACCGCGCACCTGTCGGCGCCGTGATGCCGGCAGTAGTGCAGGGAGCGTGAGACGGGCAGCTCGTAGACCGACTGCAGCGTGTCGGTGGTGATCGAGACCGAGGTCTCCTGCACGTTGCTGCCGGGCTCGAGCGTGAGGTTGCTGATCTTGACCTTGCGGTCGGTCTTGGAGATGGCGACAACGGTCGCCGGCTCGGGTGGGGGCGAGATCACCGCGCGCTCGACGTATCGCGCGCTGCCGACGTAGGCGCCGTTCGCGTCATACCTTCGCATCCCCTCGGCGCATTCGGCGGCGCCGGTGACGTAGTCGGCCTGGTACAAGCGCGCCGCCGCGCCGGCGGCTGTGCAGGAATTGGCCGTGTTCTCCGTCCTGTCCGGGCTGGCAGAGTTCCACATCACGCAGCTCGAGAGCAGGGCCCCGCCACCGGCGGTCTTCTCGCTCAGCTTGTCGTACTCGAAGAACCACCCTCTGCTGTCCTTCGGCGCCGGCGTGGTGGCCGTGGTGCAGGAGGCCGGGAGCGTGACGGCGGCCGAGCACGTGACATCGACCAGGTCTCCGTTCGAATTGGCCGCCTTCCTGTCGGTGAGGCGCGCCGCGTCGAACTCGGCGGCGGTCTTGTGATTTTCGCCGGTGCTTGTCTTCGTCTCGTCGAAGATGCGGTCCCCGCCGTAGGCCCATATTCCGTAGAAGCGGTTCTTGCCGAGGCCGCTGGAGGCGGCCATGAAGTTCGGATTCTCGTCTCCGTAGAAAGGTCTAATCGGATCGGTCCGAACGCACCGGTACGCGGGGGAGGTACCGCCGCTCAGCTCGCAGCGGACCCGCGTCTGCGGCATGTCGATGAACTCGACTGTTCCCTCGCTCTTCGGGCAACTGAGCGTGTGCGACGAGATCGCGGCGGTGACCGTTCCGCAGGCCTGCGGCGCGCCGCTCGCCGTTGTAGAGGCGAAGCCGCCCTGGACAAACTCCTTGTCTTCCCATTCCGCATCGAGCGAGAGGTCGGTCGCCCAACGACTCACCGAATAGGTAGCGGCGACGTCACAGCCGTACTTCGCGCAGGCGAGCGGGTTGTCGAAGCGGCAATACCCGCCATCGGGGTCGAGCAGCGAATAGCGATTGCCCGTGCCCAAGAACACCCGCAGCGCGTTGTTGTCGAGCTGCAACCCGACCGAGGCGAGCGAGAAGAAGGGGTTCACGTTGACGATGCTCTGGCCGGTCGCATCCTCGTCGTCGGCGGCAGAAAGGGTGCTGTCATCCTGGGCGAAAGCGCGCCCGGCCGCCCAATTGGTGACGAGGCCGTCGCTGCCCACTTTTCCCGGCGCATAGAAGCGCGCGACCCAAATCTGGCCGCGCGTGTCACCGACCACGCCAGTATCGAAGAACCCGTCGAGCTGGGGGCTTGTGTTCGAGCCGTAATCGACCATCGAGACCGGGGCGACGATGCTTTGGGTCAAATGCTGCGTCGGGCTTTGCTGATCGTCGAGGCTCGGGTTGTTGGCCGGCTGCTCCAACTTCCACACGAGGTTGTCCTTCTCCCCGCGCGCGTCGAGCTTGCCGCGCCAGACGTCCACCATGTAGATGCCGCGCCCCTTCTCGCCGTTGGGACTCCAACCGCCCGACAGCATCGCGACCCACCGCTCCTCGGTTGGCTTGCTGTAGCGCATCACCTTGTTGTTTGCCCCTGCATCGACCTCCAACAGCACCGGGCCGATGGGCGGAGGCCGCGGGGCCAGCGCCAGCAGGGTCTTGCCGAACCGCGCGGCCTCCGCGGAGCAAGGCTGCGGGAAGATCCAACGGAAGAAGCCGGTTCGGTCCGACTTGCTCGTGTAGTCCTCGGTCAAGTCGAGCGCGAAGTAGTGTGTGCCACCCCGGCCCTCGGCAACGACGGCGACCGTGTGGAATTCGCCCGGCTCCTTGACCCCGTCGAAGTCGTCGTCGGCCCAGATGTCGCGCACCATCACGTCGCCGTCCACCAGGTACGTGTGCCCGTAGACCAAGTCCTTAAGCCTGGGCAGCAGATCGGGAGGGATGAAGGCCCACGCCTCCTGGCCGCTCCCCTCGTTGAAGGTCACGATCCGCTCGTTGCCCTCGCACGTGACGGTGGGCTCGCCCGCGACGAACGCGTGCAGCATGCCGTCGTTGGCCCCTACGAGAGCGAGCTTCTTTCGCGTGCCCTGCTCCCAGGCGAACTGCTCGTACGGCGTGCGATCGACGCTCCCCGTGCCGTCGCAGTTGGGGCCCGGCTTCGCGCTGGCCTGCGGAGTTGGCGTCGTCGCCAGGTGCTTGCTGTAGAGCGTCCGCAGGCATTGGTTGCTCAACCCCAAATCACAAAGCCAAGGCTCCGCGGGCGGCTCGACGATGGTCGGCGACGAATGGAATATGTCGCCGAGCACCTCGCGACGCGTGGCCTTGCGGGTCGAATCGACCTCGCCCGCGAGGTCCTGGCCGCGCACATAGTTGATGAGCAGCCGGGCGCACAGCTTCTCGTAATCGCCTGGCCCCGGGTTGGGCGGCCAGGTGACGTTGACCGCGCTGGCCGCCACGCCCACCGAAGGCAGCTTCAGGAAGGTAAGCAGGTCGCCCGTGCCCGTCTGCGTCGGGCAGAAGCCGCTGACGCCCCGAATCCCGAGGTAATCGATGAGCTTGTCGAGGTTGCTGTCCGAGAACTCGATGACCTGGTCGTCCTCGGTGAACAGGCCGTCTTTCTCGCAGCCCGCCCCGCTGCAATCGATGACGGTGAAGATCTTGCGATTCTTGTGGCCGAGCTCGACGAGCTTCTCGTTGGCCTCCCAGTACTCTTCGGCTTCATCGCCCGATGCCCGCCGCTTGAACTTACCCGAGGAGGAGTCCTCCTCGACGATGTTGTTGTGCTTGTCCACGATGAAGATCGAGGGGATGGGGTCACTCGAGGACCGCTGCGGATGCAGCTTGGTCGGATCGGTCGTGCCGCCTTCGACGAACTCGTTGTAGAGCCCGAAGCGATATAGCCGCCCCGTCCACGGCCTGTCGCGGGCGGGCATCATCCGTGGCATCAGCGCCGTGAGCTGTTCGGTGCCGGTCTGCATCGAGGAGACCGAGCTGGAGGCGAAGGCGCTCGAGCGCTTGGCGATGTCGTCGAAGATGGTTTGGAAGGCCTTCGCCAGCTCGGCGCCGTTGCTCGCGCTCAACGCGAGCCCACCGCCGACGAGCGCCGCGTTCTCGAGCACGAGGGCAGCTTTGAGGACAGTGGGCTCCTCGCGGTTGAGACCGAATCCGATCGTATAGGTCGACACGTGCCTTGGGTTCGAGTTCGAGTTGCTCAGGTTGCCGGTGTAGAACGCGCGGGCGACCTCGTCGAGGCTCGAGGCCTGACACCCGGGACACGGAAGCTCCGCAAGTCGATCCTTCAGGCCGTGTTCCTTGGAGTTTCCGACGCCGTCGGTCAGCAAGACGATGGCGTTGAAGGCGCTGCAACCCTCACAGACCGGCTCTTGCTCCTTGAACCCATTCTCGGAGACGGCGTCGTTTCCGACGTCAGCGTCCTTTCTCCAGTTGGAGCCGAACAAATCCACGAACCTGGCGTTCGCGTACGGTCCGCCGAACATGAACCCCGAGAGCAGGAAGCTGCGCATCAGCGGAGTGCCACCCGAGGGCCTGACGTTCCGCTCGACCGCCTGGGCGAAAGCATTGCGGTGCGTGTCCCAGGTCGTGGGGTTGGCGAGGCCCGACACCTCGTCGCAGTCCGGGGAGAACGACTGAAAGCGCCCGGGCGAGCCGTTGTAGAAGCGCACGCCGGCGAGGCGAATCGGCTTCGAGCTGGCGAGCACCTCCTTGATCACCCGGCGGACCATGATGAAGCGCGGGGCGTAGGCATTCAGGAAGTTGCCGACGGCCCGGCTCTTCGAGGGCTCGGCCCTGTCGTGGAAATAGCCCTCGGTCTCCAGGCACGTCTTACAAGCCGTGCTGAGCTCGAGCACCTTTTTGAAGCAGTGCCCCACCGTGATGCAGTTCTCGCCTGACTTGCAGTCGTTGTTGCGCGAGCACGACCGCCCCGTGTCCTCATCGGCATCGGGGACATGGCAGCGGAAGTTCTTGCAGTCGCCGCCCACGCCGCATTGGTTGTCGTTGCTGCAATACTTGGTTGTCTGGCGGTAGGCGTCGTTGCGGTCGAAGCAGCGTTTAACGGCCCGACATGACTCTTGCGCGCCGCAGTCGCTGTCGTCCGAGCAGACGACTTCGGTGTCGGGCTCGAACATGCAAGCCGAGGTGATGGCCTCGCCGCGCGATGCCCCTTCCCAGGTTTCGCTGTTGGGATCTTTGGGGTCGTCCGAGTCATAGATGCCGTAGCCGGTGCCGGTCTTGAGCTGATAGACCGTGTTGGAGAGGAACCAGCCCTTGCGCTCGTCCTGGCCGTCGAGGCGGGTGTGTCCCGAGGTGGAGTCAAAGCTCGCGATCTCGGGGAGGTATTCGGTCTCGGGGTCGTAGCCCGTCTCCCCAAAGCACCCGCAGCCGTCGTTGCAGGTGTGGCATTCGTTATTGCTGGTGCAGTCGCCGGGCGTTCCGCCGTTGGGGTACCAATCCATCGAGCCGGACGCGTCGAGGGTGAAAACCACGTTGGGAACGACGCCCGAGACGGTGAAGAAGCGCTCGTCGCCGCCGGTCGCCGGGTTGATCTGCGCATCGAGCCAAGAGGTCGACTGCACGCAGCACGCCGCGTCGTCGGGGCTTGCCGCCCAAGCGCCTGTCGCAACCAGCGGGAGGAGGAGAACCAGTCCAGCAAGAATCGTTCGCTTCATGGAACACCGCCCGTTCGGCTCGTGTAGTTCGCAGCCAACCTCTCGCCCCCTGCGCCCTTCACCCTCTACGCATTGCGCGCGCTCCTAGATTCCGTGTCGGAACACGAATTCCAGCTCGGCCTCGCGCCGATCCGATTGTCGGCACTTAACGACGACCCGGTAATACTGGCCGCCGAGCACCGGCGAAGCGGGAAGCGCGTTGGCCAGGTCGCGCACCTGCTTGCGCGAAGAGGCCATCGAGGCCGCCGAAATCGCCACGACCGTCGCCTCCGGCGCGACCGCCGCGCCCGGCTCATCCACGTAGTGTCCGGTGAGCACCTGGGTTCGGCTCGCAGGGTCGGCTGAATCCGGAAGAGCTTGGGCAAGCTGCAGCGAGGTGACCTGGACCCCGTGCGAGGCGAGCCGCGACAGCAGGATGCGGCGCGCCGCTTCGGCGCAGGCTTGCGTGCGGTCGGCGGCGACCTTGGCCCGCGCCATCTCGTTGCTGGTTCCGGTCGCCCTGATAACCGCGGTGGCCAGCAGGAGCAGGACCGCCACCGAGACCACGCTCACCACAAGCGCGTTGCCCGAACCGCGGCGCCTTTGCAAGGTGAGGCCTCTCATGACCTAGCCTCCCCATCGGTTGGAGTCGTCGTCGGTGCCTGGCTGCTGCAGCGGCGGGACGAAGAACGTCCTCGATGCCATGTTCGGCAACCGCACGGCAGTGCCCACGGTCAGGTTGAAGCGGTTCGGCCTGGCGACGGCAGTCGAGTTCTCGGCTGCATAGAACGAAGAGCGCCTGGCAGCCTCCGGGTTGTGGTCCCCGTAGACGCTTATCGAGATGCGCAGGCCACGAATGTTCGCCGGATGGGCGGAAAAGCGCACCGAGTCCATGTACTCGGTGTCGTAAGAGGGCGCATCCGCCGCGGGATTGGGGAGCGGGTCTTCGGCGTGGTCCCCAAGAATCCAGTTGTCGTTGCCCGAGCTCATGTCCGGAGCATTGACGCCCAAGTTCGGGGGCGGCCGGTTCATTTCGTATGCGACCTGGAAATCTCTCACGTTGCGCAGCACCGGCGCGTACCTCGTGTTCGCCGGGTCGCCAAACCCGTAGAGAACGACGAGATAGGGCACGCCGCCGAGGGGCATGACTCGCAGACGAATGTCGTGAAGCAGCGTTACGTACGCGGCCTGGGTTCCGGTCACATTTTTCAAGCACCCGGGCACCACGTCGGAGAACGGCGTGTCATACGCGACGAGATCGGCCGAGGTGGCGTTCGCCGCCGCCTCGTCGCTCAGCCGCGCGACGTAGAAGTCTTCGGCGCCGGGGCAGATGAGGATCAACGCCTGCCCCTTCGGAAGAGCGATGCCCAAGGTCTGCTCGTCGTCGAGCGTGAGCGTCGCGCCCGTGGAATCGAGCTTTCCTCGCCGCAGGTAGGCCGGGTCGCGATAGCGGAAAGCGAGGTCGTCGGTGAGGAAGTCGCCCTCGGCGTAGTTGTCCTTTGTGTCGATCCCGGTGGTCGAAAAGTCGAATGCGTTCCTCGGATCGACCCCGTATCCGGCGAGCCGGGTGACGCGCTCGAGGTAGCCCATGCCGATGCGCACGTCATCGGCGGGCCGGCGGATGTCGAACTCGGACTCCATCGCCGTGGAGGTCAGGATGGTTGCGCCCGTGATCCCCATGAGGACGATGCCGGTGATCGCGATGCCGACAGTGATCTCGGTGAGCGTAAACCCGCGGGAGCGTGTAGGAAGTCGTCTGGACATGGGCGCTTCCTAGACTTCGATGCCCGATTCGTTGCTGTCGGGATCGGGAATGAAGACGAATTCGTTCACGGATCTGACGAAGCCCCCGGCGCGCCAGGTGACGACGACTCCGATCGAGTAATCGGTCGTCTCCGTCGCTTCGCGCTCATACTTGAAGACGACGAGGATGCGTCGGAAGGTCCTGCGATCCTCCTCGGAATAGCCGGGCTGGACGACGACGTAGTCGGCGGCGGGCGCGTCAACCGCATCCAGGTCGATGACACAGGCGGCCTCGCGCCCCTCGGCCTCATCGGCGTCAATCGTCTCCAGCCCTCCGGCGAGCGCCAGGACCTCGACGTCGCTCGAGCAGGCCTGCGTGAGGACGTTGGGGGAGGTGACGAGCTGGTCGTAGCCGATGTTGATGAGGCTGGAGCGAATCTGCGAGGCGATCGCCGACGCGCGCACGGCCTTGAGCGCGTTCGCGTTTTGCCCCGCGGCCATGA
This sequence comes from Myxococcales bacterium, assembly GCA_050942745.1. Lineage (GTDB taxonomy): Bacteria > Myxococcota > Myxococcia > Myxococcales > UBA5297 > UBA10939. The sequence goes on from JBMNNX010000017.1 coordinate 34,388, forward strand.
TCAGCGCATTGAGAACCCCAACGATCCCAATGACGAAGACCCCGCCGGCGATGAGTCCCTCGAGCATCGTCACGCCGCGGGCGGGACGGCACGCTCTCCTTCGCGACACAATCGATAAGCGCATTGCGAAATCCCTCTGCGCTGGGGCCAATCAGTTGCGGCGCATCATCAAGAAGCCAGTCGGAGCGGCGATTCCGTAGAAGACGTTTTGCCTGCCGATGCTCTTGTCGAACAGACCCAACGCGGCGCTGCGCGCGGCCGTGGGCTTGCCGTCGCCGTCGACGAAGCGCGCGCTGCCATCACTGCTGAAGACGATAGCGCCGCGCGCTGGATTGCCGCTGCAGAAGCTGCAGCCGGAGTCGACGAGCGCGTCGAACGGAGGGGGCAGGCTCTTGGCGGTCTGGGCGAGATCAGCGAAGCGCATGGTCCGCGAGGTGTCGTCGTCGAGGTAAACCTCCTGGAGGAGCCGGCCGAGGCCTGCGCTGGAATTCATCGTCGTCCGGTCTTTCGGATCGAACGTGGAATAGCGGGCTCTGCCCGAGGGCGTGTCGCTGAGCCCGAACTCGAGGTTGGGGTCGTCGAATATGAAATAGGCCCCCGCCCCCGCGTCTTCTCCCCTGCCCAGCGTCGGATAGACGATCAACCAGACATCGCCGCGATCGAAGGCGGTCTGCCGCGCGCGGTCGAGCGCCGAATGCAGCTCGACGGCTACGCTGCGCCCCGAGGCGCGTCGCTTCCACTGGTACATCGCCGTACCGGCCAACGCGGTCAGGATGCCAAGGATCGCGATTACTATCAGGACCTCGACCAGCGTGAAGCCATTCCGATGCCTCACGCCAGCGACACAGACCCCGGCGCGAGCGCCCATCGCCGCCCTTCCGCCCGCGGAGGACACACCTCTCAGTGATCGGATTGCCTGTGGCAACATATGAACAGTGTACGGGCTCAGGGGGCGACGGGCAACGCAGGAAGCTCGAGGTAAGATTTTGGAGCGTGACGGCCGGCGCACCCGCCTGGCCCGGCTGTCCCTTCATGCGAGGAAGTTTTCCGGCTCTCAAGCTGCCTGCGGTCTTGCCCCGTCGCATCCGGCTTGGAGGCAAGCCGGCGGCGAAAGGCTTGTCGCGCGATCGTCTGGTGAGAGCGCGCCATCGATCAGCGAGGGGCGCCTGCGAGCGGCGGCGCGGCCTTCGCGCCCTGGATCGACGGACTCCGATCGCCCTCGCTCGCGCTCGCGCTTCATCGGCGCCAGAGCCGGCGCGGCTCGGGCTGTGTCGCCCGCCGAGAAAAGCGCGTCGGCACTGGTCAGGCGGCTGGCCATTGGCCCCCGCCCACGGCGAGGAGCGCGGCCGTGAACAGACGAAGGCCCCGTCCGCCGATCTCCGGCGGCGGGGCCCTCTTCGCGCCTCAGAGCGATGCGCCTATGCGCCCGAGCCTTCGGGCTCGATCTCGGCGGCCGCTTCGGTCTGCAGACGCGCCAGCTTGCGCGCCTTGCGCCTGTCGGCGTAGCCGGCGAGCGTGACGTAGAGGTTGGGCACGACGATCAGGGTGAGGGCCGTAGACAGCATCATGCCGCCGATGACCGCGCGGGCCATCGGCGCCCACAGCTCGGAGCCGTCGCCCCACTCGAAGGCCAGCGGCACCATCCCGAAGATGGTCGTCAAGGTCGTCATCAGGATGGGGCGCAGGCGGCTGCGCCCAGCCTCCATGGTCGCCTCGACGAGGTCGGCGCCCTCGTAGCGCCGGTTCTTGACCACGTCGATGAGCACGATGCCGTTGTTGACCACCACTCCGGCCAGAAGCACCATGCCGATCAACGCGGTCACCTGCAGCGTCGTGCCCGTCAAGCCCAGGGCGAAGATGGCCCCGGAGAAGGCCAGCGGCACCGCCAGGATGATGACGAACGGCTCGAGCAGCGACTCGAACTGGCTGGCCATCACTATGTAGACGAGCACCACCGCGACAAGCAGCGCCCAGAACAGCCCCTGGAAGCTCTCCTGCAAGTCCTCGGCGCTGCCGGCGATCATCGTGCTCACCCCCTCGACCGGGCCCAGCTCGTCGACGGCCTTCTCGACCCGCTCGATGAGCGTGCCCAGGGCGACGTTGTCGGCGGTGACGTTGACGGTGCCCCGGCGCCGCTTGTTCTCGCGGCTCACCGCGGTGGGCCCCAGCGAGGAATCGATCTTCGCCACCGTCTCCAGCGGGACCACACCGCGAGGGGTGACCACCGGCAGCGCGCGCAGGCGGGCCAGATCCTCGCGAACATCGCGCGGGGCGCGCACCAGAACGTCGTACTCGTCGCCGTCCTCCCGATACATCGTCGCCGTCGTGCCCAGGAAGTATGTCGAGATGGTCGTCGCGACCTCGGCCGGCGCCATGCCGAGCAGCTTGATCTGGTCGCGGTCGAGCTCGATTTTCAGCTCGGGCCGGCCCTGCTCGCGCGAGAAGGTGATGTCGGCGGCGCCCTCGACCGTCTCCAGCTTCGACTTGAGGAGGCTGCCGTACTCGGCGAGCTGGTCGAGGTCGTCGGTGAAGATCTTCACCGCGACGTCACCGTCGGAGCTCATCCCTTGGGACACCACGCGGATCTCGGCGCCGGGGATCTCCTCGAAGCGCTCGCGCAGGACCGCCTCGATTTCGAACTGCGAACGCTCGCGCTGGCGCCGCGACGGCAGCCGCACGCGCACCGAGCCTGAGTACGAGCTCTGACCGGAGAGCGCCGCCAGGCCCTCGCCCGCGCCGAACTGCGCGGTGACCACCTGCGCCTCGGGCACCTCCTGCTTCACGATGTTCTCGACCTCGCGGAAGATCTCGTCGGTCGTCCACAGCGAGGTGCCGGGGGCAGCCTTGATCGTGACGCTGATCTGGCCCGCGTCGGTCTTGGGCATGAAGTCGATGCCGATTATCGGAATCAGCGCGATGGCGCCGGCGAAGACGAGCACCGCCCCGAGCAGCACCTTGCCCTTGTTGCGCAGGCAGACCCGCAGGATGCGCGCGTAGAGGTCGGCGAGCGGGTCCACCCAGAAGGTGAGGAAGGCGATCGCCCGCTCGAACCAGTTGCGCTTGTGGTTGACCATCAGGCTGGCGAGCAGCGGCACCAGCGTGAGCGCGACGAGGAGCGAGGCGGTCAGCGAGATGACGATGGTCAGGCTCATGTCCTTGAATATCTGTCCCGCGATGCCCGGCACGAAGAGGATGGGGGCGAAGACCACCACCGTGGTCAGCGTCGAGGCGGTGATCGGCATCGCCACCTCGGTCGTCCCCTTGATGGCCGCCGTCTTGCGGTCCTCGCCGCGCTCGAGGTGGCCGAAGATGTTCTCGAGCACGACGATGGAGTTGTCGACGAGCATGCCGACCGCCAGCGCCAGGCCGGCCATCGAGATGATGTTCAGGGTGACTGAGCTGAAGTCCATCACCGCGAAGGTCGCCAGCAGCGACAGCGGGATGCTCACCAGCACGATGGAGCTGGTGCGCCAGCTGCGCAGGAAGGCGAGGAGGATCGCCGCGGTGATGAAGATGGCCAGCATCGCGCTGCTCGACAGGTTGGCTATCGACAGCTCGATGGGCTCGGCCTGGTCGAACAGCGGGGTGACCGCCGTGCCCTCGGGTAGCTGCTCCTGCAGCTTGTCGATCTCGGCGAGCACGCGGTTGGCGACCTGCACGGTGTTGGCGTCGGACTGCTTGCGCACCGCGATCATCACCGCCTCGACGTCGTTGGCGCGCACCATCGTCACCTGCTCCTCGAAGGTGTCGAGCACGTCGGCGACGTCGCGCAGGTAGACCGGGCGGCCGCCGGCCTGGCCGACCATCACCTCGCGCACCTGCTGGACGCTGGTGAACTCGGCGCTCGTCGAGAGGTTGAGCTCCTGGCGGCCCTGCGAGAGGTTGCCGCCGGGGATCATCACGTTGGCCCCGCGCAGCGCCCCGACTACCTGCTGGACGGGGATCTTATAGGCCTCGAGCCACTCGGGGCGCAGCCGCACCTGGATCTCGCGCTCGGTGCCGCCGAGCACGTCGGCGGAGGCGACCCCGGGGATGCGCGACAGGTAGGGCTCCACTTCGTCCTCGGCCAGCTTGCGCACCACCTGCGAGTTGCCCGGCGCGCGCACCGACAGGAAGACGACCGGCTGCATCGAGGGGTCGAAGGCGAAGGTGAGAGGGCGGGGCACGTCGTCGGGCAGCCGGTCGAGCGCGAAGATCTCCAGGTTCTTGCGCACGTCCTGCTCGGCCTGGTCCATGTCGGTGCCCCAGCCGAACTTGACCATCACCATCGAGATGTTCTGGTTCGACTCGGAGAAGACGTCCTCGACGTTCTCGACCGAGGCCATCGCCTCCTCGATGGGCTCGGTGACCAGCCGCTCGATCGACTCGGGGCCGGCCCCCGGGTACTGGGTGATCACCGCGACGATCGGGAACTCGATGTCCGGCAGCATGTCCAGCTTCAGCCGCGAGAAGGTGAACAGGCCGAGGATGGTCAGGCACAGAAAGACCATCACCCCGGTGACCGGGCGGCGTACCGACAGCTCGGAGAGATTCATTGGGCCTTCTCCGTCGCCGCCGCGATCTTGATCGGGTTGTTGTCGCGCAGGAAATGGGCCCCGCGGACGATGAGGCCGTCGCCGGGCTTGAGGCCTTCGACGATCTCGAGCTGATCCTCCTGGCGCGCGCCGATGCGCACCTCGCGGCGCAGGGCCCGCTCGCCTTCGGCGACGAAGACGATAGCGCGGCCGGTCCGGTCGGTCTCGATGGTGAAGATGACCGCCTCGGCGGGCACGAGTATGACGTTGGGCCTGCGGCCGGTCTCGATGATGGCGCGCACGGAGCTGCCGGCGACGAGCTTGCCGTCCTTGTTGTCGAGGTGCACCTCGACGAGCCCGGTGCGGGTCATGCGATCGACCACCGGGCCCTTGATCGTCACCTTGCCCTCGACGACCCGGTCGGGGCGCGCGAGCGGCGACAGGCGCACCGGCATGCCCTGCTCGACGTGCAGGAAGTCGCGCTCGGGCACCCGCAGCACCGCCTTGACCCTGTCGGGCCGCACGATCGTCATGATCGGCACGCCCGGGCCGGCCATGTCGCCCTCGCGCAGCGTCAGCTGGGTGACGACACCGGCGATGGGGCTGCGCACCAGGGTGCGCGAGCGCTGGGCCGAGGCAGTCGCGACCATCGCGCTCGCCTGGCGCACCTGCGCCTCGGCGGCGCGGAACTGGGCCTCGACCCCATCGAGCTGCGACTGGGCGATGGAGCTGCCCTCGCGCAGCGTGCGCATGCGGGCCAGGTTGTCCTTGACCGCGTCGCGGTTGGCGAGCGCGGCCTCGAGCGCGGCCTCGGCCTGGTTGACCGCCTCGGTCTGCAGGTCGCTCCAAATGGTGGCGAGCAGGTCGCCCGCCTTGACCTTGTCGCCCTCGTCGACCGCGAGGTTGCGGATGCGGTCGGGCACCTGGGCGAAGATACGGACCTCTTCGATCCCCTGCAGCTCGCCGATGAGCTCGATACTCTCCACCACGTCGCCCGTGCCCACCGGCGCGACGGCCACGCTGCGGACCGGCAGCGACTCGGCGACGTGGTCGCGGGCAGCTTCGGACCTGCCCGAACAACCCGAGGCCAGCAGGGCGGCCGAGGCGAGCGCCGCGGCGGCGACCAAACCATTCGTGGGATTCATCTTCGTTCTTCTCCGCAACGGCGGGAGATCCGCCGCAAAGTTGCGTCCCCGCGGCGCCCAAGGCGCGCGGCCTTGTGCTACCGCTCTACTCCCCTGCCGCAGATCCCGTGAAGGATCAGATCGACGACCGTCGTCGTGCTGTCGGCCAGCCGCGCCTCACAGCCGCGCAGCAGCCAGGAGGCGAAGTACGAGTGCCAGATGCCGAGCATGCACAGCGTCGCCTCCTCAGTCGTGCGGCCGCCGAGCTGCCCGCCAGAAGCCTGCTCGATCCACCTCTCGACCGTCCGCTGGAGCTGGTCGAACGCGGTGCAGCCCTTCTCGTCGCGCGACACCGGGTGCCTTTCGAGCCCGAGCATCATCAGCAGCGTCGCCCGCCTGCGGTCGGCGAGCTCGAGCGCCCGGCGCATCAGCAGCTCGAGGTTCTGAGCGAAGGAGAGCCCGCTGGCCGGCGGCTCCTCGAAGGTCGAGATGAGCTCGCGGTGCATCATCAGCATCAGGCCCTGGACGATGTCGTCCCTGCTCTTGAAGTAGCTGTACAGAGTCGGGACGGTGTATCCGGCCTCGGCGGCGATGTCCTGCATCGTCGCCCCGCTCAGGCCCTTGTTGGCGAAGGCCCGCGCGGCGGCCTCGAGGATGTCGGTGCGGTTGCGCTCGAACTTGCGCTCGCGCCAATCCGCTTGAACGGCGGGTAAAGCTTTTTCCATGGCGGCACAAGCTAGCCGAGTCTCGACTCAAATCAAGCTGAATCTTTTTCAACTCCCGTAGCGCCGCTTCGGGCGCCCGCTCGGGCGGCCTACGGCTTCCCGAGCGCCGTCGCGCCCGGCTTTTGGTCGGCTGGGCGTGCGTCCGCCAGGTGCTTAAGTACGAGCTGAACCGGCTGGCGATTGCAGCCGCGGGGCCGGATTCGGGGTCGAGGGGGCGAGGCGGCGGGCGGCGATGAGAGTGAACCAGAGACGCGCAGAGCCCGCCGAGGCGGGCGCGGTGGAGCAGGAGTCGAGCGCGCCCGGCGAGCTGGCGAAGACCCTCCCGCTGGCGCCCGAGAGTCTCTCGAAGGCCTGGGCCTCCCGGCGGTTCGGCCCGTACGAGCCGATAAGGCTGCTCGGCGAGGGCTCGATGGGCCAGGTCTTTCTCGCCCGCCACACCCTGCTCGGCCGCCAGGTGGCACTCAAGGTGATGCGCCCCGAACACGCGAGGTGCCGGGAGCTGGTCACCCGCTTCTTCCAGGAGGCGCGGGCGGTCAACGAGATCGACCACGAGCACATCGTCGAGATCTTCGATTTCGTCGAGGAGCCCGAGGCGGGCCTGGCCTGCTGCGTGATGGAGCTGCTCGAGGGCAAGAGCCTGGGCGCGCTGCTGCGGGGCGAGCCGCTCTCGGTGCAGCGCGCCTGCACCATCGCCCGCCAGATCTGCGAGGCGCTCGACGCCGCCCACCGGCTTGGGGTGGTCCACCGCGACCTCAAGCCCGACAACGTCTTCGTCACCGAGCGGCTCGGGCGCGACTTCGTCAAGGTGCTCGACTTCGGGGTCGCCAAGCTGCTCGCTCCGCTCGGTCCCTCGCCGGCGGCCCAGACGATGGCCGGCGCCATCGTCGGCACGCCGTCCTACATGGCTCCAGAGCAGGCGATCGGGTTGCCGGTCGATCACCGCGCCGACATCTATTCGGCGGGCGTGGTGCTCTATCAGATGCTCTCCGGGCACCTGCCGTTCGAGGCCCAGACCTTCGGGCAGCTCTCGGCGCTGCTGATGACCGAGAGGCCGCCGCCGCTTGGCCGCGTCTCGGCGGGCGGCGAGCACATCCCGCGGCGCCTGCGGTCCCTCGTGATGCGCTGCCTCGAGAAGCGGCCCGAGGACCGCCCGGAGTCGATGGCCGAGCTCGCGCACGGGCTCGCGCCGTATTGCGAGTGGCCGGTGCGGCGCGCGCCGGTGCGCAACGGGCCGCTCTGGGCGCTCGCGGCGCTCGCCCTGGCGCTCACGGTGAGCTGGGGCGCCTGGGCGCCGCGGCTGCTCGCGGGCGAGCCGGCGCAGGTGACCTTGCAGATCTCCTCGCTGCCGCCCGGGGCGACGGTGCTGCGCCTCGACACCGGGCAGCGGTTGGGGACGACCCCGCTGTCGGCGTCGATGCGAAGGGAGCGGCGCGAGGTGACGGTGCGCCTCGAGCTCGACGGCCACCGGCCCATCGAGCGCACGGTGCGGCTTGACGAGGACGTCGGGCTCGAAGTCGCGCTGCCGCCCCAACAACCCCGGCCGCTCGAGAGGGTGACCCGCGATGGCGTCATCGATCCGTACGCTCGCTGACAGCCCGAGCGAAGAGACGCCGATTCTCGTCGACCCCGCTCCACCCGGGCCTGTCGAGGGGCTCGCGCTGGTCGAGGGGCTCGAGCCTGGCGAAGTGCGCTCCCAGGCGCGCGAAGCCTCGCGCTTTGGCCGCGAGCCGCCGCGCCCGCCAGGGCTCCGATCGCGCCGAGCGCGCCTGCCGGTCCCCGCGCTCCTCTTCTCCCGAGCCGCTCTCGTCGCTCTCGCGGTGGCGTTCGCTGCCCCGGCGGCCGGCGACAGCGGGCCCGACGCCGCCCGGGCCGTGGTCGGCAGCGCGCAGCGCGCCTACGACCTCGGCCTGTTCGAGCAGGCGCTCCTCGACTACCACCGCGCCTACGAGCTCGACCCGCAGCCCGCGCTGCTCTTCAACATCGGCCAGTGCCACCGCAAGCTCGGCGAGCTCGAGCGGGCGGCCCACTTCTACCGGCGCTTCGTCGCGCTCGCGCCCGACTCGGTCAACGCAACGCTCGCGCGCGACCTCGCCGACGAGGTCGAGGCGCTCGTCGCCGGCCGCAAGCGCGCGGCGCGAGAAGAGAGCGCCCAGCGCCGGCGTGTCGAGCTGGCGAAGTACGAGGCGATGCGCGCGCAGGCAGCGGCCCGAGCGCTCGCGCAGGCCGCGCTCGAGGCTCGCCGGCTCACCTTGACGCCCGCCGCG
>JBMNNX010000249.1:0-9884 GCA_050942745.1 Myxococcales bacterium
TTGGCACCTCCTGACTCCGGGGTGCCACTACTCCCACCTCTCGCTCCATCCAACGGCCTCCTGTCTTCGGGCCCGGAGGGGGGCAGTCTTGCTGTCGCAAGGGGGTCAATATCAGTGTCGCTCTACATCTCTCGAGTGCCCGGCCGTATTGAAACAAGCCTGAAGGCCCAGAATCGCTCCACGGGCCAGCCAGGGGCCTTCCAGGCCACTTCGGCGTCGAAAACGGCCGCCGCAGCCGCACTCCGGCGCCAAACCTTCGGCGCCGGCGAGCCTGAGATCCACTTGGCGGCGGCGCCAAGATTCACCGCGACCCGGGCGCTTCGACACGCGCGGCAGCCCACTCGCGCAAGGTCGCGGGGCGTTCGCCGGCCGCGCCGCTCTCGCGGAGTTGCCCTGGTCTCGGTCTGCGGGCTTTGGCGAATGAGTAGGCGGTTGTAGGTCGGAGGGCGTCCGGCGACGACCTGACGGCACGAGGCTTCGGACAGGCACCGACTGCCGGCGAGCGCGCTCGCCGTGGAGTGCGTCGGCCTGCGCCCTCCTTAGGTAGAGGGACCACAGCCGAGCGCGCGCGACGCCTGCTCATTTGCGCGGCCAGCGACGGGCAGCCTCTCGTCCCGGCCCGCGCCCTCTGGCAGGAAGCGGCGGAGGGAAGCTCACAACCTCCCCGTGCGCCAATGGAGCTAGGCCGCCGCGCGCATGCGGTGCCGCGGGTTGCGCCGCTCGCCCTTCGCGCAGGCGAGCTGGTGTTCGACCATGCGGCGGAAGGCGGCGCGCATCGGCGCGAAGCGGGCCGGATCGCCCTCGAAGGCTTCGAGCGCGCTGGCCACCGCCTCGAGCGTCGAGAGGCGGTCCGGGCCCGGCTCGCGCCTCAGCCCGGCGTAGCCGCTCGCGACTCCCGAAATCGACACGCGGGGAAGCGCGGCGAGGTGCGGGTTCTCGCGCAGCATCTTCTCGGCCTGCTTCCAGGTGCCGTCGATGACCAAGAGGTGGCTCGGGGGAGAGGCGGCGAGCGACTCGGCGGCGAGCGCGCTTTCGCCCGGGTAGAGCAGGTACGCGCCTGGCTTCGACGTCAGCGCGCGCACCCGATCGTGGTCGGCGAAGCGGATTCCGCGGTGGAGTTCCGACTCTGAAAGCGCGAGGTGCGTCAGCCGCGCGCTGCAGATGGCGAGGCGCGCTTCGCGAGGATGCTGGAGCAGCACCACGCGGGTCCGCGTCGAGACCCGAGGAAGGCCGTCGCAGAAACAGGAGTCGGTCGGTCGCAGGCAGCGCCGGCAGGTTGTGCGCATCGCGGCCGGCAGGAAAGCACGCGCGGCGCCATTCGTCGAGAACCGGACGATGCAAGCGGCTGAGCAGGCCTCACTCGAGCAGCCGGGCGACGGCGACGCCGAGGCCCGCGGCGATCATCGCCGCCCCGGCGGCGCCTTCGAGCATCCGGAGCCGCGAGGCGAGCCGCCGCCGCAAGTAGCGGCCGGAGGCGGAGATGGCGAGCCACCAGCTCACCGAGCCGGCGAAGAGCCCTGCAACGAGCAGCGCGGCGTGGATGGGGTGGGCGGAGGGACGTCCCACGCCGGCGGCGGCCACGGCGGCGAGCAGGAAAAACAGGCTCGAGGGGGTGAGCATCGAGAGCACGAACGCGGTCCAGAACGCGGAGAGGCCGCCTTGGGGCTCGGCGCTCTCGGGAGCAGCCGGCGGCTTCTCGAAGAGCAACCGCGCGCCAAAGCCGGCGACGACCAGGCCGCCGAAGATCTCGAGCGCGCGGTGGTGCTCGCTCAAGAAGGAGGCGACGAAGTGGACTCCGAACGCGGCGACCGCTCCGTAGAGAGCGTTGCTCATCGAGGCGCCGAGGCCGCTCGCGAGACCGATGCGGGCGCCGTTCGAGACCGTTCGCTGCAGGCAGAGCACGCCCACCGGGCCGATGGGCACGCCGACGATGAGCCCGATGAACAACCCTTTGAGCAGGAACTCGATGAGCTCGGTCAGTCGAGGTCTCCTCGCGAGCGACGCTGGCCGCGCGGCCGCCGTCGCGCCGACGCCCAAAACGTGCTGTTCGCGAGGCCGATCGGCCACCTGGAGGCCGAGAAGCGCCCTTGGAGCCGTTCGAGGTGGCCGCAGGTACTAAAGCAAGCCTGACGGCCTGCCTCGCTCAGAGGGGCCGCTTTGCGGCCCTGGCGCGATTTGCCCAGAAAACGACAACTCAAGCGGGCGGCTCCTTCGACGCCGTTCTTTTCGACCGTCGAAAACAACGGTCTGCCGATCCGGCCTTCGGGCGTTGCTTCCGAGTCGGGCGCTGTGGCTACTTCTTTTCCGGCGCCTCGACGCGCTTCCAGACCGTGGTGCGCCCGATGAGCGAGATCCCGATGAAGCCGCGCACTTTGAGCGTCTTGCCCCCGTCGGCGATCTTGATGATGCACTTGTAGGTCTTGCCGTTCTCCGGGTCGTAGATGGTGCCGTCTTCCCAGGTTCCGTCGCCCTCGTAGGTGAAGCCCTCGAGCAGCGGCAGGCCGATGAGCGGGCGCGTCTTGAGCTTGTCGTCCGGGTTTTCGCGGTCGCGCAGCGGCTTGCCTTCCTCCGGATCGCCTTTGCCGTAGGTCGGGTCCTTGAGCGAGACGATCTTGCCGCAGTACTTCTCGCCGCAGCGGCTGATCTCGACGTTCGAGGCGTCCTTGGCGGTGATCCAGCGGCCGAGGATAGCGTCGGCCTCCTTCTTCTCGTCCGCGCCTGCGACAGCGGGGACGAAGACAGCAGCGCCGAGAACGAGCGCGAACAGTCGAATCGAGGCGCGCGCCATGGTTGGTCTCCTTCAAGCGAGGGTCGGGGAGTGCGAATCCGACGCCGGTGCCCGGTTGTTCCGCGCGAGCCCGGCGCTGTCGGCGACGCAGCTTACCTCGAAAGCCCGTCGTATGAGGGTGCCCGCCGCCTACTCGCGCGCGCGAGTCTTGACGACCTGCGGACAGTGCGAGCCGCGTAGCCGTCGCCTTTCGACTCACGACTCACAACTCACGACTCACAACTCTCTCGTGATAGCTTTCCGACGCTTCAAATCCTCTTCGCTCTGGCGCCCCCGGCGCCGGCTTCCCGGAGGTCTTGCGATGCCCGACATGCGCGTGCCACCCGTGGGCCCAGTCGTCGTGCCGACCTCTTTCGGGACGCTGTCCGGGTACGTGCGCTATCGGGTCGGCGGCGAGGCCAGGCTGGTCGTGCTCCCGTTCGAGCCGCGCGCCGACCTGCCGGATCTCACGCTCGAAACCCGCCTGATCTTTGAGGAGGACAGGCTGCAGCTCGCGGTGACGCTGTACCCGTCGACCCCGCTCGAGCTGCTCGAGGCGAAGGTGGAGCTGCGGCTCTCCCCCGAGCTGCACCGCGAGGTGCTTTCGGCGCTCTCGAACGGCTGGCAGTCGTGGAGCCTGACGCGCGAGCTCGACCGTGCGGGAGCGCTCAAGCCTCCGAGCCCTCTGCTCTGGTTTCTGCGGCCGCTCGGCGACGCGGGGTTCACGCGCTACGGAACCGGCCGCGGCGTCTTTCATAGCTGGTCGCTTACGCACCTGCGGCTGCGCGGCGGGTTTGTCTTCGTCGGCTCGACGACCGAGGACTCGGGCTTCACCTTGCTGCGGCTCGACCTGCAGACCGGCGCGATAGAGGCGGAGAAGGACTGCGCCGGCAGGCGCGTCGCCGGCGAGCCGTTTCCTCTACTCGGCCTGCACGTGGCCCGCAGCCCCAGCCTCGATACGGCGGCCGACGGCTGGCTCGAGGCCGCCGGGATCGCGCCGCGGCCGGTCGAGGGCGAGAAGGCCTTCGGGTGGACGAGCTGGTACCTCCACTACACGAACATCGACGAGCGCCTGATTCGGCAGAGCCTCGACAGGTTCGCTGGAGTCGGCCGGCCCGGCGACTACTTCCAGATCGACGACGGCTACGCGCCCGCGGTGGGCGACTGGCTGCTGCCCTCCGCGAAGTTCCCGCACGGTATGAAGGCGCTCGCCGACGAGATCCACGGACGCGGGTTCCGAGCGGGCCTGTGGCTCGCGCCGTTCGTCTGCGAGAAGCGCTCGCGGGTCTTCCGCGACCATCCCGACTGGCTGCTGCGCGACGAGCACGGCATCCCGGTCTCGGCGGGCTGGAACCCGAACTGGTCGGGCACCTACTACGCGCTCGACCTGTCGCGGCCGGCCGCCCGCGGCTACGTGCGCGACGCGGTCGCGGCGATGGCCGGCGAGTGGGGCTACGACCTCATCAAGGCCGACTTCCTCTACGCCGCGGCGATGGTGCCGACGAAGGAGCAGACCCGCGGCGAGCGGATGGCCGACGCGCTCGACCTGCTGCGCGAGGCGGTCGGCGACAAGGCGCTGCTCGCCTGCGGCGTGCCGCTCGCGAGCGCGGCCGGGCGCGTCGAGTACTGCCGGATAGGCCCCGACGTCAGCCCGTACTGGGAGGACCGGTTCCTCTCGCTGCTCGACTACGGCGAGCGCGTCTCGACCCGCTCGTCGCTGACCAACACCATCAACCGCGCGCACCTGCACCGGCGCCTGTTCGCCAACGATCCGGACGTCTTCATCCTGCGGCGCACGAAGAGCAAGCTGACCGAGCGCGAGGCGCAGACGCTCTTCGTCGTCAACTACCTGCTGTCGGGCATCCTGCTCTTCTCCGACGACCCGGCGGCCTACGGCGACGAGAAGCAGCTCCTGCTGCGCGGCTTCCCGATGGTGACGCCCGAGCGGACCGAGGTGACGCCCATCGGCGATCTCTACCGCGTCTGCCTCGAGCACGGCCGCCACCGCTTCCTGCTCCTCGTCAACCTCGGTGAGCGGGAGCAGACGGTCGCGCTCGCTCCGGACGAGCTGAAGGGCGAGGTCGCCTTCGACCAGCTCGCGGGCGAGCTCATCGGCGCGCGCGACGGGCTTTCGGCCTCGGTGCCCGCGCGCGGGTGCCGACTCTTCAAGATCTCGTCCCTAGGCGCGGCCGACGAGGTGGTCGGGACGACGTGCCACCTGCTCGGCGGCGTCGGAGACGCGGTCGAGGTCTTGCGAAGCGCCGACGGGCTCGCCGTCCGCGTGCGCGACGGGCTGCGAGCGCGCGGCCGGGTCGTCATCGGCCTGGCCGAGGGCAAGCCGGGCACGCTGATCTCGGTGAACGGGACGCCGCGCGCGATTGGCGAGAGGGCAGGCGTCCGGTATGTCGAGGCCGAGATTGGCCCGCGAGAGGTGAGCCGATGAAAGGGATGAGCAAGCGCGACGTGCTGACCCTCGGGTTGCTCGTCATCACTTCGGTCTTCCTCTTCGCCGACCAGAACATCATCAACCCGGTGATCGAGGACGTCGTCCAGGAGTACGGCGTCGATCGCGAGAAGATCGGCCTGCTGGGCTCCGCCTTCTTCGTGCTGGGCGCGCTCATCAGCCTGCTGTTCGGGTTCCTCACCGACAAGTACTCGCGCAAGGTGCTCTTCGCCGTCGTCGTCCTCGTCGGCGAGATTCCCTGCCTGCTGACCGGCTTCGAGTACTTCACCCGGACCTACGAGCAGCTCCTGGTCCTGCGGGTTCTGACCGGCATCGGGGTCGGCGGCATCTTCCCGCTCACCTTCTCGATGCTCGGCGACTACTTCCGGCCCGAGCACCGCCCGGTCGCCAACGCCTGGATCGGCGTGGCCTGGGCGATAGGGCAGGTCCTGGGCCAGACGCTCGCGGGCTTCCTGGTCGAGGACTACGGCTGGCGCTTGCCGTTCTTGCTCATCGCCGCGCCCAACTTCGTCCTTGTCCCGCTGTTCCTCGCGGTCGCCCGCGAGCCGAAGCGCGGCCAGTGCGAGGACTCGCTCAAGGACCTCATCGACTCGGGCGGCGAGTACGCCAAGCGCATCACGCTCGCGGACCTCGGGCACATCTTCACCAATCGCACGAACCTGCTCAGCTTCCTGCAGGGAATCCCGGGCTGCATCCCCTGGGGCGTGCTGCCGTTCTTCCTCATCGACTTCTACCGCACGCAGAAGGGCTTCCCGGTGAGCATCGCGACCACGCTGACGCTGGTCTTCGGCATCGGCGCGACGCTGGGAGGCCTGTTCGGCGGTTTCATCGGCGAGTGGCTCTACAAGCGCGGCCCGAAGCTGGTCCCCATCTCGGTCGGCACCGCCATCCTCGTAGGCACCATCCCCTGGTTCCTCCTGCTTGGCCTCGAGTTCCCGGCCGATCCGGGCTGGAGCAGCTTCCCGCTTCCCGCGATCGTGGGCTTCATCGCCGGGGCGGTGGTCACCTACCCGAGCCCCAACGTCAAGGCGGTGCTGATGAACGTCAACCCGCCCGAGCGGCGCGGCTCGACGTTCGCCGTTTTCAACCTGACCGACAGCGTGGGCAAGGGGATAGGCCCGTTCATCGGCGGGGTGCTCATCACCTCGCTCGGCTACGCCGAGGCGATGGCGGTCAGCGTCGCCTTCTGGATCCCGACGGGAATCGTCTACCTGCTCATCGCGCGCACCTTCCAGCGCGACATCGATGGGCTCGACGCCTATCTGCGCGCCAGGGCCGAGGAGCTGCGCGGAAAGCCGCTCGAGCCCGCCCCCGGCGCAGACGCCGGCGGGCCTGCGCTCGCCTGAGAGCCGGGTCGAACGTTCGCGCGGCGCGCCTGGCGCAAGTATCTTCGTGAGGCCATGCGGCTGCGCTACCAGCTCGTCCTCCTCACCGCGGTCTCGACCCTGCCTTTCGTGGTCGCCATGCCCTGGGCGCTCCAGGAAGTACAGAGCGCCTTCGACCGGGAGCTCGATGGGCGCCTCGACGGTGCCGAGCGCTCGGCGCGCGCCGCGCTCGGAGAGCTCGAGGCCCAGGTCCAGCGGGCCGTGCGCGATCTGGCGATGGACCCGGCTGTCGAGGACATCGCCCGCTCGGTACACACCGGCCACCTCGATCGCGCCGAGCTCGTCCCGGCGGGCGAGCGCCTGATGGTGCTCGCAGGCCTCGACGCGCTCGAGATCCTCGACTCCGAAGGGCGCATCCTCACCTCCGGCCACCTCCCTGCCCGCGCCGGCGATCCCGACCCTGCCGCGCTCGAGCTCGCCAGCGCCCGGCCCCAACGCTCGGCCCCTTCGCGCATCGAGGTGCGCGCGCCCACAGGAATCGCCCCCGCGCTTGCCATCCTCGCGGCCCGGCCCGTGGACTACGGCAGCTCGCGCATCTACATCCTCGGCGGGCGCATCGTCGGCGAGGCCTGGGCGCGCCGGCTCTCGGAGCTGACCGGGGTCGAGGTGAGCGTCTTCGACAGCGAGCGCGAGCTCGCCCGCACCGGGCACGCGGCGCTTCCCCGGACGCGCGCGGTCTCCATCGGCGAGGGCAGCGGGCGCATCGGCGCGGTGCAGGTCGAGGTCTCGGGGGCAGGGATCCACGCCGCGAAGGCGCGCATCGTGCGCGGCGCGGCGATCCTGTGGGCCGGGCTGCTCGGCATCGCCATGGCGCTCGGGCTCGCGCTCGCCGGGCGCATCGCGCGGCCTGTCGGCGCACTCGCCCGCGGCGCGCGGGCCATCGCCGGCGGCGAGCTCGGCCACCAGGTCCAGGTGCGCGCCTCGGGCGAGATCGCCGAGATGGTCGAGGCCTTCAACGCGATGAGCCGCGACCTCCAGAGCACCACCGAGCGCGCCGCCATGGCCGAGAGGGTGGCGGCCTGGCAAGGGGTCGCGCGCCGGCTCGCTCACGAGATCAAGAACCCGCTCACCCCTATCCGCATGTCCATCGAGACGTTGCTCGCCGCGCACCGGGCGCGCCGCCCGGACTTCGACGAGATCTTCCTCGAGTCCTCGCGCGCGGTGCTCGAGGAGGTCGAGCGCCTGAGGCGCATCGTGGACGAGTTCTCCAGGTTCGCCCGGCTACCCAAGCCCCAGCTCGCCGAGGTCGATCTCGCCGAGCTGGCCTCGACGGTCCTCTCGCTCTACTCGTCGCCGCTCGGGGGTATCCGCATCGAGCGCGAGCTCGAGCCGGGGCTGCTCGTGCAGGCTGATCGCGATCAGGTCACCCAGGTGCTCATCAACCTGGTGACCAACGCCGAGCAGGCCATGCCGCAAGGCGGCTGCATCCGCGTGCGGGCGCTCGCCGTGGGCGAGGCTCAGGCGGCGCTCGAGGTGCAGGACGAGGGGCCGGGCGTGCGCCCGGAAGAACGCGCGGGGATCTTCGAGCCGTACTTCACGACCAAGGAGGGCGGCACGGGCCTGGGGTTGGCCATCGCGCTGCGCATCGCCCAGGAGCACGGTGGGCGATTGGAGGAGCTGGGACAGGGAGAAGGGGGCGCTCGGTTTCGCCTCACCCTTCCGCGCACGAGGCCGGCGGCGTTAGCCGGGTAACACCGCCGGGACGGGTCAAGCTCGGGCGCTACTTGACCTTCGACTTCGAATCGAAGGAGTCGCGCCGGTTCTTCGCGGGGATGGGGTCCTGGGTCGAGGAGACGGCGCCGCCGGGGCTGCTGGCGCCGCCGGTCGACATGAACAGGACGGGAACGTTGGCAGGGGTGGGCGCGGCGACGACGCCCGTGTCGTCGGCCTGCGGTATGTAGGCCTTGCCCCCGCCCGGCGAGACGGCGAATCCTGCACTGATCTCGACGGCTTGGGCGACCTGACCCTGCTCGTCGACGGGCCATTCGCCGTCGTCGGGCATCCCGCAGGCGCCCAGGGCGAGGGCGGGGAGGAGGGTGGTAAGAAGTCGGCGAATCATGACCTTCTCCGTTTGTGCTCCTGCATACCTTGCAAGCCTGATACCTAACGCGCCTCTCACCCCTTGGCCGCCGCCCGCAGCACCGGGTCGGCGTTGACGATCTGCGACAGCCGCGAGCGCTTCATCTGGAGCAGCCGGGCAGCTTCGCTGATGTTGCCCCGGGCCTCGCCCAGCGCCTTGAGGATGCACTGCGTCTCTATCTCCTGCCGCAGGTCCTTGAGTGACAGCCCCCGCTGGCGGGCGATCTCGAAGTAGTCGAGCGCACCGGGCGCGGCGGCTGCGGCCGGGGCCTGCGGCGGGGCCGCCCGCGGTGAGGCGGCGCGCTCGTCGAGCAGCGCGGCCAGCTCGTTGATGTGCTCGAAGGCCTCGGGCGTGATCACCCGGCCGCTGGCGAAGATGGAGGCCGAGGAGATGACGTTCTCGAGCTCGCGGATGTTGCCCGGCCAGCTATGGGCCCGGAGGATCTCGAGCGCTTCAGGCGAGAGGACCTTCTTCTCCTCGTGGCGCTCGCGGGCGACGCGCGCGAGGAAGTGATCGGCGAGCTCGGCGAGATCCTCGAGCCGGGCGCGAAGCGGCGGCAGCTCGAGCATGACGCCCTTGAGCCGGTAATAGAGGTCCTGGCGGAAGCGGCCGTCGGCGATCATCGCCTCGAGGTCGCGGTTCGTCGCGCAGATCACCCGGACGTCCACCCTCAGGGTCCGCGTGCCGCCGACGCGCTCGAACTCGCGCTCCTGCAGCACCCGCAGCAGCGCGACCTGCGCCTTCGGGCTGATGTCGCCGATCTCGTCGAGGAAGATGGTCCCGCCCTCGGCGAGCTCGAAGCGGCCCTTGCGCTCGCGCACCGCGCCGGTGAAGGCGCCCTTCTCGTGGCCGAACAGCTCGGAGAGCAGCAGATCCTCGACCATCGCCGCGCAGTTGACCTGGACGAGCGGCATGGCGCGGCGAGGGCTGTGGTTGTGGATGGCCTCGGCGAGCAGCTCCTTGCCGGTGCCCGACTCGCCGCGAATCAGCACGGTGGCGTTCGAGCGGGCGACCGCCTCGAGGACCTTGAGCACCTTCTTGAGCGAAGGCGAGCTGCCGATGAGCCCGTGCTCGGCGTGGCGGACGGGAGGGGTTATCTCGAGGGCGCGGGCGATGCGCCCCGGGGTTATCTCGCGCTCGGCTCCCGAGGCCGCGGCGATGACCGCCCCGCGGCGCGGGCTCTTGAGG
>JBMNNX010000250.1:0-9870 GCA_050942745.1 Myxococcales bacterium
ACCAACTTCGCCAACGAGACGGCCTGCATCACCTGCACGTGCGGATACACGGTTCGCTTCTTGTGATCGAATCGGGCCCCGCTGAGACATCGATTCCCCACGCCCGTTTCCGCAGGATCAGCAGGCATTACTACCAGCTCGAATTCCCCACACACACGGGGCGATGGGAAAAGACTCCCTTCCGCGCGGGCCTCGTCGAGCTATTCGAGACCGCCGTGGATTCGTTTGGCTGGATGTTCCAGCCAATCGGCTAGTACCCGGAAAGAACTTAGGATCTTTTGTACTAGGTGCCTGGCGGCGGTTGTCGGGGCGCGAAGAGACCGCGGAGCACCAGCCTGCGATAGAAGCGGGCCGCTAGGACGCGTCTGGCCACAGTCTCCTGCGCAAGCGCCCTGCAAACCACCTTCGGTGGCGCACGACGTGCCAGATGGCGAGAGCGGTCGCGGGCTTGGAGCTGACGTCGTGCAGCAGCCGCCAGCCCGTGCCGCGTGGGACGACTTGGTTGTCCAACCCGCCGAGCGCCAGGCCGCTCACCGTGAGGATCAGGGAGGCGAGCGTCAGCAGGGCGACGAGGATCCAGCCGTTGGGAGCTCGGGCCTTGCCGAGGAGGGCGCGTGCCGCGGTCGCCAGCCAGCGCCGGTGCGCGAGCAAGTGCACCGACCCGCCGATCGAGGCGAGCAGTCCCGTCCACGCGTGGAGCGCAGGACATGGATTGGCCGGACGGTGCGCCAGAGCGATTCCGGTGGCAGCGCAACCGCGGCGGCCCCGCCGGTTGACGCGAGCAGCCACGGGTAGAGCAGGTGAGCCAGCAGTCGTGGCGCCAGGCGGCGCGGGCTGTTGGCCTCGGTGATCGGCATGCACATCGGCGCCTCTCGGGGAACGGTTCGGATTGTTGCCCCGAGCTTCCGCCCGCGAGTTGAAGCGCCGATGTCCCGATCGTGAAGAAGGTTTGCGCGCCGCGGACGGAGCGAGCTCGACGGCGCCGCCGCCGCCGAGCGGGCGCGCCGCGCCGGGCTCGAGCTCGGCGATAGGGTCGCATACCGCGAGGTCGATACCAGCGAGCGAGATACCGTCGCGGAGTGGGGCTTCTCGGACGCGGTCTTCGTCGACGGCATGCCCACAGAAACGGGCGGCCGCCGACCTTCGAGAAGCTGCGCGACCTTATCCCGGCGGGCCAGGGCGCTGCGGTGAGGGCGCGCCAGCTCGCGGGCGCCCGGTTCAGCGGCCGGACGCACCGGCCTCACTCCAGCGGTGGCAAAGGCTCGCAGACCGGGGTGGTGTTCGCGAAGATTCCGATCGAGGCGCAGGAGCCGCTGCAGCCGCACTGGCCGTCGTAGCAGGTGTTTATCGCCGAGTGGCCGTAGCACTCGGAGTCGTTGTGGCACTTGCAGAACCCGTCTTCGCAGTAGCGGCCGCCCCCGCAGCTCGTCGGGGTGCACTCGCAGTACCCGGTCGTCGGGTTGCAGACAGGCAGCTCGGGGGAGCAGATGCCCGGGTGGCCGACGCACGAGGTGCTGCACCCGCCGAGATACCAGCGCTTCCCGCTGACGCAGTCGCTGTCCGACTGGCAGATGCAGCGGCCTCTGACGCACTTTGCGCTGCGGTAGAGGAAGCCGTAGACGTCGACACAGTCGGAGTCGCGGACGCACTTATCGAAGCAGAACCGCGCGCAGACCTTGGCGCAGGGGCCGCCGCAGTCGGTGTCGGTCTCCGAGCCGCTCTTTCGGCCGTCCGAGCAGCTCGCGCAGAGGCCGTCTTCGCAGCGGCCCGAGGTGCAATCCTCGGGCAGCGGCCGCCTTCGCAGCGGCCCGAGGCACACCCGGCCGCGGCCGCGGCCGAGCAGGTCGAGCCATCGGCGCACGGGGCGCAGGGGCCGCCGCAGTCCACGTCCATCTCCTCGCCATTGCGCACCTCGTCGGAGCAGCTCGCGCATGCGCCCGAGGCGCAGTGCTCTCCCGGCCCGCACTCGCCGCACGACCCGCCGCAGCCGTCGTCGCCGCAGGCGCGCCCCGAGCAGTCCGGAGCGCAAGGCGTCGAAGGGTCGGGCGCCTCGGTGCAGGCAGGCGTGGCGAACACAGCGATGCCGAGCGCGGCGGACGCGAGTGCCGCGGCGCGAGATCTCATGGCGGGCCCCCTCTGGCAGGTGAAGTCGTCCGTCGGGCGGCGTTCTAGCAGATCCGGCGGCCACTGGCGCGAGCGCGCCGCGCATCGAGCTGTGCCGGGGCTTTAGCCTTCGTCCGGCGGCGCCAGCTCGAGGCCAGGGGACGGCGCTTCCAGGTTGAGATTTTCGGCCTCGTGAAGCTCGGGATGGTGCTGCCCGCAGCGCGCCTTCGGCTCGGTGCCGGGCAGGAATGGCGCTCGCAGCGGCCTGCAGGCGGCGCCGGCGAGCCTGCCGGTCGAGGCGCAGATCCAGCGGTGCGTCAGCTCGACCTCGTCGGCGAAGCCGCCTGCAGGCGCCCGCCGGGCGAGCCGCCGCATCCACCAGCCCCAGAGCGGAGCGGCCAGCTCCGAGGCCGAATGGCCGAGGCCCTCCGGCTCGTCGCGGCCGAGCCAGACCGCAGCGGCGTGCCGGGGAGTCGCCCCGACGAACCAGACGTCGCGCTCCTCGTCGGTCGTGCCGGTCTTGCCGATAGCCGGGCCGTGATACCCGGGCGCGCCGTCGAGCCCGCGCGCCGCCGCGCCGCCGGTCCCGGCGACGATCACCTGGCGCATCAGCTCGCGAGTGAGCGCGGCGGCGGTGCTCGAGATCACCCGCGGGCCGCGCTCCGGCGGCGAGACCAGCTCGCGCCCGCGCCAATCGACCACCCGGACGACCGGAGCGCCCTCGACGCGCCATCCGCCGTTGCCGATGGCCGCGGCGAGCTGCGCCATCTGCAGCACCGTCACCTCGCCCTGCCCGAGCGCCAGGCCCATCTCGGCAGGGAAGCGCTCGGCCGAGAAGCCTAATGAGCGGGCGAAGTCGATGAGCGCCCTCGGGCCGCCCAGCTCCTCGAGCAGCGAGGCGGTGGCGATGTTGCGCGACCAGATGAGCCCGTCGGCCAGGGTGGCGGTCGGCGTGTACTCGTGGCTCGCGTTTCGCGGCCTCCAGTCGCCCTGCTCGGTGTGAAAGACGCGCGGCGCGTTCGGCTCGAGCGAGGAGGCGGTGAAGCGCGGGCTGCCGTCCTCACGCGGCGGCTGGCCGAAGGCGAGCGCGTAGACCAGGGGCTTGAACGCGCTGCCTGCCTGGCGGAAGGCCTGCGTCGCGCGGTTGAAGCCGGTCGCCGTCAGCCCGGTGCCGCCCCAGAGCGCGAGGAGCCGGCCGGTCTCGGGATCAAGCAGCACGCCGGCCGACTGCAGCGGCTGGCTGCTCGGCGTCACGTGCCGGTCGAATTCGCGCGTCGCCTCCGCGAAGAGCTCCTCGGTCACCCGCTGCGCGCGCAGGTCGACGCCGGCGGTGACGACGAGCCCCGTGCCGTAGAGCTGCTGCTCGGGCAGCCGCTCGAAGAGCCAGGCGCGAACCGCCGAGAGGTAGGCCGAGTGGCGCTCCTCGAGCCGAGCTGGCGGCACGGTCTTCACCGGGCGCTCGAGTGCGGCGCGTACGTCGTAGCCCTGCAGCTCGGCCATGGCGAGCAGGACCCGGTCGCGGCGCTGCTTCGCCAGGCGGGGGTGGCGATCCGGGGCGAAGCGGCCGGGGGCGGGGAGGATGGCGGCGAGCGTGGCGGCCTCGGCCAGGTCGAGGTCGCGGGCGTCCTTTCCAAAGTAGTGGCGGGCGGCCGCCTGAAAGCCGCAGATGGACAGGCCGCCGCGTTGCCCGAGGTACGGGATGTCGAGGTAGGCCTGCAGCACGCCGTCCTTGCCGAGGTAGCTGTCGATGGCGAGCGCCATGGTCGCCTCGCGCAGCTTGCGCGCCAGGGCGCGCTCGCGCTGGCCGGAGAAGGCCCGGACTACCTGCATTGAGAGCGTGCTGGCGCCCTGCCGGTAGCCGCCGCGGCGGGCGTTGGTGAGCGCAGCGCGGACCAGGCCGACGAAGTCCACCCCGGCGTGCTCGCGGAAGCTGCGGTCCTCGGCGGCGATGATGGCGTCGATGAGGTGGCGCGGCGCCTGGTCGAGAGGCAGGTGCTCGCGGATCTCCGCGTCCGGCCCGACAATCCAACCGAGCAGCAGTGGCTCGAGCTCGTCGCCGCGGCGCGGCACGACCGCGCCCTTCTTGGCGCAGTACTCGCCTGCGCGCGGATGCGGACAACGCTCGCGGTAGCCGCGCGCCTTCGCCTCCTCGATCAGCCGCTCGGCGGGCTCGGTCAACGGAACGCGGTCGCTGTAGATGCGGGCAGGGAAGCTCCAGCCCCGGTGGACCGATTCGAAGGCGAGGTGCGACTGCGCCAGCCGCACCCCTTGGCGCCACCAGCCGAGGCCGACGGCCGTCAGCGCGGCCAGCGCGCCGGCGGCGAGCAGCGCCGAGGCGACGATCGCCCGCAGGAGCAGGCGGCGCCGCCGGGCGGGCCGGGTCCTTCTTCGGTCCCTCGGATCCGTGTGCTCCCTCGCTTGCCGCGCTGCGGCGGCGCCCGCGTGCCGCTGCAAGCGGCACCAGTCGCTATCGGCAAGTTAGTGAGGGCCCGCATCGAGGGCCGGGTGCCGGGCCACGGCTCGGGCCGCTGGTCTCGAGGGTGCTCGGCCGTTCATCGAGCGCCGAAGGAACGAATGCCTGGGGAGCTGGCGACCGCCTGGCTCGCCGAGCCCTCGCCGGGCGCGCGGCCGTGCCCGGCTTGGACTCTTTTTATGACAGGCACTTATCCTGGGGATAATCGACGCCGAGGCGAACGGAGAGAGTGCGATGGCCTCGACAGCAAAGCCCAACCTTCTGCACAAAGGCACAGCGATCAAGAACATCCGTGCCTACATCGACGAGCAGGTCGGCCCCGGGGCCTACGACCGCTTTGTCCGGGAGGTCGATCAAACCGGCCAAGCACGTTCTCGACGATCTCGATGCGGCCGAAGTTGATGTAGCCGGTCGCCATCTTCGGCCACAGCGCGAGGATGGTCTTCGGGACGGGGTCGAACACGGTGAGGAAGACACGCGCGGTCGTGCCCAGATCCTTCACGAGGCAGTACTTCGAGGTCCGCTTCACCATCTCGCGAAGCGTGACGCCGAGAGCCTCTGCCGCCTTGGAGTACGCGTGGACGCACGCGTACATGTCGTACCAGGTGGTGCGGTAGACCTTCTTCGAGATTCCCGATCCGTCGCCGGACTTCGTCTCCTCGGTAGACGGCTCGATGGAGGGCGTCCTCCACGGGATCGTCGAGGCCTGCAAGCATCGCCCGATAGGCTACCGGCTCGTCAATTCCGGACCGGACCCCCGCCATCCGGGCCAGGCCACGTTCCGTTGCGAGCTCACCTACGAGGGCCCGAAGGACAAGTGACGCGGCACACGGCTCGCGTGCCGCCGCTCAGCTCTCTCCGCCCGAGTCGTCGGGCGGCGTGCTGACCGCCTCCGGAAGCTCGGCGACGACAGCCGCGAGCGCCTCGGTCCCTCCGGTCGCTGTGGCCGAGCCCTGCGCCCTGTCGTCGAGGATGGCGCGCAACCTGTCGGCCTCCTCGCGCAGGGCCGCGGCATCGGCCCGAGCGCTCGCGAGCGCTGCCTCCAGCTCCTGCGCCTGCTGCGCTGCCTGAGCTCGCTCGGCGCTGGCTCGGGCGAGGTCGGCGCGGGCGCGCTCGAGCGCCGAGGACGACTCGAAGGCCATCGCCGCGATCTGCGCGCGCTCGCGCTCGAGCTCCGCGACTCGGTTTCGGGCCGCCTCGAGCGCGGCTGCGTGCTCCGCCTGCGCGGGTGAGGCACCGTTGCTCGCGCCGGCGCTTCGAGCCAGATCCTCGCGCTGCTGCTCGATAGTGCGGGCGAGCGCCGCGAGTTCTTCGCGCTGCTTTCGCACGGCGAGGACCTCCTGCTCGGCGGCTTCGGCGCGGGCCTGGGCCTCATCGCGGGCGAGCGCCGTCTGCTCGAGCTTCGAGAGCGCCAGATCACAGTCGCCCTCTGCTTGCTCGAGCCGCCTCCGCAGGCCGTCGCGCTCGGCCACAGCTTCGACGCGTGCCTGTTCGAGCTCGGCGCGCAGCGACTGCGACTCGCTCGCCGCCTTCTCCAACTCGCGCCGAAGCGCGGCGCTGGCTTCGCGCTCGGCGTCAAGCTCGCGACCGCGAGCCTCGAGAGAGCCGAGCGCCGACTCCAGGGCGAGCGATCGCTCGTCGCGCTCGCGCCGCAGCGACTCGGAGAGCTGGCGCAGCTCGTCGAGCTTCGACTCGGCCTCCGCTCGGGCGGCCTTCTCGCGTTCCAACGCGGCGGCGAGCTCGCCGGCGGCGGTCCGCTCCTGATCGAGGAGGGCTGCTGCCTGCGCGCCCTCGAGCTCGAGCGCGGCGATGCGCGACCGCAACGCCTCGGACTCGCCCGCAGCTTGCTCTGCGCGGCGCGCCAAGGCTGTCTCGAGCTCGGCGCGCCGCGCCTCCGCCTCCGCGGCGGCAGCGAGCGCCTTCGCGCGCTCCTCGTCGAGCGCCTGGCCGGTCGAGTCGAGCGTCGCTTGGAGGCCGGCGCGCTCGCGCTCGACGGCTTCGAGCCTGGCGATGGCCTCCGACTGCTGCGAGGCAGCGCTCTCGAGGTCCCGTTCGAGCGCAGCAACGCGGTCCGCGTTGGCGGCGAGCGCCGATTCCAGCTCGGCGACGCGCGCCGTCGCGGCATCTTGTTGAGCGCGCGCGGCGGAGAGCTCGTCGGCGAGCTCCGCGATACGAGCCTCGAGCCCCTGTTGGTGCTCGAGGGATCGATCGCCCTCGGCGCGTGCCGCTTGTAGAGCGTCAGCGAGCTGCGCGCGCTGCTCTTCGGCCAATTGGGCCGCTTGCTCGAGCGCTCGGGCGCGCTCATCCAGCGCCGTGAGCTCGGCCGCTGCGCGAATCAGCTTCGTCTCCAGCTCGGTGCGCGCCTGTTCCAGATCGTTGGCGCGGCCGGAGGTCACGGTGAGCTCAGCCTCGAGAGCGCGGCACGTCGCCTGTTGCTGGGCCAGCTCCTCGCGCGAGGCTTCGTGGACTTGGGACAGCTCCTCGACACGCGAGCGGGCCTCGTCGCGCTCGGCTTCGGCTGCCTGCAGTCGGCTCGCGAGATCGTCGCGGGCCTCCGTCAGGCTCGCGGCCTCGGCGCGCGCGGACTCGAGCGCCTGGGAGAGCTCCTCGACGCGGGTGCGGGCCTCGTCGCACTCGGCTTCGGTCGCCTGCAGGCGGCTCGCGAGGTCGTCGCGGGCCTCCCTCAAGCTGGCGGCTTGGGCGCGCGCGGACTCGAGGGTCAGGGAGAGCTCCTCGACGCGGGCGCGGGCCTCGTCGCGCTCGGCCCCGGTCGCCTGCAGGCGGCTCGCGAGATCGTCGCGGGCCTCCGTCAAGCGCGCGGCCTCGGCGCCCGCGGCTTCGAGCGCGTGGGAGAGCTCCTCGACGCGAGCGCGGGCCGCGTCACGATCGGCTTCGGTCGCCTGCAGGCGGTTCGCGAGGTCGTCGCCGGCCTCCGTCAGGCTCGCGGCTTGGGCGCGTGCGGCTTCGAGCGCCTGGGAAAGCTCCCCGACGCGGGCGCGGGCGTCGTCGCGCTCGGCTTCGGTCGCCTGCAGCCGGCCGGCGAGGTTCTCGATCTCCTCGGTCGCCTTGGCGAGCTGGCCGGCGAGGCGATCGCGCTCGGCCTCGAGCTCCGCCGCGCGGGACAGCGCGTCCTGGTGACGAGCGCTCAGCTCGCGTGTCGACTCGGTCAGGCGCTCGATTTCGTCACGCCTCGCGTCGAGCTCGCCGACGAGCCGCTGGCGCTCGTCCGCGAGCTGGGAAGCGCGCTCGGCGGCTTCGGTTTGCTCGGATTCGACGCGCTGGAGATGCGCGTCGAACTCAGCGAGCTCGGAGATCTTCGCCTCGAGCTGCTGCGCGAGCTGGTCGCGGCTCTGCCGGGCTTCGTCGAGCGCCGCGGACAGGTTCGCGTTCTCTTCGGCCGCCTCCACCAGGCCGGCGCCGATGCTCGAGACCTCCTCCTCGAGCTCTCGGCTCCAGGCGACGGCTTCGTCCCGGTCCCGCTCGAGCTGGCTGCAGCGCGCCGACAGGGTTTCGAGCTCTTCCGTCCTCGACCGGAGCTGCGCGCCGAGCTCGTCGCGCTGCTGTTCGGCCTCGGCGAGCAGGTTCTCGGTCGCGCCGTGCCGCTCCGCGAGCTCCTGAAGCTGGCCGGTGATGGCGCCCAGATCCGAGCGCGCCCGATCGAGCTCGTTCGCGAGGCTTTGTCGCTCGCCGTCCAGGTTCTGTAGGCGCTCTTCCGCGTCGATGCGGGCTGCTTCAAGCTCCTGGACCCGCGCCTGCGCCGCCTCGAGCGACGCCCGCCGCTCATCCAGCTCGGCCGTGCGCTCGGTAAGCAGGCCCTCGAGCTCGGCGTTGTGCCGGCGGGCGCTGTCGCGCTCGGCCTCCAGCTCCGCTCGCCGTGCCTCGAGGGCCTCCATCTCCTCGCGGGTCTGCTCTAGACGCGCCGCGAGCGAGGCACGCTCCCGGGACTCGTCGGCGAGCTTCGCCTCGCTCTGCTCCAGCTTCGCCGCGAGCGTCGCTCGCTGCTGTTCGAGCTGCTCCAGGCGCTCGGTCAGCCGGTCGCGCTCCTGCCGCAGCTCGTCGAGGCGCGCTTCTGCTTCTCGCAGCTCTTCCCGGGACGCGCCCAGCTCATCCGAGAGGCGGGTGCGCTGCTCCTCCAGCTCGGCGACCCGGGCATCGAGCCCGGCGCGCACCTCCTGGAGAGCGAGCAGCTTCGCGCCCTCGGATTCGAGCGTTTCGCACAGCTCGCGCTCGCGGGCCGTCAGCCGTTCGATCTCGCTCCACGCCAGGGTGAGCTCGTCGCACTTCTCGGCCACGCGGGTCTCGAGCTCCCGCGCGCGGGCCTGGTGGGAATCGGCGGCCGCTTCGACCTCCCGCAGGCGCGCTTCGAGCTCCTCACCCGCGGCTCGCGCGGAGGCGAGCTCCCGCTCGAGGGCCGCGCGGTCGCTCTCGGCGCGGGCAAGCAGCTCGCGCAGCTCCTCTTCGAGCTTCCGCGCGGCGTCGAGCTGCGCGGTGAGCTCCTCGCAGGCGCGAGCCCCGGCATCGCGCGCCTCCGCGGTCGCCCGGAGCCGGCTCTCGAGCTCGTCGCGCTCGCCGGAAAGGGCGTCGATGCGCGCGCGGGCTTCCTCGTTCGCCGCCCGGCTCGCGTCGAGCTCGCCGGCGAGGCGCGCTCGCTCGCCCTCGGTCGATCCGAGCCGCCCGCGCGTCTCTTCGAGCTGCGCCCGCACCTCGCGCAGCTCGGCACCTGTCCGCTCGATCTCGCCGCGGTGCTCGGCGAGCTGCGCCTCGAGCCCCGCGCAGCGCTCGGCCGACGCGTTGGCTTCCGAGGTCGCCCTCTCGATGCGGCGCTCGGCCTCCGCCAGCGTCGAAGCGAGCTCTTCGCGCTGCGCCTCGACGGCCTTCACGCGTTGCTGCAGCGCTTCGCGGGCCTGGTGCGCCTCGTGAAGCTGCGCGCGCTGAAGCTCGATGGTCTCCTGCGCGGCGCGAAGCTCGGCGGCCGCCTCGTCGCGGGCGCGCCCGGTGGTCTCGAGGCTAGAGCGCAGATCGTCGCGCTCTTTGTCGGCGAGGGCCAGCTTCTCGGTGAGCTCGGCGCGGGCGGTCTCGAGCTCGGAGAGCGCCGTGGCGAGCGCGGCCTTTTCAGCCTCCGTCGTCGCGCGCCGCTCTTCGAGTTGGTCCTTGTCGGCGCGCGCCGCCTCCAGATCCGCGAGCGCGGCGGCGAGGCGGGCCTGCTCGCGGTCGAGGCGAGTGACGAGCGCGGTGCAGCCCTTCTCCGCGACCTCGGCGCGCTGCCTCAGCGCGGCTTCGGCCCCGCGCAGCAG
>JBMNNX010000031.1:0-37156 GCA_050942745.1 Myxococcales bacterium
CTGACGCGCATCAAGGACGGTAAGTTCATCGTCTACGGCGTCAACGTCTTCGGCTCGCGACTGGCGCTCGGGCACGTGCCGGACATCCAGGTCGACACCTCGGGCGGCCGGAGGCGCATCCTCGTCGCCTTCCAGGCCGGGGCCATCGGCGTGTACGAGGGCGATTGAGGGCAGGGCGGACGACAGGATGGATGGCGGAGCACTGCCCGGGCAATTTCAGACGGTGGAGACGGCGCCGACCAAGGGCCCTCTCCCCTAAATCCGCTCTTCCCGCGCAAGCGCGGGAGAGGGGACTTTCCCGTCGCGCGCGCAGGTTGACGGTGGGGAACGCCGGCCTTTGTGCCGGCGCCTTCCATTCCCGTCGCGCGCGCAGGTTGACGGTGGGGCGGCGCCTTCCTTTCACAGCCCTCACGCGGTGGCGCGAAACGGTCCGCGCCCTCTCGCGGACCCGCACACCGCTCGTCCGGTTGGTCGACAGTCCAATCATCATCGACCGCGCGGCGCGGCGGGCTCAGGGCAAGCGGCGTCAGGTCCTGTGAATGAACGACTCGCGGGCACCTTTCGATCACCCCGAGCGCTTCAGCCGCGCGCAGAAGGCCGTGACGCTCATTGGCTGTCTGCTCGGCCTGCTGCTCGGCGCGCTTGACCAGACCATCGTCGCCACCGCGGGTCCGGCGATTCAGCGCTCGCTGCGGCTCGACCCGGCGCTTTACGTCTGGTTCTCCACCTCGTACCTGGTCGCCTCGGCCGTGCTCGTGCCCATTTACGGCAAGCTCTCCGACCAGTGGGGTCGGCGCCGCGTCCTGGTGCTGGGCATCGTCATCTTCCTCGTCGGCTCGCTCCTGTGCGGCCTGTCGCGCGACGTCTTCCAGCTCATCGGCTTCCGCGCGCTCCAGGGCGTCGGGTCGGCGGCGCTCTTCGTCAGTGCCTTCGCGGTCATCGCCGATCTCTTCCCGCCGGCCGAGCGCGGCGTGTACCAGGGCATCTTCGGCGCCGTCTTCGCGCTCGCCAGCGTGGTCGGTCCGCTCGTCGGCGGGTTCGTCACCGACACGCTCGGCTGGCACTGGGTCTTCTTCATCAACCTGCCGATAGGCGCGGTCGCGCTCGGGTTCATCTTTGCGAAGATGCCGCCGCTGCGGCACTACGCGACCGGCGGCGCGGTCGATGTCTTGGGCGCGCTCGCGCTCATCGCCTGGGTCGTGCCGCTGCTCATCGCCTTCAGCCTCGGCGAGTCGGGCGCTGGACCTCGCCGCTGATCCTCGGGCTGTTCGCGCTGGCGATCGCCGGCCTGGTCGCCTTCGTTTTCGTCGAACGGCGCTCGCGCCACCCCTTGCTCGACCTGCGGCTCTTCTCCATCAAGACCTTCCGCGTCGGCACGCTCGCCTCGTTCATCAGCGGCGGCAGCTTCCTCGCGGCGATCATCTTCCTGCCGCTCTTCATGGTGGTCGTCGTCGGCGCCTCGGCGACGCGGGCGGGCCTGACGACCACTCCGCTCACCTTCGGTATCGTCGGCGCCAACATCCTGTCCGGCCAGCTCGTCTCGCGCATCGGGCGCTATCGGCTCATTCTCCTCGCCTCGTTCCTCTGGCTCATCGCCGCTTTCGGCCTGATGGGCTTCACGCTGACGCCCGACAGCAGCGAGCTCGAGGTGAGCTGGAAGATGGTGCTCGTCGGCATCGGGTTGGGGCCGGCGTTGCCACTGTTCACGCTGGCGATCCAGAACGCGGTGCCGGCGAGTCAGGTAGGGGTGGCGACCTCGACCAACACCTTCGCCCGGCAGATTGGCGGCACGGTCGGGCTCGCGGTCATCGGCGCGGTCTTCACCGGGACGCTCAGCGCGGGGCTCACAAGAAATCTCGGCGCGCTGATGCCCGAGCTGCCGCCTGCCGCCGCCGAAGCTGCGCTCGCGCCGGCTCAGGGCGTGGAGATAGGTCGGGGCGAAGCGGGCGCGGGTGGCGCGATGGTGCCCGCGGGCACGGGAATCGCCGAGGCCTTCGATCGGCGCGACGCCGAGCTGCGGCGCATCTTCGCGGCGGGAAGGGCGAGCCCTGGGTGTCTCGAAGTGGCCGATCCGGTGGTTCGCTGGGCCATCGAGTCGGCCCCACGGCCAGCGACCATCGACGAAGCGCTCGCGAACCTGCGGCGAGTCGAGCGGCGGGCGCTGAGCCTGGCCGATGAAGCCGAGGCGTCGGCGAAGGAGGCTTTCACCTTGGCCATCGAGTGGGTCTACCGCTCGTGCATGGCGCTCGCCGCCCTTGGGTTCCTGGTGACGCTGCGACTGCCGCAGTTGCCGCTGCGGACCGGGCCGAGGTGAGGAGCCCCGATGCGGAACGAGGCCGAGAGCCTGCCGGGAGGGCGGGCGGACTTGCGAACAACAGGCCCCCAAGCGTCTCGCGCCTTCATCCCGTAGAGCCGGCGTGGGCAGGACTGGCGCCGACGCCCGGCCCGCTGTGCGCGCGGCCCTGACGGCGATAGCCGCCGGCCCCAAGAGCGTGCTTGAATCTAGACAAATCAACGGCGCGTCGGCCCGGCCGCGACTGGCGTGGCGAGGGGCACGAAGCGCGAAAGGGAGCGCCGAATGCTGGATCAAGCCGATCTAGTGCTGCAGCAGGCGATGTCGCAACTCGAAGTGCAATCGAGCCCCGGGGGCGGAAACCAGTTGACCCTGACTATCGGCAGCATCCTGGGCATCATCGGAATGTGGAAGGTCTTCGCGAAGGCCGGCAAGCCGGGCTGGGCTGCCATCATCCCGATCTACAACCTCATCGTTCTGCTGCAGGTCGTCGGCCGGCCGGTGTGGTGGCTCGTCCTGCTGCTCATCCCGCTCGTCAACATCGTCATTCTCATCCTTTTGATGTCGGACCTCGCCAAGGCCTTCGGCAAGGGCATTGGGTTCACCGTGGGCCTGATCCTGCTGAACGGCATCTTCATGCTGATTCTCGGCTTCGGTGACGCGCAGTACCAAGGCGGTGGCGGCGCGCCCTCGGCGCCGGCGCCGGCATAGGCAGTCGACAGCCAGGTCATCTCCGTGCCCACGCTCGATCGGCCCGATCGGCGTGGGCACGCGTGTATCTGGAGGGCGATCGCCGAGCGCCCCTCGGGGGGAGGGACGCGCTGCCCACCGGGCGAACCGCGCCTGCGGCCGCCCGACGCGGTAGCGAAGCTCGGCCCTTCGGCAATTCGGGGATCGGTCACGCCCACGGCGTGCGGACGAGCGGCCCTCCGACAGGCGTGAGCTTGCCCCTCGCCGCGCACGACTTACCACTGGCTTGGACAGCTCGGCGTCGTCGGCAGGCTCGCTCTCGCCGTGTCGCTGGCAACTGGCTGGCCGCCAGACCGAAGGGGGGAGCATGGCGCCGAAGACCAAGAGCGGTATCGACGAGGTCCACATTCTCTGGACCTCCGAGGGGATGAGCTGCGACGGCGACTCGGTGGCCATGATCGCCGGCACCCTGCCGCCCATCGAGGATCTCGTCCTCGGCCTGATTCCCGGGCTCCCGAAGGTGCACCTCTACAACAAGGTGCTCGCCAAGCAGACCGGCGACGACTTCGTTGCGCCGTTCCACGCGGCGGCAAAGGGCGAGCTCGGCCCGTTCGTCTTCGTCGTCGAAGGGTCCATCCCCAACGAGAAGATCCACGCCGAAGGCGGCTACTTCACGTCGATGGGCTACGACCACGCGACGGGCCAGCCCATCACGCTCAACGAGTGGATCGACAGGCTCGCGCCCAAGGCCCTGGCGGTCGTCGCGGCCGGCACCTGCGCGACCTACGGCGGAGTCCACGCGATGGCCGGCAACCCGACCGGAAGCATGGGGCTCGCCGACTACCTGGGCTGGGATTTCCGCTCGGTCGCCGGCATCCCCATCGTCAACGTCCCCGGCTGCCCCATCCAGCCCGACAACTTCATGGAGACGCTGCTCTGGCTGCTCTACCAGATCGCGGGCGTCAACCCGATGATCCCGCTCGACGACAAGCTGCGCCCCACCTGGCTGTTCGGAAAGACGGTCCACGAAGGCTGCGACCGCGCCGGCTACTACGAGCAGGGCGACTTCGCCCGCGACTACAACTCACCCAAGTGCCAGGTGAAGGTCGGCTGCTGGGGCCCGGTGGTCAACTGCAACGTCCCCAAGCGCGGCTGGATGGACGGGGTCGGCGGCTGCCCCAACGTCGGAGGCATCTGCATCGGCTGCACGATGCCGGGCTTCCCCGACAAGTTCATGCCCTTCATGGACGAGCCGCCCGGCGGCGCGGTCTCCTCGCTCATCACCAGCAAGACCTACGGCCCGCTCATCCGCAGGCTGCGCAGCATCACCAACCACACCGTCAACGAAGAGCCGAAGTGGCGCCACAACCGCC
This sequence comes from Myxococcales bacterium, assembly GCA_050942745.1. Lineage (GTDB taxonomy): Bacteria > Myxococcota > Myxococcia > Myxococcales > UBA5297 > UBA10939. The sequence goes on from JBMNNX010000031.1 coordinate 4,357, forward strand.
CCGAGCTCACCAGCGGCTACCAACCCCGGCCCGACGCCGGACCTGACCACGGAGGCGACGGTGAAGAGCGTTAAGGTCGAGCACGGTGAGCTGACGGAGAAGAACTGGGACCCCATCTCGCGGATCATCGGCAACCTCGGCGTCTACACGAAGATCGACTTCGCCAACCGCCAGGTGGCCGACTGCCGCCTCACCTCGTCGCTGTTTCGCGGCTACAGCGTCTTCTTGCGAGGCAAGGACCCGCGCGACTCGCACTTCCTCACCAGCCGCATCTGCGGCATCTGCGGCGACAACCACGCGACCTGCTCGGTCTACACGCAGAACATGGCCTACGGGGTGAAGCCCCCGCCCATCGCCGAGTGGATGATCAACCTGGGCGAGGCGGCCGAGTTCATGTTCGACCACACCCTGTTCCAGGACAACATGGTGGCGGTCGACTTCTGCGAGCAGACGGTCAAGGAGACCAACCCCTCGCTGCTCGCCCGCGCCGAGACCACCCCGGCCCCGCGCGCCGAGATCCACGGGTTTCGCACCGTCGCCGACATCATGCGCGCCTTCAATCCGTTCGAGGGCGCGGCCTACAAGGAAGCCCTGCAGATGGGCCGGCTCACCCGCGAGATGTGCTGCCTGATGGAGGGGCGGCACGTGCACCCCTCGACGCTCTATCCCGGGGGCGTGGGCACGGTGGCGAGCCCGCAGGTCTTCACCGACTACCTGTCGCGCCTGCTGCGGGTGCTCGACTTCGTGAAGAAGGCCGTCCCGATGAACGACGACCTCTTCGACTTCTTCTACGAGGCGCTGCCGGGCTACGAGGCGGTGGGCAGGCGCCGCACGCTGCTCGCCTGCTGGGGCACGTTCCAGAACCCGGCGGCGGCCGACTACCGCTACGAGACGATGAACGACTGGGGGCGCAAGGCGTTCGTCACCCCGGGCATCGTCGTCGACGGCAAGCTCGTCACCAACGAGCTCGTCGACATCAACCTCGGAATCCGCATCCTGCTCGGCAGCTCGTTCTACGACGACTGGGAGGGCGGCGAGCTGTTCGTCGCCCGCGACCCGCTCGGCAACCCGGTCGACGCCCGCCATCCGTGGAACCAGTCGACGCTGCCCCGGCCGCTGAAGCGCGACTTTGACGGCGGCAAATATAGCTGGGTGATGAGCCCGCGCTGGCACGACAAGCGATCGGGCGAGCTGCTCGCGCTCGACACCGGCGGCGGCCCGCTCGCGCGGCTGTGGTCGACGGCGCTCTCGGGGCTGGTCGATACGCCGTACGTCAAGGCGAGCGCCGACGGCATCCGCATCCTCCTGCCGAAGAGCCTCGCGGCGCCCGAGGTCGAGCTCCACTGGAAGGTGCCGAAGTGGAGCAACACCCTCGAGCGCGACCGGGCCCGGCCGTACTACATCGCCTACGCCGCGGCGATGGCGATGTTCTTCCTCGAGAGGGCGCTCGACGAGATCCGCGCCGGGTACACCAAGACCTTCAGCGACTTTAAGGTGCCCGACGAGGCGGTCGGGGCTGGCTTCCACGAAGCGGTGCGCGGCGTGCTCTCGCATCACCTGGTCATCCGCGACGGCAAGATCGCCAACTACCACCCGTACCCGCCGACCTGCTGGAACGCGAGCCCGGTCGACAGCAACGGCGTGCCCGGCCCGATGGAAGAGGCGGTGATGAACACGCCGATCTTCGAGGAGAACGGCAAGGACGAGTTCAGGGGCGTCGACATCATGCGCACCGTGCGCAGCTTCGATCCATGCCTGCCCTGCGGAGTTCACATGTACCTGGGAGGCGGCCGGGTGCTGACCGAGCGGCATTCGGTGATGTTGGGGATAGGCGCCAAGGTGGCTTGAGGGGGTGGGCAGGTGTTCAGACGGCACAAGGTGGTCCGCGGAATCAGCTTGGGGCACCCCGACACCAAGCCCACCGCGCCCGCGCACGTCCCGGGCGTGCGCGCGGGCAACAGCCCGGGCAACTACGAGAGGTCGGTCGGGCACCTGCCGGACGGCCGCTCGACGGCTGCGCGCTCGACGGGCATCAACCCCGACCGGCGCGATCCGATCCTCCCGGAGATGCCCAACCTCTCGCCGCCCTGAGCGCGGCCGAGCGGACTTGGGCAGTGGGCTCGCCCGGGGATGGCGCGAGCCAGCGCGGGCCCCATGGCCGCAATCTTGAGCTTCGCGGGGAGTCGCGGTGATGGACCGAGAGTCTGAGCTGTTCCTCGAACGGATGGCCACGCCGGCCCTCGCGGAGGTCGAGGTCGGCGGGCGGCGCCTGCGCCCGGGCTGCCGGGTGCGCCTGCGTCCGCGGCCCGGGGGAGACGTCTTCGACGCGGTGCTCGCCGGGCGAACCGCCGTGGTCGAGGGCATCGACGAGGATGAGGCCTACGTGGTCCACGTCGCCGTGCTCGTCGAGGACGATCCGGGGAGGGATCTCGGCGAGGCGCGTCACCCGGCCCACCGGTTCTTCTTCCTTCCTTCCGAGCTCGAGCCCGTCGAGGAGGCCGAACCTGCCAAAGTGGATCCGGCCGAAGTCGGCGAGGTCGAGCCTCGCGTCGAGCCGCCTGCGGGCGCGCTCGAGCTCACTCCGCGATCGCCCGAGCCTGACGGGCGAGCCCCGGTTAGCCCGAGCTTCGAGGCGACCGTCGGGAGCCTCGGAGTCGAGCAATTGTGCGTCAGCGCAAGAGCCGCACCCCCGGTCACCCCGACCGCAGCCTCCCGCGGGACGCGGGAGGCGAAGTCGAGGGGCGTGCTCGAGCCCGACGAGCCCTTCGACCCCGCTCCCGCCGCTTGCGCGTCGGAAGCTACGCTCAGGGCGAACGGGGGCGGGGCCTTCCGGTCACCCCGAAGTCGATCGTCGGCTTTGCCCCCGAATCCGAATTGGACGCAAGGGCTGCCCACATCACCTGCGGCTTCGCGCGCCGGCGAATCCCTCCCCGAGGTCGGAACGCACTCTGGCGCGCCGCGGGTGCTCGTCGCGGGCATCGGCAACCTCTTCTTCGGCGACGACGGCTTCGGCGTGGAGGTGGCGAGAAGGCTTGTTCGAGGCGCGCTTCCCGCGGGGGTCGAGGTGGTTGACTTCGGCATCCGCGGGATGGACCTCGCCTTCGCGCTCCAGCGCCCGTACGAAGCGGTGATTCTGGTGGACACGGTCGCCCGCGGCGCGCCCGCCGGGACCGTGCACCTCATCGAGGCCGAAGCGGGCGAGAGCGCGGACGCGCCGTCCGATTCGCACGGTCTGCACCCGCTCGCGGCGCTGCAGCTTGCCCGCAGGCTCGGCCCGCTGCCGGCCCGGATCTTCGTGGTCGGATGCGAGCCGTTGAGCGTGGGCGACCCGGCCGATCCCGGCTCGATGTCGATGGGGCTGAGCGCGCCGGTCGAGGCGGCGACGGGCAGGGCGGTCGAGCTGGTGGTCGAGCTCGTCAGCGGGCTTCTGGAGGGATCGGTTGGGGCTCGGCCCGTCGAGGCGGGCGCGAGCGGGGAGGGAGCCGGGCGATGACGTGCAGGAAGGCGGTGAAGGGTGCGCTCTGTGTGACCGCGGGAATCGCGATCTTGATGATCGCCCGCGAGATGCCCTCGCTGGTGCGCTACCTCAAGATGAAGCGGATGTAGCCGCAGCGGCGGCGCGCGCGATCAAGCGAGAAAGAAGGCGTCGGCGCTGAGCAAGAGCCACCGAAGGCCGCTGCGCGGTGACCGGGGCCAGTCCTCGGACGATCGCCGCGCGCGATCGCTGAAGCAGAAGGCGTCGCGAACGAGGACGCGCGAGCGCCATCGCGCGTGCGAGCAAGGGAGGGCCGCCGCGATGGCCCAGGCCCGCCCTCGGACGATCGCTACGCGCCCGGCTACCTGAGCCGCTGTGCCGCGCGCCTGCGCAACCAGCGCCTCCCCAGCCAGAGACCTACGCCGAGGGCGGCCACGACCGCCAGGCGCACCGCGGTCTTGCGCAGCATCGGGTGGCCGGTGCCAAGGCCGTTGGTCACCCAGCCGCGCTCGGGCAGAGGGCCTTTCGGGCCTTCGGGACCCTGGAGCTGGGCCATGCGGACGACCTGCGCGAGGTGCAAGGGCTTGCGTCCGGTGCTCTGCGCGATCTGCTCGCGGCAGCTAAAGCCGTCGGCGATGACCAGCGAGGTCTTCGGCGCCTGGCGTACCTTCGGCAGCAGCACCCGCTCGCCGGAGGCGATCGAGACGCGGTACTTCTCGCCCTCCTCGTAGCCGAAGGCGCCGGCCATCCCGCAGCAGCCGGAGTCGAGGATCTCGGCGTCCACCCCGAGCCTGCCAAGGACGTGCGCCTCGCCCGTCTTGTCGAGCACCGACTTGTGGTGGCAGTGGAGCTGCACGAGCGCCTTCCTGCGCAGCGCGGGCAGATCGAAGCGCTCGCGCTCGAGCAGCTCCGGGAAGAGCAGGACCTGGCTCGCCAGCCGGCGCGCGCGCCGGTCGTCGGGGAACAGGTTTCTCAGCTCGTCGCGGAAGACCGACACGCAGCCCGGCTCGAGGCCGACGATGGGCACGCCCGCGTCGATCTCGTCGCGCAGCTCGCGCATGACGCGCCTGAGGAAGAGCTGCGCGAGGTTGAGCATCCCGTAGTCGTAGAGCGGCCGGCCGCAGCAGATGAACCCCGTGGGGACGATGACCCGGTAGCCGGCGCCCTCGAGCACTTCGAGCGCCGAGCGAGCCGTCTCGGGGAGGAAGGCGTTGTTGAACGTGTCGGGAAAGAGCAGCAGCGGCGGGCCGTTGGGGTTCTTTGAGCGGTGGGCGCGCTTGACCCAGTGCTGGAAGGTCTCGTTGGCAAAGTGCGGGAGCTGCCGCTTGGGCTCGATGCCCCCGAGCGCCTTGAGGAGCGACTCGAAGGGCTCGGTGTGCGCGAACCAGTTGGCGATCTCCGGGGCGAGCGAGGCGATCTTCGCCCACCACATGATGAGGCCCATCGAATATGCCGCCCGCGGGCGCAGCCGGCCTCGGTAGTAGTGCGCCAGGAACTCGGCCTTGTAGGTGGCGACGTCCACGTTGACCGGGCAGTCGCCCTTGCAGCCCTTGCACGACAGGCACAGGTCGAGCGCGCGCTTGACGTCCTCGTCGCGCCAGCCGCCCTTGATCACCTCGCCCTTGAGCATCTCGAAGAGGATGTGGGCGCGGCCGCGCGTGGTGTCGTACTCGTCGCGGGTCACCATGTAGCTCGGGCACATGGTGCCGCCGCCCTCGCGCCGGCACTTGCCGACGCCCACGCAGCGCTGCGTCGCGCGATCGAAGACCCCGTCGTCGTCGGGGAACTTGAAGAAGGTCTTCGGCTTCCAGGGGCGGTGCTCGGGCCCGAGGCGCAGGTTCTGATCGATGGCCGGGGCGTCGACGATGCGCCCGGGGTTCATCTTGTTGAGCGGGTCCCAAATCGCCTTGAACTCGCGGAACGCCTGCACCAGCTCCGGGCCGAACATCTTGGGCAGGAACTCGGCGCGCGACTGCCCGTCGCCGTGCTCGCCGGACAGCGAGCCCCCGTAGCGCACCACCAGGTCGGTCGCCTCGCTGATGAAGCGCCGGTACTTGGCGACCCCCGCGCTGCTCGACAGGTCGAAGCCGATACGGCTGTGGACGCAGCCCTGGCCGAAATGGCCGTAGAGGGCGCCGCTGTACTCGTAGCGGTCGAGCAGCGCGCGCAGCTCGCGCAGGTACGGGCCGATCTTGTCGGGCGAGACCGCCGAGTCCTCCCAGCCCGGCCAGCTATCCGGCTCGCCCGGCACCCGCGCGGTGGCGCCCAGGCCCGACTCGCGAATCTCCCAGATCTCGGCCTGCTCCTCGGCGTCGGCGACCACCTTGCCGCTGAGGGCGCGGTGCTTCTTGAGCGCGATGTCGACGGCCCGCTGCGCCCTGGCGCTCGCCTCCTTGGCCGTCTCGCCGCCGAACTCGGCCATGAGGAAGGCGCACCCCTCGGGAAGCAGCGACAGGTACTCGGAGTGCAGCCCCTTCTTCTTGACGTTCGCGATGAGCCGGTCGTCGAGCCCTTCGAGGCCGATGGGTCCGAGGGCGTCGATCTCCGCGACCCTGTCGCCGGCCTGGAAGATGTCCGGGTAGCCGATGACCGCGAGCGCGCGGTACGGCGGGCTGTGGACCAGGCGCACGGTCGCCTCGAGCGTCGTCGCGCAGGTCCCCTCGGTGCCCACCAGCGCCCGCGCGAGGTCGAAGCCGCGCTCGGGCAGCAGCGCGTCGAGGTTGTAGCCGGAGATGCGCCGCGGGATCTTCGGGTACCGCTCGCGCACGAGCGCGGCGTAGCGGTCGCGCAGCTCGGCGAGGCGCCGGTAGATCTCGGCGCGGCGCCCGCCCTCGCGGATGATCGATCCAGATGACGACGCGTAACCTGCCGCTCCCCGCCCTCGCGAGTGGCGCTGCGCGGGACCAGTCAGCTCGTAGTGCTCAGCGGTCTGGCTGACGTACTGCTCCCCGTACTTGAGCAGTCGGTTCGTGAGATCCACGCCCGTTGCCACGTAGAGCGCTTGGCGTAGGCGGACCCGGCTACCGGCCGCGTCCGCCGATCTCCTCGGTTGCCGCGCCTCCGACCATCGCGAGCAGAAACAGGAGCAGCCCGATCGCCGGCCCGGCGATGCCGGTGATGATCCCCGCGATCGCCAGCCCCTTGCCCCGCATTCGCGAGGACGAGATGCGCGAAAGCGCGACCACGCCGAATACGACCGCCAGCAGGCCGAGCACGAGCGTCAGCGGGAAGCAGCAGGCGGCGAAGAACACGCTGGTCGCACCGAGCACCAGCGACGTGACGGCGAAGGGATCGGTCTTCGCGGGCTGACTCGGCCCGGCAGGCGGCAGGTACTGCGGCGGCACCTGGTTGTCCATTGGCGGCTCCTGTCGTGGCTCGAGGGGGCATTGTCACGGCGCGGCCGCATGGGGTCGAGGCTGGCGTCGAACCTCGCGCGGCAATTGTCCGGGCCGGACAGCTCGGGCGGGAATCCGTTGTCCGCTGCCGAGGGGCGACACGGCGGTTCGTTCGGCCGAAGGACTCGAATCCCGCAAGCAGAGCGGCGGGCCCGTTTCCGAGCCCGCCGCGCACGGTCGCCAGCCGCCAACCCTCAAATCCCGCCTCCCTCGACGAGCTCCGACCCGAGCGGATGTCCGCCAGCCTCGAGCCGCAGCTCCTCGAAATCGTCCTCCGGAGTCGTCTCCTCGAGCAGGCTCTTCAGCGCTTCGAGGGCGGGAGGCTCGGTCCGGATGCCGACCGAGTCGGTGCTCGCGCTGGCGGACGCCGCGCTTTCGGCCCTCTCGAGCATCTGCGTGAGCGCTTCGGTCAGCTCGTCCATCGTCTCGGAGACGATGCTCACCTGCTCCGGCCAGACCGCCTCCATCGCGACATGGGTATCGTCGTGCTGCTCGCCCGGCGAGCCGTCGTCGGCGGCGATCGCGTCGCGCTCGGGCACGAAGTCGATGATCAAGGCGCCCGCCGAGGCGAGCTGCGTGAGCCGCGCCTTGTTGACCATGGCCTTGACGTAGTCGGGATCGAGGTCGAGGGCCTTTGCGAAGGCCTCGCGGGCCGAGGCCTTGTCTCCGGACTTCTCGTAGGCGAGGCCGAGGTTGTTGTGTACGCGGGCGACCTGCGGCAGCAGCCTCGCCGCCTCCTCGAGCGGCTCGATGGCTCTCTCGGGCTCGTTCGAGAGCAGGTAGGCGTAACCGAGGTTGTTGAAGGCCCAGCCGTGGGTCGGGTCGAGCGCGGCGGCCTTGCGGAAGTCGCGGATGGCGCTCGAGAGCCGCTTCAGGTTCAGGTGAGCGCGGCCGCGCAGGTGGTAGCTCTCGGCGACCGCCGGGTCGCGCAGGATGGCCTCGGCGCTGGCGGCGAGCACCTTTTCCCAGTCTTTCGCCTCGGCGGCGAGCCGCGCCAGCTTGATGAGCGGCAGCGCTTCGGCCGGGACCTTGTCGCCGAGCGCCGTGTAGAGGCGCATCGCGAGCTCCCTGTCGCGGACGCGGCGCGCGAGCAGCGCCGCCTCCTCCAGCGCTTCGATCGACTGCTCGTGCTGCAGGGCCCGCCGCGCCTCGAGCAGCGCGCTCTTGAGGTCGCCGGCGTCGCGGAGCGTGCGCGCTCGCGCCAGGTGATCGACCGGGCCCGCGCAGTCGTGAGCGAGCGCCAGCGGCTCGGGCATCGGCTGCTGCGGCTCGGTCGAAGCGGCCCGCGCGCTCGCCTTGTCGGGAACGGGCGCGGGGCCGACCTCGAGCGCCGGCAGCACCACCACTGCCGGCGTGCGAGCTATCTGCGAGGTTCGCACTTCCTTCACTTCCCGCTCGCAACCGGTGAGCGCCAGCCCCGCCATCGCCGCCAATACGATCGTCCGCTTCATCTCACGACCTCCTCTCGCCGCTTCGTCGCGCTGCCGCCGGGCGCCCACCGCCCGGCTTTCGAGAGGTCGCGATTGCGCGCGGTGTGCCAATCCGGTGCGCGAGGAGGAGGGCGAACGGCCGCGAGGAAATCGCGGTCGAGAGGACGCAAACACGCGGGCGAACGCCCGCGGTTTTCGGAAACGAGGCCGACGCATCATCGGCCTCGCGGTGCGGTCTTCGAACGCGCCTGCGGGTCAGTGGCCGATGAGCTGGTCGATGGCCTGGCCGCGTCCCTGGAGGATGCCCTGCCAGCCTTGGATGACCGCGAACGCGAGTATCGCCATCACTGCGAGAAAGGCGAGGGCGCCGATGACGCCGACGAGGACGAGGGCCGCCGTGCGAGCCCTGCGTCGGTAGTCGGCGGCGATCTTGGACAGCAGCACGTCGAGCGTGCCGGAGTGCTCACCGGCGCCGAGCTGCGAGAGGAGCATCGGTTCGAGCCCTCGCACCGCCGCGACCGCCTCGGTGAGCGTCGAGCCCGCATCCAGGCGAGCGACCATCTCGCGGTGAGCCCGCTCGAAGCGAGGATGCGCGGCGCCGCGCGCTGCGAGCTGGATCGACTCGCGCATCGGCAGGCCCGCGCGCAGCGAGGTGCCGAGCACCTCGGCGAACCGCGCCACTGCGTTTGACCAGACGACGGTCGAGACTAGGGGCAGGGACGCACCCGCCTCGCGAATCGCCCGGCGCAGGGGCGAGTCGGGCGAGAAGCGCGGCACGATGACCAGCGCGAAGGCAGCTATGCCGCCGATAGCGAGCAGCGTCGGCATCGCCTTCGCGAGGTAGGGGCCGAGCCCCTGGCGGAAGAGAGTCGGCAGCGGCAGCAGGAGCGCGGCGGCGGCCAGGAGGAGGCAGGGGTAGAGGAGGGTGAGCAGGAGCTTGTTGCGATCCTTCCGGCGCTCGGCCAATCGCTCGGCGACCTCGCGCAGCGCCTCCGGCAAGCGGCCTTGCCGTTCGCCCGCCTGGACGAGCGCGAGCGCGCCGGCGTCCACGAGGCGCATCGAGGCGAGCGACTCCGAGAGCGGGATGCCCTGCTGGACGTCCCTTTGAAGCTGGCGCTGGTGCGCGGGCGGCAGGCAGGACGCCCCGGGGCCGAATACAAACGCGGCGAGCGGCAGCCCCGCGTCGAGCGCCTGGGCGAGCAGCGAGAAGGCGGTCTCGAGGCGCGCGGGCGAGACGTAGCCGCCGGGCTGTGAGCTCGAGGCGGGGCAGGCCAGGGAGGCCGGGGGCGCGGCGGCCGGGGACAACGCGATCGCTGCCTGGGCGGCGCGCCCTTCCGGTCGCGCCGCGGGGCCCGGCCTGGCGTGCGCGCGGGAGTAGATGACGCCGCACCTCGGGCACTCGAAGGCGCCGGGCGGCCGTGGGCTCGAGCACTTTGGGCAGACCGCGGGGTGGGGCTCGTTCATGGTCCGACAGTGTAGCGAGTCTCAGCCTTTCGCTCGCGAGCCCGCCTGGCGCGCCTGAGACCGGCCGCCGCTGGCGCCCTCTGAGCACTGGCGCAGGCCGCACGTTCGGCCGGCCCGAAGGTCGGCCGGATGCTGGCCCTCATCGCCCTTGTCTCGGCGGGGTGGGCCGTTTAGGCTGATGCGGTTTTTCAGACAGAGGATGATCGCCGACTGTCCCGTATTTCCTGGCGAAACCCGCACATCCAGGCGTGCGGCCGCCGGGCGCCAGTCAGCCCCACCCTCCACCCCAGCGGCCGATTCCGGCTCCTGCTCGAGGACGACGCATGGAACACTCACCCACCAAGCGCAGCAAGCTTCTGCCCGCGAACGCCTATACCAAGCTCAAGCCGGGCGAGTCGTACCAACCCATCGTCGGCGCCGACGACAAGCGCGCCGAGGTGACCTCGTGGTCGGTCGGCCTGGGCATCGGGATGGTGATCCTCTGGTCGGCCGCCTGCATCTACATGGCGCTCAAGGCCGGCAACGGCATCGAGGCGGCCATCCCCATCGCGGTGATGGCGATCTTCTTCGGCAAGATGCGCAAGAAGAAGAGCACCATCCTCGAGAACGTGATGGTGCAGAGCATCGGCCAGGCCTCGGGCGTGGTTGCCGCCGGCGCCGCCTTCGTCGTCCCCGCGCTCTACATCAACCAGCTCCAGCCCTCGTGGTGGCAGATCTTCCTGGCCTGCGCCATCGGCGGCGTGCTCGGAACGGTGCTTATCATTCCGCTGCGCAAGTACTTCGTGAAGGACCTCCACGGCGAGCTGCCCTTCCCCGAGGCGACCGCGGTCAACGAGATCCTCGTCTCCGGCGAGAAGTCGGGTAAGAGCGCCGGCCGCGTGCTGCTCGCCTCCATCGGCCTGGGCGCCTTCTACGACTTCATGGTCGAGACCGTCCACGCGTGGAACCCGACGATGACGAGCGGCACGCTGCTCGGCAAGTGGGGCGCGACGATGGACGCCAACCGCGTCGACCTGCGCTTCAACGGCCTCGCCGCGCTGTTTGGCCTCGGCTACATCATCGGCCTGCGCTACGCGGCGATCATCGCGGCCGGCTCGGTGCTCGCCTACGTGGTGATGGTCCCGCTGGTCTACCTCTTCGGCCAGCACGTCCCCTCGTTCACCTACGCGGGCGCGACCTACGAGATCGCCACGATGAGCGCCGGCGAGATCTTCTCGGCCTTCATCAAGCCCATCGGCATCGGCGCCATCGCGGTCTCCGGCGTCATCGGCATGATCCGCATGGGCAAGATCATCGCCGGCTCGGTCTCGCTGGGCTTCAAGGGCCTGGCCAAGAAGTCGGGCGGCGACCTCAACGTCGAGCGCACTCAGCGCGACATGCACCCCAAGCACGTCGTCGTCGTCCAGATCCTCGGCGCGCTGGCGATGGGCGTGCTCTTCTTCGCCGTCTCGGTCGGCCAGTACGGCGCCGGCAAGGCGCTGCTGTTCGCGCTGGTCGGCATGATCGTCGGCTTCCTGCTCTCGTTCCTCTTCACCCCGGTCGCCGCCCAGGCCATCGCCATCGTCGGCACCAACCCGGTCTCAGGCATGACGCTCATCACCCTGGTCATCGCCGCGGCGGTGATGACCACCGTCGGCCTGTCGGGCCCGGCCGGCATGTTCGTTGCCCTGGTCATCGGCACCGCGGTCTGCACCGCGCTGTCGACCTCGGGCGCGCTCATCTCCGACTTCAAGATCGGCTACTGGATCGGGTCGACCCCCAAGAACCAGCAGATCTGGAAGTTCGTCGGCGTCGGCATCGCCGCGCTCACGGTGGCCTTCATCATCCCGGTGATGGACCACAGCTACCACTTCCTGGTCGAAGGCCCGGGCGGCAAGCTCATCTCCAACACCGAGGTGCTGCCGGCGCCGCAGGCCAACATGCTCGCGGCCATCGTCAACGGCCTGATGTCGAACGCCCAGCAGCCGGTGCTGCTCTACGTGCTCGGCGGCCTGATCGCCATCCTGCTCTACATGGCCGGCGTGCCGATGCTCGCCTTCGCCCTCGGCATGTACCTGCCCATTTCCATCAACCTGACCGTGCTCGCCGGCGGCTTCGTCGCCTGGCTGGTCGGGCGCAGCGGCAAGAGCGAAGAGGTGAAGAAGGCGCGCGCCGAGCAGGGCAACCTCATCGCCTCCGGCCTCATCGCCGGCGCGGCGCTCGTCGGCATCCTTAGCGCCGTGGCCCGCCTGCCCGAGGTCGGCGCGCCCATCCGCTTCCTGAGCGTGGGCGTGAAGTACGCCTACGAGACGAGCGCCTCGGGCGTGCTCAAGCTCGTCTCGACGGCGGCCGATTGGTACAAGGGCTTCAGCGGCCAGATGGTCAGCCTTATCGCCTTCGTCGGCCTGGCGATCGCCTGCTACCTGCTCGCGCGCAAGGGCGCCGAGTGGGATATGGCCGAAGCGGCCGAGCTCGAGAAGGCCGAGGCGGCCGAGGCCGCAGCACAGCCGGCCGCCGCCGCGGCGGTGGAGAGCGAGCCGGAGCAGAAGACCGGGACTTGATGCCCGGTTGACGATTCGAGGGACCGAGGCCCCGCGGGAGCGAGCGCTTTCGCGGGGCTTCGTCTATTTGGAGCGCAGGTTCGTTTCGGACGGGAGGTCGAAGATGGCGGTCTTGGAGAACACGCCGGGCAGCCTGCGGTTCGAGTTGATGCTCGCGGACATCGAGAAGCCACTCAAAGGCAAGCAGCCGGCCTCGCGGAAGCTGCTCGCGCGGGTCGCGGTGGAGCACTTCGATCAGAAGGAGGGCGCCTGGTGGCCGTTCGTGCGGCTGCCGGCGTTGTGGCTCGGCGTCGACGAGGGGCGCGAGCTCGTTGGGTCGCTCGAGGCGGTGAGCCGCGGCGGCGGCGAGCGGTTCGCCTTCCGCTCGAGGGGCTCGGGCGAGGTGCGACTGGAGATCGGGCGCGACGCGGGCGGCTACCTGGTCGAGGTCGGGTTCGACCTGCGCACGCAGCTCGCCGACCTGTCGGGCAGACGTGGCGAGCCGGGCGAGGACCTCGCGCTGTTCCGGTTTCGCACCGGGCAAGCGCAGCTCGCGCGGTTCGCCGGCGATCTGAAGGTGGAGCTCACCGAGCTCAGTGAGCGGTGAAGCGCTCGAAGAGGACCGGCGGCATCGGAGCGCCGGCCTTCGTACCGGCGTCGTTGAACGTACTCGGCATCAGCGGGCATGAACCGAGGGCCGCGCGTCTTGCGACGAGCGCGCGGCCTTCGTGCGTCAGCCCCTCCACCGACGGCCAAGCCGAGAAGCTCAATCGAGAGCAGGCCATGGTCGCGCTGCGCGTTCCTGCTACCATCCGCGCTCGATGCGTTTCCGGAACCGACTAGCCGCCCTGTTCGCCCTGCTCGGCGCCTGCGCCGCACCGCGCGCCGTCCCGTCCGCCGAGTCGAGCCTGGGGCCGGATGAACGGCTCACCGGCACGGTCTGGTGGCACCGCCCGAGTGACGGGCAGCGATGCTTGGCCTGGACGTTCGTCCCCAACGGGCCGGATGGGGTACACCTCGAGCGCCGCGAGATCGAAGTCGAAGACGGTTGGAGCCGCGAAGTGCGGACGTTCTACTCAATCGCGCGGGAGTTCGGCCACACCGTGATCTACGCGCCCGGCTACGAGTACCGCTGGGTCCAGGAGCCTGGCCCCGACGTGCATTCGTTCCCCGGGCAGCGGGGGGCACTCGGATACGTGATGGGGTTCTGTGTCCTCTCGGCCGACGCGGAACGCATCGAGTGGATGGAGGCGCCGTGCGGTACGCCGCACCAGCCCGAGGCGGTGCGGCGCTGGTATCGGACCGAAGCTGCGTGCCGGGCGTCGATAGGTAGGTAGCGGTCATCCGCCGCCCGGCCTCTGATTCGTCGTCGAAGACTTCTCGATGGTCCGGAGCGCCGCCTTCGTCGGCGCCTGATCCTCGAACGTCGTGTCGGCGGCCGATCGGCCCTGATCGAGCTCGGCCTATCGCCTTGGCGCCCGAGCGCCGGCGCCCGCGGGGTCAGGCGCCAACACTCCCTTCGTCATCCAGGTCCTCATCGGCCCGCTCACTCCGTGTTCGTCCCGTCACTTGGCACCGCGGCCCCCCCCCGCGAGGCTCCGGTCCGACAGACCACCCGAGTGGGGGTGGCGAAAACCACGAGTTCCCGAGTGCGAGTCGGCTCCCGACTGCGACTTGCACCAGGAAAGCAGCGTCCTCGAGTCGGGGTTGGAGGCGAATCGCCCCCAAATAGGAGGAGCCCGGCAAGCTTCGCCGGGCTCCGTAGTGTGGGGCTTCAAGCCGCATGCGTTACCCGTCGGCAGGCGGGTTCTCGGGGGTGATCGTCGTGGCTTCGGCAGCCGCCTCGATGGTCTGACCCGGGTGGCGAGTCGAAGGACGAACCCGGCGTGCGAGGGTCTTCTCACCGGCAGCCTCGAGCAGCGTGCTGAGCAGCGTCGCGGTGAGCGAGAAGGTGCGGTCGTATTCCTCGATGGCGCGGTTCTTCGCCTGCTGGGTCGTTTCGGATTCTCGCTTCTCGCGCGCCACGGCGGAGAGCGCGGCGCCCAGTGGCTCGAGCTGCGCGGTGAGCTTCGCGGTCCAGCCCGCCTTGTCGAAGGTGTAGCCCTCAATCCGGGAAGTCGCTGGCGGGGTCCAGGTCGCCATCCTGTCGAGGACCATCTTGCCGAGGGAGTGGAGCATGGTGGCATCGACGGGCGGACGCGCATCGAGGCCGAGGTCGCGCTTCGCGGTGTCGCCGTAGCAGAAGCCGACCGTCTCGCGCAGATCGCCGAGGGTTTCGCGAGTCTTCAGCTCTGCCTCGTCGCGCTGTCTGCGGAAGGGCGCGTCGTCGTCGAGCTCGGCGAGGTGGGCGTGGTCGGCCGCGATCATCGCGTTGTCGGCCTTCTCCAGCTTGTCGCCGAGGACGTCGAGGATCGCTGTCGCTACTTCGGGCGGGAACCCCGGCCATTCGAAGAGCTTCCGTGCGAGCAGCGGCTTGTTCTCGAAGAGCGACGCGAGGACCAGGACTCCGGACTTGTGGCGAGCGTTGACCAGCTTCGACGGCATGGTGTGGACCTCCTCGATAAGGTTCGCGAAGGCTTGGATGGCCAGAGGAAGCGCGCGGAACGAGGGGAAGAGACCACGAATGCGCGATCGACTGCAAGTGGTATGACCGCCATTGTTCATAACAATACAAAACGACGCAGCGGTCGTCCTAGCTTGGGTTTCTCGAAGCGCAGGAGTCTTCCGTCCAGGGCGAGGTGGGAGGGCGAATTCGCGACTCGGGCTTCCGGTGGCCGCCTCGACGCTGCCAAGGGACAGTGCGCGACGCTACTCGGCGCGCCAGCCTCGGGTCGGGCATTAGGTCCTGCTCGAATGATTGCGGCAGGCCCTCTCCCCTGAATCCACTTTTCCCGCGCAAGCGCGGGAGAGGGGACTGTGACTTGCTCGCGCGCGATGGCTCGATGGCCGGCAAGGCGCTGGCGCGAAGCCCCCCGGGATGACCGGGCTCCACTCCGGGTGCCTTACTCGCGTACGGTCGCTCTACGGCCGCCGGTCGCCCCGACGCTCGGGGCAACCGGAATAGGCTCCGCCAGAGCAGGGCGGGGTCCCGCTCGGAATCGCGAGCTGTGTCGGAGCCGGAGCTCCAACCTCCAGCTACTCCGTCTTCGCCGTCATCCCGAGCTGCTCGAAGAGGAACGAGTACATATCGACCGACTTGGCGATCGACTTCCTCACCTGATCGGCTCCCGAGTGCCCGGCGTTGGTCTCGATGCGCAGCAGCACCGGCGCCTCGCCGACGGTGTCGTGCTGGATCGCGGCGACGAACTTGCGCGCGTGCATCGGGTCAACCCGGTCGTCGTGGTCGGCCGAGAGCATCAGCAGCGCGGGGTACTTCGTTCCCTTCTGCGTGCGGTGATACGGCGAGTAGGCGAAGAGCGTCTTGAATTCGTCCTCTATCTCCGCGGTGCCGTACTCGGGGATCCAGGTGCGGCCGCTGCCGAAGAGGTGGTAGCGCACCATGTCGAGCAGCGGCACCGCGCAGACGACCGCGCCGTAGAGCTCCGGGCGCTGGGTCATCGCCGCGCCGACGAGCAGGCCGCCGTTGCTGCCGCCGTAGATCGCCAGCTTCTTCGGGCTGGTGTAGCCGTTGGCGATGAGCCACTCGGCGGCGGCGACATAGTCGTCGAACACGTTCTGCTTGTTCGCGCCTTTGCCCGCGTCGTGCCAGCGCTTGCCGTACTCGCCGCCGCCGCGCAGGTTGGGCACCGCGTAGACGCCGCCCGCCTCGAGCCATGGATAGATGCTCGAGCTGAACCAGGGGGTCATCGAGACGTTGAAGCCGCCGTAGCCGTAGAGCAGCGTCGGGTTCGAGCCGTCGCGCGGCATGTCCTTGCGGCGCACCACGAACATCGAGACCTTGGTGCCGTCCTTCGACGGGAACCAGACCTGCTCGACCTCGTAGGGGCTCGGGTCGATCGGCAGCTTCACCTCCGACCAGAGCTCGGTCGCGCCGGTCTTCATCGACAGCTTGTAGACCTGCCGCGGCACGGTGAAGGAGCTGAAGGAGTAGTAGGCCTCCTCGTCGTCCTGCAGGCCATAGATAGGGCTGGTCGAGCCGATGCCCGGCAGCGCGATAGTCCGCACCGGCTTGCCGTCGAGCGTGGCGATACGCAGCTCGTTGGCCGCGTTCTTCATGTAGAGCAGCGCCAGGTGCCCGCCGACGATGGTCATCGCCTCGAGGGTGGCCTCGGGGTCTTCCGGGACTATCTCCTTCCAGCTCGCGCGCTCGGGCTTGGTGGCGGCGACCTTGAAGACGCGCTTGTTCGAGGCGCCCTCGTTGGTGACGACGTAGAGCTGGTCTGTCCAGACGTTCACCTCGTAGGTGGCGTCCTTGCCGAGGACGAGCGGGCGGAAGGTGTCGCCCTTCTTCTTTAGGTCGCGCAGGTAGACGTCGTTCTCGTTCCAGCCGCGCTGGATGTAGACGAGCAGCCAGCGGCCGTCGCGCGAGACCCCGCCGCCGAGGAACGAGGACGGGTTGCCGGTCTTCGGGTGAATCACCGGGTCCTGTTTCGGATCGGTCCCGAGCGCGTGGAAGCGCAGCTCAGTGTAGCCGGGCCGCTCGGACACCGGGATCGACGGATCGGCGGGCAGGTACTCGTAGTAGAAGCCCTTGGCGTCCGGCGTCCAGCTCGGGCTCGCGTACTTGGCGCCCTCGATCACGTCGATCTTCGAGACTTCACCCGAGTCCACGTCGATGACGTGGAGGGTCGCCTCGTCGGCGGCGTTCGGGCGCACCGCGTAGGCGACTTTCTTGCCGTCCCACGAAGGCGTCCAGATGCCGAGGGAGACCGTGCCGTCCTCGCTCCACTGGTTCGGGTCGAGCAGCACCTTCTCCTCGCCGTCGGCGCCCTGGCGCCAGTAGACGATGGCCTTCTCCTTGTCGGCGTGCGTGCGCGTGTAGAAGAGCCGGCCGCCGCGCTTGTGCGGCACGGAGATGGAGTCGAGGTAGAAGAGCTCGCGGAAGCGCTTCTCGAGCGCGTCGCGGCCCGCGCGCGCGTCGAACCAGTCGCGCGCGGCCTTGTCTTGAAGGCGCATCCACTCCTGGACCTCCGGAGCCTTCTCGTCCTCGAGCCAGCGATAGGGATCGGCGACCTGCTGGCCGAAGAGCGTCTCGAGGAGCGCGTCGCGGCGGGTTTCGGGGAAGGCGCGGCGAGGCTCTGCTTTCACTTCGACCGGGGTCACGTTCACCGGCTCCTTGACGGCCTCTCGCGAGCCTGAGCAGGAGGCGAGGGCGAGGGCCAGGCAACTGATGGGGATGGTGGTGCGCATGGTTTCTCCAGGGAGCGGATTTCGAGGCTTCGGCTCAGGGCTCGCCGACGGCCTCCCGGTATGCCTTCAGGACGTCGCGGATCGCCGGGGCCGACGGGTGGTCGGGGCAGCTTTCGACGAAGGCCTTGTAGGCAGAGGCGCCGGCCTCGGTCTTGCCGAACCGGGCGTACGTCGTGCCGAGGTGTAGCAGCGCGATGGCCGCCTCGGGCTCGAGCTGGCGCACGCGTTCGAAGGCCGAGATTGCGTCCTTGAAGCTCTTCTCGTCAGCGAGTCGCTTTCCTTGGTCAAAGGCCCGGGCGGCGTCGGGGAGCTTCGGCGGGTCGCAGTGGGCGCCGCCGCGATGGACAGTGAGCTCGGGGGAGGCCGGCTGGCCCGAGTTCGCTTCCTGCTGATCGACGCGATCGACGGAGCCCTTCACCACGACCATGTAGCCGACGCGTCGCCCCTTCGAGTCCCAGACCCGCAGTTGCGACTGGCCCTCGCCAACAGCCTCGACGGCGATGGTCGAGCCCTCGACCGGGCGCACGTCGATAACCTTCGGGTCGTTGACGACCACCCGCGAGACGGAGCCGATTTCGAGCGTGCGAGACTCGCCGAGCCGCAGCTCGAGCGTCTGGTCAGCCTGCACAGGCATCGAGTAGGCGAGCAGGCAGCAAGCGGCGACAGCGCAGACGCGGGCGTGAATCCGGTTCATCTCATCCCTCCCTGTGGTGGTTGGACTACTTCGTCTCGGCCAGCAGCTCGACAAGGGTGCTCAAGATCCAATAGACCGCGAGGAAGCCGCCGACGACGAGCAGGGTGGCCTTGCCTCTGCGCGTCAGCAGCGGAGGCGGAGGTGCGAACTCGAGGACCCCTCGATGATCCTCCGCGTTGCCGACGATGTCCGAGGCCCAGACTTGCGCTTGGCGCCAGCGCGCCACGACCTCGTCGGTGCTCGCCTCGACGAGCTCCTTGCCGAGCTGCGGGTCGAAGACAAGGCCGTCGAGGCTCTTGGCGGCGTTCAGCAGGCAGGCGAGCACCCGGCGAAACTCCTCCTCGGTGCCGCCAAACGGAACCTCGAAGTCGGCGCCGCGGACCTGCTCGCCGACGCGGTAGAGCCGGGCGTGAAACCGCGCCTCGCCGTTCGGGATCGTCCAGCTCTCAGGGACAGGATCCGGCGCAGCCTCCGACTGTCCCGCGGCCTCGGGGGCATCATCGGCCTGCTTACCCTCGACTCTCGACTCTCGACTCTCGACCAGCGCTACGATCTCACGCGCGTCGAAGCTCTTGTCGGGCGTGCGGGGGCGGATGACGAGCTCGTAACCCAAGGTGCACCTGTGCGAGAGGACGGGTGGCGGTTGCTTGCCGGTGTTGGAATCTGGCCATTATACTCGCGGCCTTTCGACGAACCGGAAGGTGTCATGGCTTTTCGAGCGGGCCGGTTCACGCTCCACTCGGTGCTCGACGGCTTCTTTCGCCTCGACGGCGGCGCGATGTTCGGCATCGTCCCGCGCGCCGTGTGGGCGGCCGACCACCCGCCCGACGAGCAGAACCGGATAGAGCTGGCGCTGCGCTGCCTGCTCGTCGACACCGGCGAGCGCAAGGTGCTCGTGGACACGGGCATCGGCGACAAGCTGGCCAAGGCCGAGCAGGCGCTCTTCGCGGTCGATCGCAGCCGCTACAACCTGGACGCCGAGCTCGCCCGCGCCGGGGTCTCGCGCGAGCAGATCACCGACGTCGTGCTCACTCACCTGCACTTCGACCATGCGGGCGGCACGACGATCAGGCGCGCGGACGGCCGGATGGAGCTCGCCTTTCCGAACGCGACCTACCACCTGCAGCGCCGCCACTGGAAGTGGGCGCACCACCCCACCGACCGCGATCGCGCGTTCTTCATCGACGAGAACTTTCTCTTGCTCGAGCAGAGCGGCCGCCTGCACCTGGTGGAGGGCGAGAGCGAGCTGTGCGAGGGCGTCCAGGTGTTCGTCTCCGAGGGCCACACCGTCGGCGGGCAGCTCGTGCGGGTCGAGTCCGAGGGCGTACAGGTCGTCTTCTGCGGCGACCTCGTGCCGACCCGCGCGCACCTGGCGCCGGTCTTCCAGATGGCTTTCGACCTGCACCCGCTGACCATGCTCGAGGAGAAGCGGATGCTGCTCGCCCAGGCGCTCGAGGACGAGGCGATCCTCTTCCTGGAGCACGACCCGAAGGTCGCCGCGCTTAGAGTGTGCGAGGTGGAGGGTAAGGTCGTCGCCGGCGACACGGTTGCCTTCTAAAGCGCAACCTCCTAAACCAGCGCCCCATGACCGAGCCCACCGTCACCATCTCCCGCCGGGGCGTCGATCGGCTTGCCGCCGGCCACCCCTGGATCTACCGGGTGGCGCTCGGGGTGCGCGAGACGCGCTACTTGAAGTGCTTCGTGGTGCGCGTGCTGTAGTGGCGGGGCGGAGCGCGGCTGCTCGTTCTCGCGAACAAGCTCAAGGCCTGAGTTGGGAGCGCCGGGCCCGCGGGGCGGTGTCCGACGCCCCGAGGTTCGCCGAGTGCCACGACCTGTGAGCGCCAGGCTCCGAGTTGCCACGCGCGTCGCCGCCGGGGTAATCCCGGCGCCATGACCGCTCCTCGCCCGTCGGCCTCGGTTCTCTCACCGCCGCATCTCACCTTCTTCTGCGAGCTCGAGCCCGAGCCTCTGGTGAAGCTGTTCGAGAACCCCGAGGTGATCGACGGGCTTCGCGCTCTGCGCGCCGGCGTCAGCCTGGGCCTGCTCGACCTGTCAGAGGCGCGCGCCGGCGTCGTTCGCCGGCTTGGCGAAGCGGGGATACCGGTGACCGCGTGGCTCTTGTTGCCGTGCGAGCAGGGCTACTTCCAGCACGTCGAGAACTTGGCCGAGTCGACCGAGCGCTACGAGCAGCTCGTCGAGTGGACGCGCCGCGAGCGCCTCTCGTGGGCCGGCCTCGGGCTCGATCTGGAGCTCGACCGGCGCGAGATCGAGCTCTTCACCGCGCAGCCGTGGCGAGCGGCTCCGGTCATCGCCCGGCGGGCCTTCGATCTCGAGCGGCTGCGCCGGGGGCTCGACGGGTATCGGGCCTTGGTCGCGCGGATGCGGGCGGAGGGCTGGTCGGTCGAGACCTACCAATTCCCGGCCGTCGCCGACGACCGCGCGACCGGCTCGGCGCTGCTACAGCGCTCGCTCGGGATGATGGATCTGGCGGTCGAGCGCGAGGTCTGGATGCTCTACTCGAGCCTCCTTCCGCCGCGCGGGCCTGGGTGGCTCTGCAGCTACGGACCGCAAGCCCAGGCCATCGCCGTCGGGAGCACCGGCGGCGGGATCGACCCGCTGCCCAAGCTCGGCTGGGAGGAGCTTCGGCGCGACCTGCTCCTCGCGCGCAAGTGGAGCGACGCACTCTACGTGTTTAGCCTCGAGGGCTGCGTCGCGCAGGGGATGCTTCCGCGCATCGCCGCGCTGGACTGGGCCGAGGCGGCAACCATCGCGATTCCGGGTGTGGCGAAACGGCGCGTGGACAGGATGCGCCGCGGTGCGCGCGCCCTGTTGCGGGTGTCGGCGAGGGTAGGGCGCGCGGCCGACAGAGTCGGCGAAGCCTCCAGGCGCGCGCTCGGCTCGAGGGCTTGAAAGCCCAAGGATGGACGGGGCGGCGTCGGAGCGCCGACGCCTCGGCGGCGAGAGCGGAGCCGAGACGCTCGACGCTGAGGCTCGTGCCGCGTTGACCGGCCGCGGACCGGGTGCTGTTCCAACCTGGCGTGCAGCGCTTCCCGCCGGCCTCCTCGAGCCTGAACGAGCCGTCGATTGTGCGGATACTCGCACGAACGAGAAGTGTGCGAGCCCTTCGTCCGAGCGCGTTTGACAAGCCGATCGCCCGTCTTAGGTTCCTAGCGCAACCAAGAGAAAACGCCGCGGTCACCCGCCGCGGCTCGCGCGAGGAGGACGCCATGTTGGCCCTGAGAACCCTGCCGTTCGACCTGATGACCCCGTTCGAAAACACGCTGATGAACGAGCCGCGGCGCTGGCGCTGGCAGTGCTTCTCGCCGTCTGCGGACGTGCGCGAAGACCAGGACGGCTACGTCATCGAGCTCGACATCCCCGGCCTGACCGAGAAGGAGATCGAGGTGACGCTCGAGAACCGTCACCTGACGCTGCGCAGCGAGCGCAAGCCCGTCGACGGCGCCAACTACACGCGTCAGGAGCGCTCCTTCGGCCGGTTCGAGCGCATCTTCCACCTGCCCGAGGATGCGGACACGACGCGCGTCGAGGCCCGCGCCCGCAACGGCGTGCTCACCGTGAGCATCCCCAAGCTCGAGCAGGCCAGGGCTCGCACCATCGAGATCAAGGCCGAGTAGCGATACAAAGACCGTCGGCCGGCGCCCGCGAGGGCGCCGGTCGATGCCGTATCGACAGGAAAGGCGTGCGGCCAGCGCCGTGCGCTGCCACAGGCGATCTCGAACGCAGGCCCCTCGTCATCTCCGGAATGACGAGGGGCTTTTCGATCGGGAGTCTGGCTCAGCCGACGACCTGATAGCCCGCGTCGGAGACCGCCTTTACGAGGTCGGCGCGCGAGGCATTGGCGTCGTCGTAGACGACCCCGGCGATGCCTCTTTCGAGGTCGGTGGTGACCGAGCGCACCCCTGTGACCTTCTTCAGCGCGTCGGTCGTCGCGCCGGCGCAGCCCTCGCAACCCCAACCGGCCACTTTGAGAGTCGCCTTCACCTCGCTCATCTCGCCTCCTGTCTCGCTCTTGTTCAGGGCCGCAGTGTCGGCTCTCCGCGCACTGATTTGAGCGCTTGGGCGCCGATACCGGTTCAGCAGCGACGTGAGCGTACCCTTCGCGCTCGCTGAAGACGCGCGCATCGCGGCGCTCGGGATGTCGCTGGACTCGCCAAACCGAGCGCCGGCCACCGAACCAGCCCGTACCGTCGCGACCGGCCTCAATAGTCGGCGAGGCCGAGCTTCTCGATCTGGGCCTGGACGACCGTAATCACCCCGGCCATCGACTCGACCACGTTGCCCGAGTCGTTGACGACGTACCAATACGGCACGCCCCTGTCGCCCATTTCCTTCATCAAGGTGCCAGGCGGATCGAGATAGACCCGGCCGCTGATCTTCCTGGCCATGTCTAGCAGCTTGCTCTCGGTGTCGTAGGCGACCACCGGCTTGATGCCGACCCTGGGCGAGTCCTTGAAGCGCTCCTGCATGGAGTTGATGATGGGCACAGCCTTCTTGCACGCCGGGCACCACGGCGCGACCACGACGACGACGCAGCGCTCCTTGCCTTCGCAGGGATCGGAAAGCGCGTTCGCTGCCACGGGCTTGAGGTCTACCTCGGCGAGCTTGACCGGCCAGGCCCACCAGGCGACGAGCAGAAGGACGAGCGCGCCGAGGATGATCTTTCCGAGCGGAAGCTCGCGGCGGTCGAGACCGAACTGCGCGGGATTCGGCTGCGCCGGGTAGGGTGGCGGCGGCACGAAGCAAGGCTCGTCGGGCACGTGCAGTGGCTCGGATTCACCCGGCGGCGGGCCGCGGTTCGAGTAGGGGTCGTAGGCGAGCTCGAGCCCGCTCGATGGCTCCGCCGCGAGCGGTGCGAAACGCTGAGGCGCCACCGGCGGAGCAAAGGCGCCGGGAGCCGGATGGATGGGTTGCGGGAAATGCGGCGCGGCCGCCCATTCGTTGGCAGGCGGGAACAGCGGCGCGGGGACGGTCGCGGGTGTGGACACAGGCCCCACCGCCGGTACGGTCGCGGGCACCGCCGCGGGGACAGCCGCAGGCCCTGCGGCGGGGATGACCGCAGGCCCTGCCGCGTGGACGGCCGCAGGTCCTGCCGCGGGGATGGCCGCAGGCCCTGCGGCGGGGATGACCGCAGACCTTGCCGCGGGGACGGCCGCAGGCCCTGCCGCGGGGATGGCTGCGGCCATCGCCGAGGTGACCGGGGCAGCGGCCGGCGGAAACGCCTGCGCCTGATGGGCGTCCGCTTGGAGCCGCCGGGCGATCTCGGCCGCCTCTCCATGATCGAGCCAGACCCCGCCGCAGGCCTTGCAGCGATCCAGGCGCACGCCGCGGAACCGGTCGAATTCGAAGGGCGAGAGCGGCTGCCCGCAGGCCGGACATTCGTTCGAACGCTTCGCCTCGAGCGCCGGGCGCTGGGGGGCGAAGCACTCGCCGGCTCTCTGCAGCAGCCTCGGATCGCGCGCGAGCTGCTGAAGCTCGCCCTTGTCCAGCCAGAGCCCACCGCAGGTGATGCAGCCATCGATCTGGATCGCGTTGACGCTTCTTCGGGCGAGAAGGTCCGAACACACTGGGCAGCGCAGCATTGTCTTCCTCCGAGTGAACGAAAAGTAGCAGGGATCCGGTCGCGCCCACGAGGCTCGAGTTGCGACGGCCTCGAAAATCGTGCCGCTTTGCTGGTAGACCAGCGACCGCTCTTCGAAAGCTTTCGCGGGCGAAGCCCGTTCTTCCTTGACGCGATGATCCAGCCCGAACTCGACGACCACGGCTGCCCGGGCACCCTGCGGCCGAACCTGCTCTGCACCGTCCCGCCCTTCTCCTGCAACGCCCCGCCCGCGGGCGCCGCCAGCCTGCTCGGCTACCTCAAGGCGCACGGCTGCGACGGCTTCGACTTCCTCGACCTGCAGCTCTGGCAGCGGGACTTCCCATTGCCGTATTCGCTCGTGGGCGCCTTCGGCGAGTCATTCGTGCGCGACGTGCCCGAGCTGCCGCTCGTGCTGCGGCTGCTGCGCGCCTTCGAAGAGGGGCGCCCGCTCGCGCCGGAGCGGGACGAGGCCTTCGACGCCTACTGCCAGGAGCGCGCGCTGAACCCTGCGGTCCTCTCCCGCGCGCTCGCCGAGCTCGACAGCCTCCTCACACGCTTCGTGGCGGCGGTCCCGCGGCTTGACTTCGTCGGCTTCACCGTCTGGTCTTCGAACTACCTGACGACGCTCCTGACCGCAGCCCACCTGAAGCGCCGCCCCAAGCCGCCGTTCATCGTCATGGGCGGTCCGCAGGTGACCGAGAGCGAGAACAGCGCCCGGCTCGCGCTGCGCAGCGGCCTGGCCGACGTCGTCGCGCTCAGCGAGGGCGAGCAGACGCTGCTCGAGCTCTACGAGGCCTGGCGCACCGGCCGGCCGACGCGCGGCATCGCGGGCACGATGTGGATGGAGGACGACGGCAGCTTCGCTCGCAAGGAGCGGCCGCTGCTGCGCGTGCGCGAGCTGCCGCTGCCCGCCTTCGAGAAGATGCCTGTGCCGAGCTACCAGTCGCGCGGGATGCGGATCCTGCCGCACCAGCTTTCGCGCGGCTGTACGGGAGCCTGCAGCTTCTGCAGCGAGTGGGGCTTCTGGCGCAGCTTCCGGCCCGACAGCGCCGAGCACGCGCTCGAGCAGGCCGAGCAGCTTCGCGAGCGCTTCGGCGCCCAGTTCCTGCAGTTCACCGACTCGCTGCTCAACGGGCACTTCGGCCGGCTCGTGCAGTTCGCCGAGGGGCTGCTCGAGCGCGGCCTCGGCGTGAGGTGGGGCGGCTTCATGCGCCCGGACATGGACCTCGAGACCGCGCGCCTGCTCGCGCGGGCCGGCTTCGCCATGGCCTTCGTCGGCATCGAGTCGCTCGACGACGCGACGCTCGGCCTGATGCAGAAGCGGGCGACGGGCGAGCGCGGGCTCGGCGCGCTCGAGGGCTTCCTGCAGGCCGGAATCGAGGTCCAGGCAGGCGTCATCCCCGGCTTCCCGGGCGACAGCCGCGCTTCCTTCCTGAAGATCATCCAGGCGCTGCTCGGGCTGCGCGAGCGGTACGCCGGCCGGCTTCAGCTCAACGTCGAGCCGTTCGTCGTCTCGCCAGGCCAGCCGATCTTCCGCGAGCTCGAGCGCCACGGCCTGTCGCCCGTCGGCTGGGACGAGCGCGTGCTCGACACCGCGCCGAAGTACCGCGACATCGCCGAGCGCATCGTCTGCCGGGTCGAGGGAGCGAACCAGGGCATGGAGCGGCTCGGGCAGCTTCGCCTCGTCAGCGTCTGGACCGAGGGCAAGGTGGCGCCGGCCGGCATCGACTTCGAGGAGCTGACCAAAGGGTGGCTTCTCGCCTCGGGCGGCGCCGCCGCCTCCGGGCTGCTCGTAAATGAGGACGAGAGGCGGCGCCTCGAGAGCCTGGCTGCCGATCGCGAGGCGCTCGCGCAGGAGGCGCGTCGCGTGGGCGAGCGGCATGTCGCGCTGCCGAGCGGCCCGGCGGCCGCGGCTGGACGGTTCAGGCTCCCGCTCGAAGACGAAGACCGGGTGGCGCTCTCGCCGTTGGCGCTGGCGCGTCGGGCCACGCTCGAGCAGGGCGAGGTGCTCCTCGCCTTCGACCTGGCGGTGCGGCGACTGGCGGTGATGCCGGACGAAGTCGGTCAACTCGTCGAAGCCGTCGCCCGTCGCCCGCGGACCCTCGCGCAGCTCGAAGCCCAAGGTCCGCGCGGGCGCGATCGAGCGTCCTGGGGCGAGATCGCCGCCTCGCTCGTGGAGTCCGGGCTGCTCGTCGTCGGCTGAGGGCCGCTCTGCGCCGGGGCAGCTCGCGGACTGCGGTCGGGGAGCGTCACTATGGCCCTCGGCGCCCGTCGTCGAGCCCACGTGGCAGCGTCAAGGAGAGCGCGCAGCGGTGGGCGATCCAGCGCCCCAGGCGGACGTAGGCGCGCCCGTCTCCCGATCCCGAGTCGATGGCGCGCCGGCGCCCGTCCTTGAGCGCGACGAGGCGGAAAAACTCATCGCCCGCTTCGACCACGAGCTGCGCGCCGGGGAGCTCGTCCTCGGCGAGCAGCCAACGCCCGAGGCGGCGTCGAAAGACGAGCAACCCGTCCTCGACCAGCCACTCGCTCCTTCCCCAGCGCAGCCAGCACGCGCCGAGGCCCGAGAGCAGCGTCAGCAGCGCGAGGAGGGCGGCGCCCGGGCCGAACGGGTCGTGTAGCGAGGCCGCGAACGCGAGCGCCAGCACCGCGGTCGCCGTGGCGAGGAACCGCGTCTGAGCGCGCCGGCAGCGTCTCGACTGCACGAGCAGCGTGCGCGAGTCGGCGTCCAGGTCGAGATCCCAACCCTCGGGCAGCGCGCTCAGCTCGCGCGCGAGCGCCGACGATTCGTCGAGCGCGAGCGTGGCGGCGATGCGGCGTCGCAGCTCGTCGCGGCGCGCCGGAGTGCCGAGCGCGGTCAAGAGCTCTTCCCCGCGGGGCGTCTCGACGACGAGGGCGCGATCGAGGTCACGCAGCCTGACCCGGAGAATCGAGTCGCGCGGGAACACCTTCTTCTGCGACAGGGGCGGCGCGTGTTTGACCAGCTCGATACCCGTCGGACCGACCCGGAGGTGGTCGGCGCCCCAGAGTGTCCAGGCCAGGTCGCGCATCGCCGAGACGCCGCCCCAGGTCCACAGCGCCGTCCAGACGAGGCCGAAGAGGCCGGCGAGGAGCAGCGACGAGGTGCTCAGCGTCGAAGGAGGCATGGGCGAGACGCCGAGGAAGGCGAGCGCCAGCCGGAGCAGCAGAAAGACAAACACGAGCCCAGCCGCCTCGGCGACAGCCCACAGCGCCAGCCAGACCACAAGGAACGCGGCGTGGAAGAAGCGGGAGGCGCCGCGCGGGCGAAGGGCAAAGGTCCACGGCATGGGCAAGCCGCTCAACGGCTCATCCTCGGGCGTGTGCGGCGGCCAGAGTCGAGCATCCGCTCCCGGGCCTGCGGACTCTCGACTCTCGACCGTCTCTACGGCATCTGAATCTTGCCCGGGCCGCCCCCGGGAATGATCAAGCTCGACGCCCTCTCGCGCTGCATCGCCTGGACCTCGGCGAGCATCTCGTCGATCGCCTTCTGCATCGCGGTCGGGAACTTTTCGGCGGCCTCCTTGAGATCTGCCGCCTCGATGGCGAACTCGACGGGCACCACTCCGGCGCGCGTCATCACGTGCGTCTGGCCGAAGAAGAGCGTGGGCCGATTCGGGTCGGTATTGCCGTCGGGGAGCACCGGGACCAGGCGCCGGATGGTGCCGACCTTCATGTCGGTGAAGACCTCCTCGCGGTGGAGGTTCGCGAGGTCGATCTCGACCTGCTCCGGGCTCATTTCGTGGTTGGGGTTCATTCGCGTTCCTTTCGGGCGTCGTGTATCGGACGGGCGAGCCTACACCGCGCGGCAGGCGAGCCCGCTACAAAAGCGTCCAGGCCCCGCGCGCGCACGACCGCGCATGGACCTGCGCGCGGCCGCCGTCGCTCTCCGCGCGCGAGAGCTCAGTGTCGAAGGCCGTCGCTCCCGCCCTCCCTTCGGACGTGCTCGAGCACGCGCCGGTGGACTCGCTCCTTCACCTCGTCGAGCGTGCCGGCCAGCGTGACGCCGGCCGCCCGCGAATGGCCTCCGCCGCCGAGCGAGCGCGCGATCTTCAGGGCGACACCCGGATCCCAGGAGCGGAACTGGCAGGTGACCCGCGGCGAGCCGCGCGTGTCCTCGATGAGGTTGACCGCGAGGCGCACCGTGTGCCCCAGGTCGAGAGAGTGCATCCGCCGTATCTGCCGCAGCACGTCGTTGCGGTTCACCTCGGGCTCCTGAAGCCGGGCCGCGCGCACGACGACGTCGACGTAGGCCTCGGGGACGCTGGTGATCCCGAATCCGAGGGCGTCGTAGCGCTCGACTTTGACCCGGACGTCGGCTTCGAGCAGCGCGCGCAGCTTGTCCAGCAGATCGAGCGTGCGTGGATCTTGGAGATCGTCCGGGATAGTGGGCGGATCCTGCAGCAGGGCGAGCCCTATCGGCGGCAGCTCCCAGCGCAGGGCGTCGCGCACGGCCTCGAGGTCGCCGTCGAGCCGCCTCTGCAGCAGGAACTTGAAGAGAGCGAGCGAGGAGGCGTGGACGCCTGCGTGCCGGAAGCCCCCAGCGTCGGTGTAGGTGCCGACGAGCAGCGGGAGCGCGACCGCACCCCACTGGCCCCGGCTCAACGGCGCGTTGCGCCGCTCGAGCTGCGAGACCACGGCGGCGACTTGCAGGCTGGCCGCGTCGCACCTGGCCTCAATCCACGCGATGAGAGGTCGGCCGGCTCCCACGCTTTCAGGGGCGGGCGCCTCGATCTGATGGTGGTCGATGACCGCGACCGCGGCCGAGCGCTCGAGCAGGCGCGCGGCGCCGCCGATGCGGTGGGCGTCGGCGACGTCCACGAGCACCGCGAGATCGTAGCTTCGGCCGGCCAGTTGGCTGGCCCGGCGCGTCTCGTTGTGGAAGTCGAGGTTGCGCAGAAAGCCCGGCATCACGTCGTCCACGCAGATGTCCACGCTCTTACCCCAGGCGCGCAGCGCGCGGGCGAGCCCGAGCGCGCTGCCGACCCCGTCGCCGTCGGGCGGCGGCTGCACGTGGACGGCGATGAGGACCCGGCCGGCGCGCTGGAGCGCGTCGAGCAGCTCGGGTGGCACGGGCACGGTCGCCGGGTCCTTGGGGACGAACGCCTTGTCACCGAGCGCCTGCTCGAGCGGCGGCAGCGCACGGCCTGCCGCCGGGCGCGGCATGGCTGGCGCGTCCGCAGGAGCGCACGGTGGCTTCTGTTCGGGCCGTGCCCGGGGCTGGTCGTCCATTCGCCCGGCTCGCAGGGCGAGCTCCCTCCGATCGAAAGGTAGTGACTTGGCGAGGGTGGGCTCGCGGCCGCGGCGCCGCGCCAGCGGGCGAGCACGCAGGCGGCAAGTGGTCAGGGGCTTACAGGGCGAGTCGCGCCGTCGGCGCGAGCCTTCGCCGCGCGCCGGAGCGGTGGTACGCGCTGAGCCGATTCGCACCTGCACACGGACGCCGACCGATGTGGAATTCGATCCTCGAAGTCTTCCGGGCAGCGCTCGCCGGCCTGCACCAACTCCTCGAGCCGGTGGCCGGAGCGAATGCGTGGGGCTGGGCGATAGTCGCGCTGACCCTTGCGGTGCGCATCCTGCTGCTGCCGCTCGCCATCAAGCAGACCCGAAGCATGCGCGCGATGCAGGCGCTCCAGCCGAAGATCCGCGCGCTTCAGGAGAAGCACAAGGCGACCCGCGACCTCGCGCGCGCAGACCCCGAGGAGTACCGCAGGCGTGTCTCCAAGCTGAACGAAGAGACGATGGCGCTCTACCGCTCCGAGGGCGTCAACCCGGCCTCGGGTTGCCTGCCCTTGCTGCTGCAGTTGCCGGTCTTCTTCGCGCTCTTCTCGGTGCTGCGCACCTACCCGGACCTTCAGGATGCGCCGTTCTACTTCTTCACCTCGCACGTGACCGCCGCCGAGGGCGCCGCCCGCGGGCTCGGCGCGCTCATCAGGCAGGCAGGTTGGCCGGGGTGGCTGCTCATCGGGCTGATGGCCGTTTCGACCTTCGTCGCGCAGCGCCAGACCATCGCGAAATCGGCGGCGATGCCCGAGTCGGCGCTCACGCAGCAGAAGGTGATGCTCTACGTGATGCCGTTCTTCCTCGTCTTCGTCTCGTTCGGGCTGCCGATTGGCGTGATGCTGTACTGGGTCACGACCAACCTCTGGCAGATAGGCCAGCAGGCGGTCAGCCTCCGAGAGGTGAAGACGCACCCGGGCGTGCCCGACGATCCGCGCCATCCTCATTCGCGCGCCGAGGCCCGCGCCGCCGGGGTGGAGACGGCCAAGCCCAAGCACGCCGAAGAGAAGCTCGCGGCGCCGAGGAAGCCCGCGGGAGGCAAGAAGGCCAAGGGCAAGAAGCAGCGGTAGGGCAGCGACCATCGCCGCCGGGAGCCGACCACGCGCGGCGGCGATTGGGCGCATCGTTTCGCGCCCGCGCGCCAGTCGCTCCTGGACTCCCGCAATTGAAGCTCGTTGCGCGATATTCCGGAGGGCGGTCTTCGTACCGGTCTCTGGGGACCCTCGAATTCGCCGCGACTTGCTTGACTCCTCGACCGGCGCGTTGCCATCCGCCCGTGCCAGCCCGCGAGCGATCGCTTAGGTTCCGTGCGAAGCCCAGGCAGAGCGCGTTTCGCGCATCGAGCCGCTCTCGCCCAGGGATTCCGCCTCCCGCGCAAGCGCGCGCCTTCGCTTGTGCGCTGCCTCTTCGCCCACACCGCAGGTCGCTCGCCGGCTCGCAGCCGGCCAAAGGATCGGCTGCGAGCTCGGGCGAAGTCCCTTGGACAAGGTCCGGAGTCCTGGCTTGTTCTGGTCGCAAGAGCGGCGATACTGCTGCGCCCTGCTGAGGCCGGACATGAACGTCATCCCCGAGAAGTGCCACTTTCACTTCATTGCCCTGCTGCCCGAGCCTCTCGGGGTCGCGCAGTTTCTCACGTGCCTGAAAGCCGTCCGGGCGGGCATCTCGATCGAGGGCGAAGGGTGGAAGGTCGCCGCCGCGCCCCGCAAGTTCGCATTCGGCACGCTGGTCGATGGCCCGTGGTCGTGGCGGGTGGTCGCCGACATGGGCGAGCTGCCCGAGCTCGCCTGGAAGCCGGGTTTCGGCGACTCGAGGCCGCCGGCGCACCGGTCGCACGCCTTCGTCTTCCTGTTGTCCGCGCCACAGGGCGCCTCGGGCCTGGACAGAGTCCGCGCGAGCCTCGATCTGGCCGCGGCCTGGACCAAAGCCGGAGCCAGCCAGGTCGCCTTCCCGTCGGCTGGGACCATCCTCGACGTACAGGAGCTCGGAGCGGTCGAGCCTGCGCGGCTCGAGGCCGACACCGCGAGCAACCTGCTCGTGTCGCTCGCGCTCATGGGCAGGGGCGCTGACGGCCGCACCTGGGTCCGGACCCGAGGCATGGTCCAGTTCGGCCTTATTGACCTCTGCTGCGCGCTGCCGGCGATGCCGCAGCCGCCCGCCGAGGCGATCGACGCGGCCCGCGTGCTCTTCGGCTCGGTCGCCCCGTACCTCATCTCGATCGATCGCTCGCTGGAGCCGAAGGAGACTGTGCGGGTAGGCGGTCGCACCTGGCGCGTCGCCGACGAGTCCGCTCTCGCGGGCGCGCCGCCGTACTACGGAATCCTCCGGGCGTTGGAGCGGGTGTAGAGCCGGTCGATCGTCGGCGGCTCCGGGCTTCGAGCCCTCGGTCGTCCCTTTCACTTGCCGGAGCGGAAGATGCTCTCTCGTGCCTTTGTCCCCGTCCTCTTCGCCGCCGTCGCCACCGGCTGCGCAGGCGCGCAGCGACCCGGCCCGTCATCGCCCGCCGGAGGAGAATCGCTTCCGATCGTAAAGCTCGATCTCGCCCAGCCGGACCCGGGCAGCGTCCTGCGCCAGCGGGCGCGGCTCGTCGATCCTCGCTCTCCCGAGGTCGAGCGGCTGGTGGCCACGATGCGCGCGACGCTCGAGCAGAGCGGCGGGGTCGGCCTCGCGGCGCCGCAGGTCGGCGAGGCCGTGAGGGTCATCCTCATCAAGCACGGCACGCGGCCCGTGGGGCAAGCGACGGTCGTGCGCGCCTACGTCAATCCAATGCTCGAGTGGAGCTCGGAGGAAATGGAGGACGACTTCGAGGGCTGCCTCTCCATCGACGGAGTCGGCGGCTTGGTGCGCCGTGCGGTCGCGGTTCGCATGAGCTTCGAGCCGCTCGGGGGCGGGGAGCGGCAGACCATCGAGCTGCGCGACTGGGATGCCCGCATCGCGCAGCACGAGCTCGATCACCTCGACGGCACACTCTACGTGGACAAGCTGGCGGGCGAGCTCGTCTCGGCTGACGAGGCCCGCCGGCTGCGCGACGAGCTGCATCGCGCTCGCGGTTGGATTCCGGCGCAGGGAGGGGCCACCGAGGCCACGGCTCGCTGACCGCCTGGCTTCGCACGACAGCGCGCGCGCAGGCCCGCGTCTTGGAGCGGCAGCCGCGCGAAACCCGAGCGCTCGTCGCGGGGCTTAGGGTTCGCGGCCGGGCTCTGACGCGCGGCAATCGCGATGGCCCTCGACTCCATGCCGTCGCCAACGCCACTGGGCTCGGCGAGCAGCTGCCGACCTGAATCGCCCGATGAGACCTGCCTCGCCTTCCCCGAAGCCAGAGGGCGAGCCAGGCAGCGAACCTCGAGCCTTCGATGGGAAGCGCGCTCCGGTAGACTCCTGCCGACGGGCGCCGGTGCCCGTGCGGTGGATGGATGCCCAAGCCCCAGTTCCAGATGCCCTTGCAACCGCAAGCAGCGCCGTGCGTCGTCGAGGGCGTCCTCGAGCGGATCACCTACGCGAACGAAGAGACGGGCTGGAGCGTGGTGCGCGTGTCGGTGCCTGGCAGGCGCGAGACCGTCACCGCGGTCGGCAACCTGCTGGGCGTCCAGCCGGGCGAGAGCCTGCGGCTGGCCGGCCAGTGGGT
>JBMNNX010000356.1:0-5736 GCA_050942745.1 Myxococcales bacterium
CAAGCCCTCCACCGTCACCGGCATCGAGAAGTACCTCGGCTCCGGCATGGTGCGCGGGATCGGCAAAGTGATGGCCAAGCGGCTCGTCGAGCGCTTCGGGCTCGAGACCCTCGACGTCATCGACCAGCACCCCGAGCGGCTGCTCGAGGTCGAGGGCATCGGCAAGGTGCGCAGCACCCGGATCCGCGAAGCCTGGGACGAGCAGCGCGAGATCCGGCAGGTGATGCTCTTCCTGCAGTCGCACGGGGTCTCGCCCGCGTTCGCCGTGAAGATCTATCGGTACTACAAGGACGCGGCGATCAGCGTCGTCGCCAGCAACCCCTACCGACTCGCGCAGGACATCTTCGGCATCGGCTTCAAGACCGCCGACGCCATCGCCCAGCGGCTCGGCATCTCCAAGGACTCGGTCGAAAGGGCCGAGGCCGGGGTCCTGCACGTGCTCGGCGAGCTCTCCGACGAGGGCCACGTCTACTATCCGCACCGCGAGCTGCTCGAGCGCGCCCGCGAGATCCTGGAGATCGACGAGGCGATCATCGCTGCCGCCATCTCCCGACTCGCGGGCGAGCACCTGGTGGTCGAGGGAGCTCGAGAGGCGTCGCTCGACATCCCCGGTCCGTACCCGACCTACGCCGCTTCTTGTCTCCCGAGTGACGAAGCGGGTGGAGGCGGGGCGCCGTCGGCTTCGGCCTCGCAAGCTCGGCCTGCGCTCGGGCCGGCCGGCCATGACCCTTCGACGACGCACCTGCAGGCCCGCGAGGACAGCCCGGTCTACCTCAAGGCGCTGCACGTCGCCGAGAGCGGCATCGCCTCACTGCTGCGGAGACTGATGACCGAGCCGGTCGCCCCGATCGCGCTCGATGTCCCGAAGGCCGTCGCCTGGTTCGAGGCGCGCGCCGGCATCGAGCTGGCCGAGGAGCAGCGCGCGGCGATAGCCCAGGCCACCTACTCCAAGGTCCTGGTGATCACCGGCGGCCCGGGCACCGGGAAGACCACGCTGGTCAACGGCATCATCTCCATCCTGGAGAAGAAGGGCCGGCGCATCCTGCTCGCCGCGCCTACCGGACGCGCGGCCAAGCGCATGAGCGAGGCGACCGGACGCGAAGCGTGCACCATCCACCGGCTGCTCGAGCTCAGCCCGAAGACGATGTCCTTCCAGCGCAACCGCGACAATCCGCTGGAGGCCGACCTGCTCATCGTCGACGAGGCCTCGATGATCGACACGGTGCTCGGCTACGACGTGCTCAAGGCCCTGCCGCCGCGCTGCCAGCTCGTGCTCGTCGGCGACGTCGATCAGCTCCCGTCGGTCGGCCCCGGCAGCGTCCTGAGCGACCTCATCGACTCCGGCGCGGTGCCCGTGGTCCGCCTGTCGCAGATCTTCCGCCAGGCGCAGCAGAGCCAGATCGTCGTCAACGCCCACCGCGTCAACCGGGGCGAGCTCCCCAAGCTCGAGGGCGGGGCGAGCTCGGACTTCTTCTTCCTCCCCGAGGAGACGCCCGAGGCGATCCTCGCGACCATCAAGGGGCTCGTGCGCGAGAGGCTGCCTCGCCGCTACGGCTTCGACCCGATCGACGACATCCAGGTGCTCACCCCGATGCGCCGCGGGCTGCTGGGCGGGGCGAGCCTCAACGCCGAGCTCCAGGCGCTGCTCAACCCGCAGGGCCGCTCGGTGGTGCGCGGCAGCCGGGTCTTCCGGGTCGGCGACAAGGTGATGCAGCTCCGCAACAACTACGACCTCGACGTCTACAACGGCGACGTCGGGCGGGTCGCGCACATCGACGCCGAGGAGCAGCAGGTCGAGGTGCGCTTCGACGGGCGCGGCGTCGCCTACGACTTCAGCGACCTCGACGAGCTCGCCCTCTCGTACGCCTGCACCGTCCACAAGTCCCAGGGCAGCGAGTATCCGTGCGTGGTCTTGCCGCTGCACACCCAGCACTACCCGATGCTGCAGCGCAACCTGCTCTACACCGCCATCACCCGGGGCAAGAGGCTGGTGGTGATAGTCGGGACCCGGCGCGCGCTGGCGATAGCCGTCCGCAACGCGGACCCGCTCCAGAGGAAGACGCGCCTCGCCGAGCGACTTCAGCAGTAGCGCCCGCGGGCGGGCGTCCGCCTTCTGTCAATCAGCGACCAGCGACCTCGCGCCTGGCAGGCAACGGGTTGCCGCGAGCGGACCGCTGGGGCATTCCGCTGGCAGCCGCTCGGGGCGACGAGGAGCCGCCCGGCGGGTCTCGAAGCGGACGAGGTCGCGCCGGGTCCCCCTTCCGCTCTCCCGACCGCAAACGGGTGGGAAGGCCTATCGCATTGATTTTACGAGTGTCTTTCAGCCTGCCGGCCATGCGCCAGGAAGGGGTTGATGTGCTAGCCTTCACCTCTCATTGCCCGCCTGGGGGAGCATGATGATCAAGAGCATCCTGGTCTTAGAGAGCCCTTGGGACACCGCGTCGCTGCGCTCGATGTCGGTCTGGCCGTTCGTCAGCGAGTTCTGCCAGATCGTGGGCATCGAGCCGCTCTTTCGAACCTTCCACGACTCGGCGTCGCTGGCGCACTGGGTAGACGTCTTCGACAACGAGCACCAGGCCTCGTCCAAGCTGCTCTACATCGCCGCGCACGGCCACCGTAGCCGCCTGTCGGCGCTCACCGCGGTCAACCACAGCACCGTCGCCGACATCCTCAAGCGCGCGAAGAGCGTCGAGTACGTGCACTTCGGCTCCTGCTCGTTCGGCAACGAGGAGTCGCTGCGGCGCCTGATGAAGAGCGCCCGCCACGTGCGCTGGATCGCCGGCTATGGCACCGCGGACATTAGCTGGGTCGAGTCGACCCTCTTCGACATCTTGTTCTGGCACCGGGTGCTCGTCCGAGACGACGACCACAAGTACAAGCACCAGACGACGATGATGACCGAGCTTTTCCAGAACAATCCGCTGGCCAAGGAGATGGGGTTCACCGTCTGCTACCGGCGCGGTCGCACGGTCTGCACGCTCAACTCGACCAACTGCGTCGTCGAGGATCGCGAGCGCTCGGCGGCATAGCGCCCAGCCTCCCGAAGAACCGTCCGCCAGGCCGCGAGCTCTTCGAAAGTCGCCCGCCGCGTTTCGGAGTCGAGCCGGCCGGCGGGCAGGCATCCGGCGGCCTCGCGGACGAGCGGCCCATCGCCGGCTGCCGCGCTCCCTGCCTGCCAGGCGAGCGCGAGCGGGTGCCCGGCAATCTGCTATGACTCCCCGCGCGCGCAGCCGGAGCGGGAAGCCGCGGACGGCGGGGCCGCGTTGAACAGGATCCGGAGAGACGGCACACCCGATGGAATTCGAGCCCTTCATCATCCAGGTCTCTGAAGAGGAGATCCGCCGCGAGAAGGCCAAGGCGCGCGAGCTGCGCCAGAGCCGCTGGTGGAAGACCCGCCTGTCGCGAGGCCTGTGCCACTACTGCGGCCGCTCGTTCCCTCCGGCCGAGCTCTCGATGGACCACGTCGTCCCCATCGTCCGCGGCGGCAAGAGCACCCGGGGCAACGTCGTGCCCGCCTGCAAGGCCTGCAACAGCAAGAAGAAGTACCTGCTGCCGGTCGAGTGGCAGGAGTATCTCGAGTCGCTGAAGTAGCCTCCCTGGCCGGCGGCGGGCCGGACGGCGGCCTCCGCCAGGCTCGCCGCGACGTCCTCTCGCTCGCTAGCTCTAGGAAAGGCGCCGTTCGCACCAGCAGGCTGCCCCGCCCGAGCCAAACCGCCATGGCTACTTCTTGTTCATGGAGCGCTGTAGCTGCGCTCGAACAGAGGCTCGCCTGGTGCCCCACGTGGAGCCCGCTGCCAGCTCGCCTGCAGGCGCGGGGCTCGGCGCTCGGCGTTGGACCTGGCGCGCCCGAGGAACGGCGGACGGATGGGCGCGGCCAAAGCTCGAGCTGGCCGCGCTCGAAGGGAGGCGGGGATGCGCAAAGCTCGCAGTTTCAAGGGATATCTGTACGGGCTCGGCAGCGGCGTGGCTGCGGGCGCGTCGATGATGTACCTGCTCGATCCTGCCTGGGGCAGGCGGCGGCGCCGCTTGGCCGAGGAGAAGGCGTACCACGCTATCAAGGAGACCGATAAGGTCGCGATCAGCGGCCTCCGCGACCTCTCCCACCGCACCCGCGGGCTGTTCGCCGAGCTCGCCTCGGCGTGGAAAAAAGAGGGAGCCAGCGACCCGGTCCTCTACGAGCGGGTGCGCTCCAAGCTCGGGCGCCTGACGACACACCCGCACGCCATCGAGGTTTCGGTCCGGGACGGCCGGGTCGAGGTGCGCGGCCCGATTCTCAAGAACGAGGTCGACAAGCTCCTCGTCGGCCTGTCGGCCGTGCGCGGGGTCAAGGGGATAGACAACCGCCTCGAGATCCACGAGACGGCCCGCGGCATCCCATCGCTCCAGGGCACCGGGCGCATCCCGAGGGGCCGGCTATGGCCACCGGCGGCGCGGCTGGCGGCGACCACGGCGGGCACGGGGCTCGCGCTGATTGGCCTGCGCCAACGCGGCCCCATCGGGTGGAGTCTGGCTGGCACCGGTGCGCTGCTGACGCTGCGCGGGGCGACCGACCTCGACTTCAAGCGCCTCTTCGGCTTCAGCACCCGCCGCCGGGTCATCGACCTGACGAAGACCATCAACATCAACGCGCCGATCGAGGAGGTCTTCTCCTTCTTCCAGAGCTTCGAGAACTTCCCGCGCTTCATGAGCCACGTGAAGAGCGTCGAGCGCATCGGCGACAACCGCTGGCGCTGGACGGTCGAGGGCCCGGCGCGGGTTCCGTTCAGCTGGGACGCGGAGGTCACCCGCTTCGTGCCGAACAAGGTCCTCGCGTGGAAGAGCCTGGGCGACGCGGCCGTCAAGAGCGCGGGCACCATCCACTTCGACAAGACCAACGGAGGCACGCGGCTGCACATCCGCATGGGCTACAACCCGCCGGCCGGCGCGCTCGGGCACGCGTTCCTGAAGATCTTCCGCGCCGATCCGCGCAGGCAGATGCACGACGACCTGCTGCGCTTCAAGTCGCTGATCGAGAGGGGCAAGGCGACCGGGCACGAGACGGTCAGGCGTGAAGAGGTGATGCCGCAGAGGCCGCTGCACTGAGCCTTAGGGCTCGTTCGAAGGAGCCCCGTCCTCTCCTGAGGGCGGGGCTTCGTCGTCGCGTCGGTCGGGGCCGAAGGCGGTCGGGGCGCGCGCTGTTTGGTCCCTCGGGCGGTTCGCCACATAATGCGCGCGCCGCTCGACCCGGGCGGAAGGAGTGACCGACGTGACCGACGAAAAGCGCGGGGGCTCAGGCCGCCGCAGGAAGAAGCCAACCCCTCCCGAACCCATCGTCCGGATCATCCGCGCGAGCGAGCGCCCGGCGAAGGCGGTCGAACCGAAGGCGCCACCTCCCGAGCCGGTCCCGGTCGAGATCCTCGCCGGCCGAAAGCGGCCGCCGCCGAGGGGCCGGTTCGTGACCGCGGGCCGCATCGAAGGCCAACGCGTCCAACCGCCGCCCACGGAGAAGGAAGCGCGACCGCGCCCACCCCCGGAGCCGCAGGAGGGCAGGCCACCCTTCCGACAGCCGGGCGCTGAAGCTAGGCCCGGCGCTCATGCCGGTTTACGCCGCGAGGGTCCCGAGGGGCGATTCGAGGGCGCGCGCCGCGAAGGTCCAGCGGGTGGCTTCGGCAAAGGTCCTCGGCGCGAGGGCACCGAGGGCGGATTCAGGGGTCCACGGCGCGAAGGTCCAGCGGGTGGCTTCGGCAAAGGTCCTCG
>JBMNNX010000251.1:0-9864 GCA_050942745.1 Myxococcales bacterium
CGTCCTCGCCCTGTGCGGTTGCGAGTCGATGCGCGTCCCGCCGCGCGTCGGGCCGCCCGCGCCGCGGGTCGCCGACGATGAGGCCGAGGAGCGGTACGCGCAGGTCCTCGCGCGCTGGACTCGGCGCGCGGAGGTCTACGATGGCTTCGACAGCCTCGCCTTCTTCGCGGTCACCTTCCTGTCGATGGAGTTCCGCATCGAGAAGGTCGCGCGGCTCGCGCTCTTCCAGGCGATGCCCGAGGCCGAGGCGCAGGCGATGCTCGAGGTCGAGCGCGCCCAGCACGAGGCGAGCCACGAGTTCCTGCTCGGCGTCCACGCGAACGAGCGGCGCTTCGACGACTTCGCCAGCAGCGACAGCATCTGGCGGGTCGCCATCGTCACCGAGCGCGGCGAGGCGCTGCCCGCCTCGCTCGTGCGCCTGCGCAAGGCGGACCCGAAGATGCGCGCGCTCTACCCCTACCTCGAGTCGTTCTGGACCGCGTATCTCGTTAGGTTCCCGCGCACCTTCCCGGACGGCACGCCGGTGCTGCCCGAGAACGGCAAGTTCACGCTGCGCTTCTCGAGCACCATCGGCAAGGCCGACCTCGTCTTCGACCTCGACGCGCCCGGCGCGGGCGGCGAGAGGGCCCGCCCCTGAGCGCGCGGCGCGTGGAGGTGAACCCTGGCTGCGAAGTGGTCGTACGGCGTGACGAGGCGAGGCCTCGCGGACGCGGCGGCGCGCTTGCTCGCGCTGCAGGAGGGTGAAGCGCGCCAGATAGCGCCGGCGGCGGCCTTCCAGCTCTGCTTCGTCGCCGGCACCGCGCTGCTCAAGGCCTCGGCCAACGCGCTCGTCGTCGCGCGCTTCGAGGCCGCGGCGCTGCCGTGGCTCTACATAGCCGCCGCGATCTTCACCGGCCTGTTCGCGGTCATCGACGGCACGCTGCGCAAGACGACCGCGCCGCCGCGCGGCTCGCTCGCGCTCGCCGCGCTGCTCACCTGCGCGCTCGCCGCGGGCGCCTGGCTCGGGGCGCTCCCGGCGGTCGCGGCGCTCTACGTCTTCGCCGAGGCCTACGCCACCGTCACCTCGGTGCGCTTCTGGGCCGCGCTCGGCGAGAGGTTCGACGCGCGCGCGAGCAAGCGGCTCTTCGGCGTGGTCGGCGGCTTCGGGATGGGTGGCTCGGTCATCGGAGGCATGCTCGGCGGCTTCGGGGCCGTCGTCGGGGCGATCCCGCTGCTCGCGCTCCCGGTGCTCTCGATGCTCGGGTGCGCGGCGCTCGGGATGATCCTCGCCCGGCGCTCGTCGGCCTCGGCGGGCGGGGCGCGGACGATCTCGGTCTTCGAGATGCGGGCGGTCTCCGAGCCGATCCGCAGGGCCATCTTGGAAGGGGGCGAGGCGCTGCGCTTCCTGCGCGACAACGCCTTCACCCGCGCGCTCGCCGTGCTCGCCGCGCTCGCCGCGGTGCTCACCGTCGTCGCCGACTACCTGTTCCGAGTCAGCGCCCAGGGCGTGCTCGACGAGGATCGCCTCGCGGCCTTCTTCGGCGCGAGCAGCTTCGCGGTCGGCCTGCTGGCGATGCTCTTCCAACTCTTCCTGTCCGGCCGCGTGCTCGCGCGCTGGGGCATCTTCCGCTACCTCGCCATCGCGCCGGTCGGCACGGCCGGGCTGGCGGCGCTGTGCGCGATTCAGCCCGGGCTCGCGCCCGCGTTCCTGCTCAAGGTGCTCGAGAACCTCGGGGCGCTGTCGCTGCAGCCGACCGGCATGCAGCTCCTCTACGGGCCTTTGCCCGACAAGGCGCGCATCTCGGCGCGCGCTTTCATCGACGGCCTGGTGAAGAAGGGCGGGGCGGCGCTCGGCGGCCTCGCGCTGCTCGTCGTCAGCCCGTGGCTGGGGCGCGCCGGGCTGGCGGTCGCGGTCGTCGCGGTCTCGCTCCTCGTGCTCGGCATGCTCGTGCTCGTCAAGCGCCGCTACGTCGCCACCATCGACAAGCGCCTGACCCGCGCGCGCTGGGACGAGGGGCTCGAGATGGACGCCGAGGCGCGCTCGCTGCTCCTCAAGTCGTTGGAGGACCGCGATCCCGCGCGCGTCCTGCTCGCGGTCGACCTGCTGGCCGCGGACCGCTCGGCGAACATCCGGCCCTGGGTGCCCATACTCCTGTCGCACCCGAGCGAGCGGGTCCGGGAGCGCGGCGTGCGCCTCGCTCTCGAGCTGGGCGCGCGCGAGCTGGTGCCCAGGCTGCGCGCCATCGCGATGCGCGACGTGCGCCGGCCGCGCGACGAAGCGGTGCTCGCCCTGGCCCGGCTCGACGAGCAGGCCGCCGAGTTCCTCGCCCCGATGCTCGAGGCGAAGGATCCGGGCCTCCGCGGCGCGGCGGTCGCCGCGCTCGCGCGAATCGAGCACGAGCGGGGCGAGGCGTCCGGGCCGGCGTCGCGGGCGCTCGAGCGCATGCTCGCGCAGAGCGGAGGATCGGTCGCCGAGCGCCGGGAGCTGGCCAAGCTGCTCGGGAGGATGCGCGGGACGCGCTTCGCGAAGGAGATCGATCCGCTGCTCGACGACCCCGACCCGTCGGTGCGCCGGATAGCGCTCGCGTCGGCCGCCGAGTGCGGCCGCTACGATCTCGCCCCGCGGATGATCGAGGCGCTCGCCGAGCGCGAGGTGCGGCGGGCGGCGCGCGAGGCGCTCGCGTCAATGGGCGACCGGATCGCCGGCCTGCTCGAGGAGGCGCTCAACGACAAGCGGCGCCCGGCGCGGGTGCGCTACGAGCTTCCCCGGCTGTTGCGCTACTTGGGCACCGAGCGCGCGGTCCACATCCTGCTGTTCTCGAATATCGAGGACGACCCGTTCCTGCGCCATCGCATCGCGGTGGCGCTCTCGCGGCTGCGCCGCGCGCGCGAGGATCTCCCGTTCGACGCTGCGCGCACGCGCGAGGCGACGCTGCGGCGCGTGGACGCCTACCTCTACTACCTGCCCATCTTCCGCGACCTGCAGCGAGCGCTCGGCGAGGGCGCCATCCTCGTGCGCGCGCTGGGCGACCGGCTCGATCAGAACGTGGAGATCATCTTCCGGCTGCTCGGGCTGGTTCACCCGCAGCGCACGATGCTCAACATCCACAACAGGCTGCTGGCCGAGGACCCGCGCGAGCGGGCCTACGCGTTGGAGCTGTTCGACAACCTCGTGGACGAGGGCATCCGCGAGCGCGTCGTGCCGGTGCTGGAGCGCCATCACCGGCTGCCGGGCGGGCAGGGCGTGGTCGAGCGGGCGCCTGCGCGGCTTCTCGAGCTCGCGGTGTCGCGGGACGCGGTGCTGCGCGCCTGCGCGATTTACACGCTGCGGCGAAGGGCGCCCGAGGCCGCGGCGCTCCAGATCATCGAGGAGGGCACGGTGAGCGAGACGGTGATGGAGAAGGTCTTCCTGCTCGAGGGCGTCGGCATCTTCGAGCACTGCAGCGTTGACGACCTGGCCGCGCTCGCCGCCATCGCGCACGAGCGGCGCTTCCAGGCGGGCAAGGTCATCTACCGCGAGAACGATCCGGGCGACGCGCTCTACGTCGTCATCGACGGCCGGGTCGCAGTGGAGAAGGACGGCAAGACCATCCTCGAGATGACGGCGAAGGAGGCCTTCGGCGAGGCCTCGCTGCTCGACGGGGCGCCGAGGCCGGCCGGCGCGCGCGCGCTGGCCGACACGCGGGCCCTGGCCATCGACCGGCAGGACTTCCTCGACCTCGTCTCCGACAGGCCCGAGCTGCTCAAGGGCCTGTTCGGCGCGCTGACCCGGCAGCTTCGGCTGGTCCTGGAGATGGCGTCGGCCGGACGCATCACCCCTCCCAAGGCCGAGGCGCAGGAGACGAAAGCGGCGGGGTAGGAGTACCCCCGAGGTTGGCGAAAAAGGGCAGGGATTTCCGTGGATTGAAAAAGGCCAGGAAAGGTGCCTGCGAGGCTCTGCCTGGCCTTCTGGTGGCCGATCGGAGGTCCAGCCCTATTTACCTAAGCCTGGCCGCCCGAAATGCGCCCTTGGGCCGGTTTTGTGGCCCTGGGGG
The DNA here is from genome assembly GCA_050942745.1 of Myxococcales bacterium. Lineage (GTDB taxonomy): Bacteria > Myxococcota > Myxococcia > Myxococcales > UBA5297 > UBA10939. Next base: position 4,014 of record JBMNNX010000251.1, read on the forward strand.
CCGATACGGCCGCTCGAGGCCGCGAAACCGGGCCTGGGCGCGCCGAGCAGGCGCGGCGGGGCGCCCGGACGGGGGCGAGCGCCTGCGCCTTGGCTAGCCAGCGCTGCCCCGACCGGTTCGAGCGCAGGCGGCAGCACCGAGCCAGGCCGAGGCCCGCCGGAAACGAGAGGCGGCGCGCGCGGCGGCGACCTACAGCGGGTGCTCGAGCTCGGCGCGGGTGACCACCGTGTCGGTGAGCCAGCGCGAGTCGTCGCGCTCCGGGTAGTCGAGCGTGTAGTGCAGGCCGCGGCTTTCGCGGCGCCGCAGGGCGCACTCGACGATGAGCTTGGCGACGTCGGCGATGTTGCGCAGCTCGAGGATGTCGCCGGTGACCGTGAAGCGCCAATAGAACTCGCGGATCTCCTCGCGCAGCAGGTCCAGGCGCCTTCGCGCCCTCGTCAGGCGCTTGTCGGTGCGCACGATGCCCACGTAGTTCCACATCAGCCGGCGCACCTCGTCCCAGTTGTGCGAGACGACCACGCTCTCGTCCGAGTCAACCGCGCGGCCCGGATCCCACGGCGGCGGCGTCTCGAAGGCCGGAGCCTCGGCGAGCAGGCCCTTGGCGTACTCGGCCGCGCGCCCGCCCCAGACGACGCCCTCGAGCAGCGAGTTGGAGGCGAGCCGGTTGGCGCCGTGTACGCCGGTACACGAGACCTCGCCTGCGGCCAGCAGGTGCGGCACGCTCGTCTGCGCCACGAGATCGACCGCGACCCCGCCGCACATGTAGTGGGCGGCCGGAACCACCGGGATCGGCTGCGAGGTCATGTCGATGCCGAACTCCTTGCAGGTCGCGTAGATGTTCGGGAAGCGCTCGATGAGGAAGGCCTTGGGAAGGTGCGTCATGTCGAGCAGCACCGAGTCGTCGCCGGTGCGCTTCATCTCCGCGTCGATGGCCCGGGCGACCACGTCGCGCGGGGCGAGCGCGCCGAGCGGGTGGTAGCGCTCCATGAAGGTCTGCCCGTTGCGCAGCCGCAGGATGCCGCCCTCGCCGCGCAGCGCCTCGCTGATGAGAAAGCTCTTGGCATGCGGGTGGTAAAGGCAGGTCGGGTGGAACTGGTAAAACTCCATGTTGGCGATGCGCGCCCCGGCCCGATAGGCCATCGCCACCCCGTCGCCGGTCGCGACGTCGGGGTTGGAGGTGTACAGGTAGACCTTCCCGGCCCCGCCGGTCGCCAGCAGGGTCACCTTCGCCAGAAAGGTGTCGATGCGGCCGTCCTCGCGAAGGACGTAGGCCCCGAGGCATCGGTCGGAATCCGAGCGGCCGATCTTGCGTTCGGTAATCAGGTCCACCGCGATGCTGCAGGGGAAGAAGGCGATGTTCGGCTCGTCCTCACAGGCTGCGAGCAGCGCACGCTCGATCTCCCGCCCGGTCATGTCCGAGGCGTGGGCGACCCGGCGCATCGAGTGTCCGCCTTCGCGGGTGAGGTCGAGGATGCCGTTGCGTTGGGTGAAGGCGACCCCGTACTGCTGCAGCTCGGCGATGCGCGAAGGGCCCTCGCGCACGCACACCTCGACCGCCTCCCGCCGGCACAGGCCCGCCCCGGCGTTGAGGGTGTCCGCGATATGAGCGTCGAACGAATCTTCGCTCGAGAGCACCGAGGCGATGCCGCCTTGGGCGTAGTTGGTCGCACCCTCGCTCGTGGCTCGCTTGGTGAGCACGGCAACGGTCCCATGCCTGGAGGCCTTGAGTGCGAAGAACAGACCGGCAGCGCCCCCGCCGAGAACCAGGAAATCGAACCGTTCGAGAATGGCGCACCTCCGGGGATGAGCTTTGTTAAGCGGGCGATTCTAGGAGCTTTGGTTTGCTTAGGCTACGAGCACGAGGACGCGGTCGCAGAGCGAGCGTCCGGGCAGCCGGCGGGAAGCAGGCAGAGCGACCGAAGGCCTGGAATTTCGGGAAGATCTTGCGGCCTCGAGAGAGCCGCTGTTAGACTCGCCCGGCCCTGGCTCCTGGCGGCAGGGCTGGGCGACGGCCGAGCGACAATGTCCGACAAATCAACAAAGACGGCCCTCGTCGCCGCCGTGGTTGCCCTGGTCCTTGGGGCGGCCGGCGCCGCGCGCGCCGAGCGCATCTACCGCTACGTCGATGACGACGGGGTGACCGTCATCACCAACGTGCCGCCTGGCAGCACGCGCTCGCGCGGCCTGAGGATGAAGGAGAAAGAGGGCCTGGTGCGCGTCACGGCCGCCCCGCAGCCGAGCTTCAAGGCGCGCAGCCTTCCGCCCGAGTACGCCGCTTGGATCGACGAGGCCTGCGCGCTCTACCGCATTCCCGTCGCGCTCGCCCGGGCGATCATGGCCGCCGAGTCCAACTTCAATCCCGACGCGGTCTCGCACGCCGGGGCCCAGGGCCTGATGCAGCTCATGCCCCAGACCGCCGCGGAGATGTTCGTCGAGGACCCGTTCGACCCCAAGCAGAACATCTTCGGCGGGGTGCGCTATCTGAGGGTGCTCGCCAACGAGTTCAACGGCGAGATGATCAAGATGATCGCCGGCTACAACGCCGGGCCCAACGCGGTGAAGCGGGCCGGCGGCGTCCCCAACATCCCCGAGACGCAGGAGTACGTGCGGCGCGTTTTGCGGCTCTACTACAGCTATAAGAATGAGGGAGCCGGCCGCTAGCGCGAGCGCCGCTCCCTTTTCGACGAGTGAGGCAGCGTCATGGGTGACATCGAGCGGCTGGTCGCCGCTGCCGACGACGGAACGGTCGACGACGAGTTCTTGAAGCACCTCTCGCGAGGCGGCGAGCTGCTGTCGGCCGGCCAGATCCACGAGGCGAAGGAGGCGCTCGAGAAGGCGTTCAACCTGCAGCCGAAGAACCAGAAGGCCCAGAACCTGCTCGGCCTCACCTACTTCAAGCTCGGCTCCTTCGACCGCGCCGCCGAGATCTACGAGCTGCTGGTGCGCGACAACCCGGTGGATCCGACCCTGCGGGTCAACCTGGGGCTGGTCTACCTGAAGGCGAACGCGCTCGAGCGGGCGACCCGCGAGTTCGAGACCGCGGTCGATCTCGCGCCCGATCACAAGAAGGCCCAGAACTACCTCGGGCTCGCGTACGCCCAGGCCGGCGACTACGCGCGGGCCAAGGACTGCTTCGTCGCCGCCGGCAGCCTGACGATGGCCGAGCGCATGGAGCGCGCGCTCAAGGATCCGACCAAGGCCCCGCGCGTGGGCGGTGGGGAGGACGGCGCGGCCCCGCCGGCCAAGTCCTCGCTGAGCGAGAAGATCCGCGCGGCGAAGCAGACCGGCGAGATCGAGGTGGAGATCGAGGTTGACGCCGGCGACGAGCAGCCCGAAACCCCGGTGAACGCCTGGGACATCGAGGCGAGCGGCGAGGCGAGCGCGCCGGTGCAGCCCGCGCCCGAGCCCCAGCCCGCGGCGGCGACGGCGGCCGAAGTCGCGGCCGCGCCTCCCGCCGCGGCGCTCGAGCCCGCGCCGGAGGCGAGCGCCTGGCAGGGGCAGCAGGGCGTGGGCGGCTATGCGACAGCCTCGCTCGAGCAGATGAGCGCCGTCACGGCGGTGGCGCCGCGCGAGAGCGTGAGCGTCTTCGAGGTTGGCGATCTCGTGTACGTGCGCGTCGCGGGCGAGATCCTGACCCGCCTCGAGGGCCTGCTCGCCGCGCTCGGCAGCTTGCAGTACGTGCCCGAGATGAAGCGGTTCCGCGGCCGAGCGACCGACAAGGTCTTCGGCGACGGCGAGCGCCGGATGGTGCGCGTCTCGGGCAACGGGCAGCTCGTGCTGGACCTGAAGGGGCGCAACTTCGTCGTCATCGACCTCGTCGATGAGTCGGCCTACTTCCGCGAGGACCTGGTCTTTGCGTTCGAGGAGACGGTCGTCTTCGAGAACGGCCGCGTGCCTTCGAAGGTCGCGCCCGACTTGCATCTCGTGCACCTGCGCGGCAGCGGCAAGGTGCTGCTGTGCGTGCCCGGAGCGCTGCGCACCGTCGGCATCGCCGGCGCTCCCTGCACCGTGCCCATGAACGCGCTCGTCGGCTGGCATGGGCTGCTCACCCCGCGCATCGTCGCCTTGCCCGACGAGCAGACCCCGGTGATCCCCGTCGTCGAGTTGACCGGCGAGGGCTACGCCATCCTGACCGGCTTCAAGCCGGCGTGCTGAGGCGGCGGGGCAGCGGGCTCGCGGACGAAGGCAGTCGGGGCGCGGACGAAGGATGTGCCGGGGGAGGGGGACCGTTGGCGTCTCCCCGGCCGGCCTGACGCGACACGGGCAAGGTCCGGCGCGCCGGCCTTCGTGTCGGCGGCGCGATTGCTCGCGCCTGCGAGCGCCGGCCTTCGTGCTGGCGTCGCGAATGCGGGCGCCCGCAAGTGTCCCGGCTCGCCGGCCTTCTCGCCGGCCCGAAGTGCTATCACGAGCGTGGGCGGCGGAGCTCTACTCCACCTCTTCGAACACGAGGGGCGAGCGGCGGTGCGCCAGCGAGGGATGGGCGGCAGACCTCCACCTCTCGGCACTGTCCACTACTCGTCTTTCACGCTGCGCTTGGGAAGGCTATGCTGCCCCGGCCATGGCGAAGACCCTCAAGGAAGAGTTCCTCAACCTGCCGAACATGCTGACCATCGCGCGGATCCTGGTGATCCCCGCGTTTATCCTCCTCACCTACTGGGCCGATCCCGTCTCCTCGTACTGGTCGGCGGTCATCTTTGCCGGCGCCTCGATCACCGACGTGATCGACGGCTGGTTGGCGCGCCGCAAGGGCCTTGTGACCGTGGTGGGCAAGTTCCTCGACCCGCTCGCGGACAAGCTGATCGTGATGGCGGCGTTGGTGATGCTCGTCAGGCTCGGGCGGGTGGCGAGTGGCCTGGTCATCGTGCTGCTCGCGCGCGAGTTCATCGTGACCGGGCTGCGCACCATCGCCGCGAGCGAGGGGATGGTCATCGCCGCAGGGCAGGGCGGCAAGTGGAAGACGTCCCTGCAGCTCAGCGGCATCTGCTGCCTGCTCGTGCACTACAGCTACGACGTGAACTTCCTCTTCTTCCGCCTCCAGACCGACTTCAACAAGGTGGGCACGTGGCTGCTGTGGCTGTCGGTCATCGCCTCGGTCGCGTCGGCGGTGCAGTACTTCAAGGCATTCCTCGACGTGATGGCCGGCAAGGAGAAGCGAGCCGCCGCGCAGCAGCAGGCGATCGAGGCCGGGCGAACGAGTGTTGAAAAAACTGCTTGACCCGCTCCGCGGTCTGGCCTATACACGCTCGCGTTCGACGGCAGCCGATGGCAGCAACGGCGGCGGCGAGCAGCAAATACGCGGGAATAGCTCAGTGGTAGAGCATCGCCTTGCCAAGGCGAGGGTCGAGGGTTCAAATCCCTTTTCCCGCTCACGAAAAGACGCCTGGTTCCTTGAGGGAGCCGGGCGTTTTGCTTTACGGGTTCGCACGCGCGGAGTTGCTTTGCGGCGCCCACGAGCTCCGAGACTTACCCGCCCGCGGACCAGCAGATCGAGCCGGCCCGAGCGGGCACCGCAGCGAAGCGGGGCGATGACGAACGCCGAGCGTTGGCGTGTTGCCGTCGGGTGGCCGTTCTCCTGGGGCCATCAAGCGACGCGGCCCCGTTGCCACCAAAGCTGCCTCTCGGTCACAACTGGCTGGGACACCCTCGCGCGTCTGCGAAGACTTCGATGGCAAGAATTACTTGGCGTCGAACGCGAGGCTCGCTCTCCGAATCGCGGATCGCCGTGCCCTCTGTGCCAACGTGCGTGAGACACCGACCCCACTCGCAATTACTGTAGGACGAGGGCGGGGAGAGAAGACGTATGCGCACCAAGAAGACCCAGCCCGAAACCGCCGTGGACCCCGCCGCTGGG
>JBMNNX010000252.1:0-9823 GCA_050942745.1 Myxococcales bacterium
CCGTGGACCCCGCCGCTGGGGCCGAGCGGAGCGGAGGCGACCGGAGGGAGCCGCAGCGTAGCTCGGCCCCAGCGGCGAGCGCGATGCCGAGCCAAGTTTGCAGCGCGAGGAGGTCGTGTCTGGACATTTCGCCACCTACTTCTGGTACGTGACGAATTAAAGGAGGGACACATGCCCGAGCTCAAGTTCGTGAAGCCGGAGCGGCTATGGTTGAAGAGCCATCCCGATCTCAATGAGAGATGGGTCCAGCAGCGAATCGCTGACGATCCGGGAATTCTTGGACTCGGCGAGATCGTCCTCAAGGATAAGGAGCGGATCCAGCCGAGGGCAGGACGCCTCGACCTGCTCCTTCAGGACCCTGAGAGCGATAGACGGTATGAAGTAGAAGTCCAGCTTGGGGCCACCGACGAGAGTCACATTATCCGGGCGATCGAGTACTGGGACATCGAGCGGAAACGCTATCCGCAGTACGAACACTGCGCCGTTATTGTCGCTGAGGACATTACCAGCCGCTTCTTGAACGTGATCAACCTGTTCAACGGCGCCATACCGCTTATCGCCATACAGATGAGCGCCCTGAAATTTGGCGATCAAGTGGCACTCGTTTTCACGCGGGTGGTTGACGAGTTGAGACGCGGTCCGGTCGACGAGGACGAGGTATCCGAAGATACGGACCGCGCCTATTGGGAGACCTACCGCGGCAGCAAAGAGACGGTCGCGCTTGCGGACGAGTTGCTTGGACTCATCCATTCGTTCGCGCCTGACGTCGAGCTCAAATACAACAAGTTCTACATAGGGCTCGTCCGGAGCGGGCAGCCCTTCAACTTCGTGACCTTTCGAGCCAAGAAGCAGCACCTCCGGCTTGAGCCACGCTTGCCTCAAGCCGACGAAATCCAGCGAATGCTCGAGGACGCCGAGCTAGACGTGATGGACTACCACAAGCGCTGGGGGCGATACCGAATTCGCCTGACGAAGAAGGAACTGGCGAGGAACGAGAACGTGATCAGCAAGGTCATGAAGCTTGCTCACGACCACTGTACGGGAGCGGCGTAGTCTGCCGACACTTCGCTTAACCGGGCGCGCTTCATCCGTCATGCGGTAGGGGAGGTTTACGAACCGGGACAGTGCTTCTTGCCTGGGGGCGAAATCGCCTGGAGCCACGCTGGGTAGACGAATGCCGCCTTTCAATGCGGACGACGCATCGCCAATCTTCCTCGGCTATCGAGCGAAGAAACCCTGGGTACCAGAAGGCGATTGGGACCCCGATCACCTGACCGGAGTCGTCGAGGTCTGCAGCGTCAGCGACTGCCTCGCGCGCCCGCCACCGGATTGGATCGAGCGCTGGGACTTCAACCGCGCCTGCTGCTACGCGACCGTCGAGGCGGCGTGGGAAACGGTGCCCGACGACGACCGCGCCGACTATCGCGTCTTCGCGCTCTGGCTCGTATCCGCGACGACGGACGAATCGGGCGAATGGGTCTACCCACGGCCCGACGATTGGTTTCCGGCGGACCAACCGGAGCTGCCGCGCGGCGTCGGCCCGACCGACCTGCCGAGGCTCGGATTCGGCGTCGTCTCCCTACACCGCAAAATCATGGGCTGGGGGCATTCGCCGCTTTCCTGCAACCTGATGGCGCGCGAGGGACCGGTGAACCGCTACTGCCTCATCGACACGCTCGAAGAAGCAGCGGGCCTCATCGAGAGGTGGAACCACGGCGGGGAGGGCGTCGAGCCCGAGACCTACTGCGCGGTCCTCGTCTACGCGACCGAGCCCTGAAACGACCGCGCCGCACCGAAGCGGCGCCCTTCGCGCGACATCCGACCGGAAAGCCCCGCCCCGCCTCACGCCCGCGCCGCCCGCCGCCGCCTCACCAGCCCGAGCGCCAGGGGCAGCGCCACGAGCGCGGCCGGCGGCGCCCCCGAGCCTCCGCACGTGCATCCCTTCGCAGCGTCCTCGTGTGGCTCGTCAACCGACAAGCCCGAGCCCCGCGGGTAGACCGCACACAGACCGTCGATGTCGTCCTGGCTCAGCGTCCGCTTGGCGGTCTCGCCTATTTCCGCTTGCCAGTAGAGCGTCGCGCCCGGGTCGTCGTAGACGTCGGCCAGCCCGATGACGTGCCCGAGCTCGTGCGTCACCGTGTTCTGCACGTCGGTGGCGACGCAGCTCGCCGGCCGCGGAATGGGCCTCCCCGGCAGACACTCCGGCGAGTCCACGGTGGTGAAGACGAACCCCGCGCCGTTGAGCTCGATGTCCGCGTCGACGATCTCGCCGGTCCGGAAGCTGAAAGTGATCGTGGCGACCCCGACCACCGACGACGACTCATCCCAGCAGTCGTACTTGTTGTTGCAGCCGCCCTGGACGAAGCAGGGATCGCCCGGCGGGACCACGTCGTCGCAGGCGACCTCGCGCCAGATGATCAGGTTGGTGTTGTCCACCGGGTCGAAGCCCGCCTCGTTCTTCGCCGTCGTGCCCGCGTGGACCAGCTCGAAGTCGCTGCACTCGACCTCGTTCCACGCCGCGTAGCTCGCGCGCACCGCGGCGAGCGACTCGAGATGCCCCGCGTCCCGGCTGCCAAGCTTGTTGACCACCATCGGAACCCGCGGATTGGCCCAGTGAAGGTACGGGCCTGGGGGCTGCGAGCTCGCAGTCGGAACCCTCGCGCGCACGAAGGCCTGCGCCTCCGACACGAGGAACATCAACGTCGCCGACACAAGCAGCGCCGCTCTCACTGGATTTGCTCCTGCCGCACAGCGCTGCGCACGCGCTCCAGGAAGACAGGCTCTGGCACCGGCTCGAACCGGGTCGCCTGCTGGACACCGCCATCCGGAAGCTTGATCGAGAGGCCCTCGTCATTCCGAGTGACCATCCGGCGCCCGTCAGGAGCCTTCACCACGTCGAACTTCCCCAGCGACATGCCCTCGACACGGAAGCGGGCGCCGCCGGGCAGCCTGCGGAGGAAGACGATGACCTCTTCGCCCGGCGCGAACTGCGGCGCGCCGGTGACCATTTGGCCGAGGTCGCCGACCCTTCCGCCCGGAGTCCGGACCTCGACGACGGCGGGGGCCTGACCCTTGAGCGCGCAGTCAACGCGCACCCGGGTCACGGTCTGGATCTGCCCGTTGACGAAGGACGACTCGCTCGACAGGGCCGTGCCCTGAACGACGAGATCTGCTCGGCGACTGAGCGTCTCGACGTCCATCGGCTCGACCACGGTGGCTTGCGCCGGCAAGGCGACTGACAGCGCGAGCAGTCCCGCCAGAACAGGCTTCGTCTTCGTCAGGTCCATGCGTCGCTCCGGCGCTTTCGAAGGAGAGCCGACCCGGCCTGCGCGACGACGAAGCGTCGCCGCGCGCCCGGGTGCAGCGGCCACGGGGCCCTTTGCGACCGGATCGGTTCCGGTGCCCTCGCTCTCGGTCCCCCGGGCCGAGCCGAAACGAGGCAAAGGACCTGCCGCGCGAGAGTCGAGCGAGCGAGCAGATCCGGCGCACGCTCGCCTGGGCGACGAGCGCGGCGCTCGGCCCCTAGGGCGCCAGGCTCAGAACCCCGATCGACTGTGAAGTGGTCGGCATGCCCGGTCATCGCTTCCTCGAGAGCGGCAAGGAACACTCTTTCCACCGATTCGGAAGCGGTGTTCCCGATTGAGGAAGCCGGTGCGCCTGGCGGAGTCTGCTCGCCATGGGGCCGGCGTTCATCGAGCCGAGGCAACGTTGGAAGGCAAGTCCGCGGCGCCCCCGACTCCTAGGCCCCGCTGGTCGAATACCGGGCTGACCAGGCTTCGCCCCATGCTCGGGCAGGTTGAACGAGCTCATGTGCGGCGGTGACGACCATCGCCCGCGGAAACGCGCGAGAGCGCGTGAACGCATCGAGCCGCCCGAAACTTTTCGCGGGCCCTCTTCATCGGCAGCGAGCGTCGCGTCACCCAGAGCTTCGCCAGGAGCTGCAATAGCCAGTACCTTGCCGCGTATCGGCGTAAACAAAGCCGGCCCGCTCACTGGCGGGACGCCGATGCGGTAGTGTGCCGCGCGCAAGCGGGCTCCATCCAATCAACCTTTGCAGCAATCGGAGACTCAGGCTCATGACGAGTGCGAATATCACCGCGGCCGACGGGGCCTCGCCTCAGTCCAAACCAGCCACGCTCTTCAGGCGAATCATCGAGTTCCCCGTGACCAACCTGGTGCTGGGGACGCTCTTCGTCGCTGGACCGGTAGTGCTCATCGACCTCTTGCTCGGTTCGTTTGGCGCGAGCCGGTTCAGTCGCGACCTGGCTGGAGATGCCGGCTCGCTGGTCGCGATCCTGGCCGTCTGCGGCGCCTACGTCGGATACGTGCGGTTCGTCGAGCGTCGCTCCGTTGTCGAGCTCGGGAGGGAGCGGCTCGTGGTCGAATTCGGCGCCGGCCTCGCCCTGGGCGCGCTGCTGTTCGTCGCGACGGTGCTGAGCCTTTGGCTGCTCGGCGCGTGCACGATAGAGACCGGCGAGGGTTGGCGCTCGCTGCGCTACGCGATCACGATCTCGCTGTGCGCCGGGTTCTTCGAGGAGCTCTGGATGCGCGGGGTGCTCTTCCGAGTGATCGAGAAATCGCTGGGTAGCTGGATTGCGCTCGCGATCTCCGCCCTGGTCTTCGGCTTCGCCCACGCCGGAAACCCGAACGCGTCGGTCCAGGGCATGATCGCCATTGCGCTCGAGGCTGGAATCCTGCTCGCTGCCGCCTTCATTTGTTCGCGGCGCTTATGGTTGCCCATCGGCCTGCACGCGGCCTGGAACTTCACGCAGGGCGGCGTCTTTGGCGCTCCAGTCTCCGGTGCTCCAGCACACGGCTACTTCGCGGCCAAATTCTCGGGGAGTGAGCTGTTGACCGGTGGCGCCTTCGGCCCAGAAGCGTCGATCGTGGCGGTCGTAGTCTGTCTTACCGCCGCGGTCGGCCTCCTCGTGCTGGCGCGACGGCGCGGGCGTTTCGTGCCGCCATTCTGGCGTCGCGCTCGGTCGTCGGAATCGCCGACCGCATGAGGGCACATCGTCCGCCCTCCGCTCGCGCCCCTATTGGCACGCGCAGCATTTGCAGTCGATTCCCGAACCCGGAAGACCGCACAGCTCGTTCGAGTTCTTGCCGCTTAGGTCGCTCATTGGGGAAAGGCAGGCGCAGACATCGGAAACCAGGAGCCGATCGATTCGATCCCTGAAGAATCCGCGCGGCACATCGCCTTCAGAGCGAGCAGTCGGCGCCGCCCCGGCTCAACCTCGAGGAAATGCCCGTCTTGCGGCCTGGAGTTGGGAGGCGAATCAGGCGTCTGCCGACGAATCGATCGCCGTCTCCATCACGCGGGCGGAGACGCGCGGCCGATGCGAAGACGCCGCTGGAGAGAGCGGTCCGGATGGCCCCGAGCCAGCGGCCATCCGGAAGGTCGGAACGCCCAGCCGCTATGCGACTACTTGGGGTCGGTCTCCGACGTCGCCTTCTTGTTGGAGCGCTTGGAGGCGGGGAGGGTGGCCTTGAACAACGCGACGACGTCCGGCTGATCCTCGAAGACCAGGGTCGCGGCGGTAACGACCTTGATCATCGCCTCTTCGACCTCGAACTGGATGGTGTTGCGCTCGGCGGTCGTGAGCTTCGAGGAGATCTTCATTCCCTCCTGCTCGTCTTCGTTCTTGTTGATGTCCTGCAGGTGCTGCCTCATCTGCGCGATGTCTTCTTCGGTCACCATCGCGGCGCGGGCGTGCTCGGGATTCGCTTCGGCCGCCGTGATGAAGCGTTCGAACGCTGCGTTCACCGAGGAGAGAGAGGTGCTATTGAACTCGTCGCCGATGCCGAACGCCTTCTTGATTCCCGGGTCAGCCGCGTAGCGCTTCATGATTGCCTTGCGGCGCGCGACGAGGAACTTCGCGGCCGCCTTCAGGCGCGTCGTTTGCGATTGAGTCGTCGCGCCCTTGTCGCCACGGCTGTCGAGGCTCTTGCGATGCGCGTCGCGGAGCTTGACCGAGCCGGCGGTGACCGTGTTGAGCACTTCGGGCCCGGTACGCGCTTCGATCTGCGTCCCGTAGCTTCCAAACAGCTCGGCCTGTTGCGCGCTCTTGGCGATGACCTCATCGACGTTCCACCTGCACTGCAGCACCATCGTTGTACCCCCTGTTGGAGTTGGAGTGCTGCCGATAATCGCCCTGTCAGGTAGTTGTGTGCAAGCCCATGACCCTCAAACCAAGCAAAGAGATAAAAACCAGACAGTTGACGTGTATTCTGGTCAACAGCTCAATCGAGTGAGGAAGGGCAGCGGCTTGGTGGAGGGCCTGGAAGGACGCGGCGGCTCTGGCTGAGACAGTCCGCTCGGGTCGCGCGAGGATGCCTCGAGCGACTCGCTCGGGAAGACGTCGGCGAACGGCGTCTTCGGGTGAAGCGGCGCGCGAGGGGGCGAGCTCGAGATAGCTCGTCGCTTCTTGCGAGGTTGTCGAAGGGTCGTCGCGCGGACGGGCGCGAGCTGTGGGGTCATCCTGACAACCTGTGAGGTCCTCCGGACAACCTGTGAGGTCTTCCGGACAACCTGTGAGGTCCTCCGGACAACCTATGAGGTCCTCCGGACAACCTGTGAGGTCCTCCGGACAACCTATGAGGTCCTCCGGACAACCTATGAGGTCCTCCGGACAACCTATGAGGTTCTCCGGACGACCTGTGAGCTTCTCCGGACGACCTGTGAGGTCCTCCGGACAACCTGTGAGCTTCTCCGGACAACCTATGAGGTCTTCCGGACAACCTGTGAGGTCTTCCGGACAACCTGTGAGGTCCTCCGGACAACCTGTGAGGTCCTCCGGACAACCTGTGAGGTCTTCCGGACAATCTATGAGCTTCTCCGGACAACCTGTGAGGTCCTCTGGACAACCTGTGAGGTCCTCTGGACAACCTGTGAGGTCCTCTGGACAACCTGTGAGGTCCTCTGGACAACCTGTGAGGTCCTCCGGGCAACCTGTGAGGTCCTCCGGACCGTTCGAGAGGAGTGGCGACGAGGCGGTGTGCGGCGGCCGCGAGTCCCATGTCTCCCAGCAACGAGCTCGTCCTCGAGGCGCGCATCCCGCCGGCTCGAGCTCTCACCCGCGACTCCGCCGTGCGGAACGCGTTCCGCCCGACGACCGCCTTCGCTCCTCGCCGGTCGTGTCGTCGCTCCAGAGCTCGCGCAACTCCACTTCGCCAGTCGGCAATCGCGCGAAATCCGGACGTGTGCCGTCAGCCCCCGATTTTGCGTCCGCTCTGCGCTCTACGGCGCCTCACCGAAGGCAGCTCCAACGCAAGTGCCGTGACTTCGAGGTTCTCGTTGGTCGGTTCCACGCTGAGTTAGGCGACAGAGCTATTGCCGCCCTAGCGACAGAACTCCTGACCCCTCTCCGAGCCGCGGAATCGGGAGACGAGACAGTGGACAGACAGGTCAGCGAAGTGGTGGCACTTCCAGCACCCACGGAGGTACCGATGCTGGATGCGGAAGAAGTGGCGCGCATGAGAGTCCTCGCGGCGGCTTTCGCGATCGGACCCGTGGCCGCATCGACGTGCCAGACCTGTTCCCTTTCGGCCTGGATCTCAAGCGCAGGGGAGGTGTTGGGCGGGCCTGATGCGCGCCTGGAGTTAGCACGGGCCCGCCGGTCCCGGTGGCCCCGGCGCTTCTCCGGGATTCGGGGCGAAGCCCGACTTGCAGCCGGGCGCCGAGGCCGCGCGTGGCGAATTGGCAGTCGACGTCGAGCGGCTGGGGGGAGCCGCGCCGTTGGGCGCGGCCGAGTACCATGCAGCGAGCCCGGGGGCGCAGACACCCGGTGCTCCCTTCTCAACCGCGCCTGACCTCGAGGTCGCCATGTGCTCCCATCGACTCGCGCTGCTCCTGGTCGTCATCGTTGCCTCAGGTTGCCACCGGCAGCTTGCCCCCGAGGGTTGCGAGTCGTCAGCGAGCCCGGGGGCGACCACGACCTGCGCTCTCGCCGGGTGGAGCGAGCGGGCCTACGACATCCACCTGCCTCCGGGCTGGTCTCCCGATTCGCCGGTGCCGGTCGTCCTCGTCTTCCACGGCGGCGGGGGCAACCGCGAGTCGGCCGCCAGCCTGACCTGTTCGAGCGAGTCGGCAGACGGATCGGGTTGCCTCGACGCGCTCGCCGACCGAGAGGGCTTTGCCGTGGTCTACCCCGACGGCACGAGCGCGCGGATCAGCAGGAGGCTGCGGACCTGGAACGCAGGCGGCGGCTCCGGCGAATGGCAATGCGTCAGCGGCCGGGCTTGCGCGGAGGGCGTTGACGACGTGGCGTTCGTCAGCGCCCTGCTCGACGACCTCGAGCGCTGGATGCGTCCGGACCCGAAGCGAATCTTCGCGACCGGCATCTCCAACGGCGCGGCCATGAGCCATCGGCTGGCCTGCGAGCTGTCGGATCGCATCGCGGCCATCGCGCCGGTGGCCGGAGGCAACCAGCTCGCCGAGGTGCAGGGCTGCCGGCCCGAGCGCCCGGTTCCGGTGCTGCAGATCCACGGCACCGCGGATCCCTGCTGGAGCTTCGAGGGCGGCCCTGCCGCCTGCCTGCAGGACGACGGCAAGTCGAAGGCATCGATCCCCGCGACCGTCGCCGGCTGGGCCGAGCGCAACGGCTGCGGCCGCTCACCGATGGTCGAACACCTGCCCGACCTCGCCGACGACGGCACGCGGGTCCAGCGCGAAAGCTACCCGGGCTGCCGGGCCGACGTGGTGCTCCTCCGCATCGTCGGCGGCGGCCACACCTGGCCAGACGGAAAGCCCTACCTCTCGTCCGACCGCGTCGGCGTCGTCTCGCGCGATGTGAATGGCAATGAGGTCATCTGGCAGTTCTTCGCGTCTCACTCGATGCCGTGAAGGGGCGGGCGCGGGGCTGTCCGCGCGACAAAGCGGCAGCGCGCGTCAGGCTCGAGCAGGCGATTGGAAGCGTCGCGCTGGGCGAGGCAGCGATTCCTGCGGAGTTTCCGGACTGCCCGGGCTGCCAGACCTTCGCCGCGCCTGGCAAGGGCATCGTGGAGCAGTCGCAAGACGTGCTCACCGGATGGCTTGAGGCGACGCTTGCGGCTGGCGAAGTGCCTCCAAAGCCGGTCAGAACGAATCAAGGCCCCGAAGGGCGCTCGAATCTTGTGGATTCCCGTTCCCGCGAAGCTCGCGGTCAAGCTGTCGCTGCGCTGGCAGCGCCAGGAGGTCGGCCGGACACAGGCGCAGCTCGCGAGGCGCGCAAACGTGAGCCAGCAGTTGATCGCCAAGCTCGAGGACCCGGACTCGAACCCGACCATCGAGACGCTCGAGAAGGTTGCCAAGGCGTTGGGCACTCACCTGGAGATCAGGCTGGTTCCTCGAACGGCATAGGCGCGAGGGCCCGCATTCAGCGCCGGGACAAGGCCGAGCAGCCAAGCGCCCGCACCGCCAGGAGGGTCCTCGCTCCGGCTAACTTCCGGCCCTCCGGTGTTCCTGCGGGCTCGCCGGTGCGCGGAAGCCTCAGGCGCGACAGGAAGGCCGCGATCACCGGGAGGAGCGGCGCGGCCGTGGTCACCGACCCGAGCCCCTGCCAGATGCTGAGGGCTTCGCGGTGGTCGTCCTTCCCTCGCCACGCTTGCCCATCGCGCGGTGCTGCCCTATCCGCGGCAGCACGCACCCGCGGGTGTGCTCGCAGTGCAGGCGAGCAGGCGAGCGGACGCCGGCCTTGAAGTTGATCGAGGCGGCTTCACTTACCGCTGGCGGTCCAGTTGCGGTTGGAGTAACTCCAAAATAGCTTCTGGAGGTGGGGAGTGGCGCCGTACTATTCGCTCGAGGAAGTGAAGGCGGCCGCTGCGGACGACCGGGTGGAGCTTG
>JBMNNX010000253.1:0-9766 GCA_050942745.1 Myxococcales bacterium
TGCTTGGTCTGGTCGGGTTCTGCCTCCAGCTACCGGTGTTCCTCTTCTCGCCGCTTGGCGGGACGCTTGCCGACCGCGTCAACCGCCGCGGGCTGTTGATGCTCACTCAATCGCTCGCCGGCACGCTCGCCCTCACCCTCGGAGCGCTCACGCTCACCGGGCTCGTCACCGTACACGCCATCTTCGTGCTCGCCGTGCTCCTCGGCATCGTCAACGCCTTCGACCAGCCGACGCGCCAAGCGTTCGTCGCCGAGATGGTCGGCAAGCAGGACCTCGCCAACGCGATCGCCATCAACTCCTCACTCATCAACAGCGCCCGCGTGGTCGGACCGGCTATCGCCGGTCTGATGATCGCCACCGTCGGCGAGGGCTGGGGCTTCCTGCTCAACGGCATGAGCTACGGCGCGGTCGTCGCCGCCCTCGCCGCCATCCGGCTCGCACCGAAGCCGAGCGCCCTGCCGCGCGGCAGCGCGCTGGCCGAAATGCGCGTCGGCTTCGAATTCATCGCCGGCCACGCTCCGATTCGCGCGCTGCTGCTGCTCGTTGGCCTGGTGAGCCTCGTGGGCATGCCCTACGTCGTGCTGATGCCGATCTTCGCGGGCCAGATCCTCGGCGGCGGCCCGAAGGCGCTGGGAATCCTGATGGGCTCGACCGGCGTGGGCGCGCTCGCCGGCGCGTTGCTCCTCGCGGCGCGAACCGACTCGCGCGGCCTGGGGCGCTGGGTCGGGCTCGCGGCCGTCGGCTTTGGCGCGGGAATAGCGCTCTTCTCTGCCTCGCGCGTCTTCGCCCTCTCGTGCGTCGTCCTCGCGGGCGTCGGCTTCTGCATGGTCGTTCAGCTCGCCTCCTCGAACACGCTGCTGCAGACGCTCACGCCCGACCGGCTGCGCGGCCGGGTGATGGCCGTCTACTCGATGATGTTCTTCGGGATGGCGCCCTTCGGCTCGCTGCTCGCCGGCACGGCGGCGGGGTGCATCGGCGCGCCTCTGACGGTGGCGATTGGTGGCGGGCTCTCGATGCTCGGAGGCACGGTGTTCCTACTGCTGCTCCCGTCGCTCCGGGCCCGCGCACGCGAAATCGAGGCCGCAGCGCAGGTGAGCTCTGACGCGCCACTCATTCCGCTCAGCCCCAAGCTTCAGCAGCCGGCTCCTCACCGAACGCAGTAGGCCTGAGCTCAGGTTGTGCGCAGGGAATGCGGCAGCCCAGGCGAGGAGCGAGCGAGATCAGTGCACGCCGCTCGGGCCTCCCACCGCCTCGCCTTGCGCGGGAACGACTCCTTCGGCGAACGCTGGGCAAGACCAGTGCTCTCCGACGTTGCGGCTTGCGTCGGGCGGGCGATGAGCTCGGCCGAATCGACCGGGGATTGGAGCGCCCTCCCCAGATCAAGACGACCGGCCTGCGCAGGTGCGCCGGCCGGCCCGTCGGTTCGACATTCTGTATTCAGCGCTACTCGACCTGCCCCTCGGCGACGACCTCGTCCCGGACCAGCGCCTTGATGGTCGGGCGCATGATGAGCTCGCCGTTGCCGGTCTCGTGGATCGAGTCGGCCGCGTCGAAGTCGAGGACAATCTCGCCGACCGCCGGGTCGAAGGGGCCGATGACCTTGATGCCGGTCTGCGCACCCGAGGGCACCCTCGCCACCCGCTCGTTGCCGTCGGCGAAGACCACGGTGACCGACCCGTCCATCAGCAGCCGAATCTGCTCGATGGTGCCCTCCACCTCAGCCTCGCCGAGGAGCATCCGCGCCCCGTTGCGCAGCTCGAGCAGGTTGATGGTCCGGCCCTCGGCCATCAGCGTGATGCGCTTGGGATCGCCCTGCCTTTGCAACTGCTCGCCGTTGGTGGGCTCATGCCCGAACGCCGTTTGCTCTGTGTCGGTAAGAAGCTGCACGCCGGTGAGCGTCACGTTGACTGCGGTCGCGCCGTCGAGCGGCGCGTCGGTCAGATAGACCTTCACCCGTTGGCTCGAGCTGCCACACGAAGCCATCACCGCCGCCAACGCCACCATGATTGCCTTTCTCATGCTTCCTCTCTTGTCACCGCCGCAGCCTCAACCGTGCTGCGCACCTGATGACCTTGCGCGAGTGTAGCGAGCCGCGCGCGAATCACGCCGCCGCGCTGCCTGCGCGGCAGGCAGCTTGGCCACCGCTTTGGCCCGCCGCAACGCGCGGATCCTCTCGCGCAGCCCGGTCCACGCGGGCCGTCGCCGACCAGGCGCATTCGTGCTCGCTCGCTTGGGAAGCCGCTCTGTTGCAAGGTGACGGGCCAAATCCGCGCTGCCTGGCCCGCGCGGTGCGCGGGCGAGCCGGCACCCGAAGTGTGCAAGGCTACCTGCGCGTGCGCGGCTTCGATCGGCGCACCGTCTCGGCGGCCCAGTGCCCGCAGCGCCTGGCCTCGAAGGCGAGCCCCTCTTGCCACGATGGCCCGTCGGAGAGCATGCGCTGCGAGTTGCGGAGCACGAGCTTCTCCAGCGTGAGCTCCTCGCACAGCGCTGCGGCCTGCTGCGCATCGAGCCCGCTCGCGGCGGGGAACTCACCTCGCGACGAGGCATCGACGCCAAGGCTCTCTAGCCAGTCGCGCTCAGCCTCCGCGAGCTCTTCCGCCGTCGGCCGCAGCCCGAGCTCTCGCGTTCAGCCCGCGAGCAGCTTGGTGCGAAGCCCCGCCTCCGCGAGCGCGTGCGCGTCGTCGCGGGCGGCGAGTCCTTCGAGGACCTCGCGGCCCTGCAACGAAGCCCCATCGACGAAGCTGAGCCCATCGACGAGTCGGCGGCGCCGCACCAGCGACAACGGGGGCGCCGAGCGCACGCGAACCACGCCGGGTTCGCCGCGCTCGCCCGGCACCATGCGCACCCGTCCGATTGCCTGTTCGCGCGGCGGTACTAGGTCCTCGAGCTCCGGCTTCAAGCACGCTCTGCTGTCCGGCAAGAGCGCGCGGGCCGCGCCGAGCTGAAGCGCGCGAGCCTCCCGTCGCGGGCCGGGTCACCGAATGGTCAGCTTTCTTCACCACGCCGCTCGTCGAATCGCGTAAAGGAAGCCTGCCGCGCGGCGGCCACAGGCAGGTGAGGAGGATTTCGATGCGCGTCTCCGAGCTCGTTCTCCCCGAGGTCCGCGATGCACTCAAAGGCGACCCGGCCGCGATACGGGAGCTCGTCGATGAGCTGCATCCGGCGGATTCGGCCGACATCTTCATCTCGCTGGAGGAGGACGAGCGCTTCCAGTTCCTCAAGGCGCTGCCGATCGCCGCTCAGGTCGGCATCCTCGAAGAGCTGGACGATGAGCTGAGGGCGGAGACGTTCGAGAAGATCGCCCCAGAGATCGCGACGCGCCTCGCGGTGGAGATGAGCCCGGACGAGCGCGCCGACCTGTTCAGAGCCCTACCCCCGACCTTCGCGGCGAAGCTGCTCGCCCGCCTGCCAAAGGAGGACGTCAAGGACCTGCGCTCCCTGCTCGCGTGGCCAGAGGGGACGGCCGGCGCGCTGATGACCACGGGCTTCGTCGATCTCGACGCGGAGATGACCGTGGCCCAGGCGATCGATCGCATCCGCGAGGTGGCCGAGGAGGTGGAGACCATCTACTACGCCTACGCGGTCTCGCCCGAAGGCTCGCTGCGCGGGGTCGTCTCGCTGCGCTCGCTGGTGACGGCGAAGCCGCAGACGAAGCTGGCCGAGATCATGGACACCGAGCACCTCATCGCGGTGAAGGGCGACACCGATCAAGAGGAGGTCGCGCAGATCATCTCGAAGTACGACCTGCTCGCCGTGCCCGTGGTGGACGACGCGGGGCGCATCCTCGGCATCGTCACCGTCGACGACGTCGTCGACGTGGTCGAGGAGGAGACCACCGAAGACGTCCAGAAGCTCTCGGGCATGGCGCCGCTCGAGGAGTCGTACTTTCGCGCCAGCTTCTTTCGCATGGTGCGCAGCCGCGCCGGCTGGCTCATCGTGCTCTTCATCGGCGAGCTGCTGACCGGGACAGCCCTGCGCGCCTACGAGGAGTCGATCGCCGGGGCGCTCGCGCTCGTCTTCTTCATCCCGCTCATCGTCTCGGCCGGCGGCAACACGGGCAGCCAGTCGGCCGGCCTGCTCATCCGTGCGCTCGCGATCGGCGAGGTCATTCCCAAGCAAGCCTGGCGCGTCGCCGTGCGCGAGGCGGCGACCGGGCTCATCCTCGGCGCTATCCTCGCGCTGATCGGCAGCGCGCGCGCCCTGCTGTGGCCCGGCGTCGGCGCCGAGGTCGCCCTCGTCGTCGGCCTCGCGGTGCTCTTCATCGTCTGCTTCGGCGCCGTGGTCGGGGCGCTGATGCCCCTCTTCATCAAGTCAATGGGCCTGGACCCCGCGGTCTCCTCGTCGCCGCTCATCGCGACGCTCGTCGATGTCACGGGGATGGTCATCTACTTCCAGATCGCGCGCGCGGTCTTGGGCACGGGCTGACGCTCCCCCGGCGCCACCAGCGCGACGCTCCCTCGCCGGCGAACCTGCGCGGCTGATTCCGCTGGCGGCACGACCCGGCTCGGTGGATCCAGGCCTTGGCCATCAACTGAACTGCCGACCTTGAGGTTCGTTGCGCGGAGGCACGATTCCGGATCGCCGGCCTTCGTGCCGGCCGCCGAAGAACCCTCGGATCGACTGCGTGACTCCTTGGTGGTGCATTGCGAGGCGCCCCTACGAGCCTGCGACCGATCGCCTGGACTTCGGGCGAAGCCCGGCTGTGGGTGGAAGCGCGTAGGTGCAGCGCGTGCATGAGCCTCATTCCACCGCACCGAGGAGCCTCGACCGCTGAGAGGAGCTCAGACCTGAGGGCATGCTCGCGCGCATCGGCCTTGCCGCATGCCGAAGTGCCGAGGACGCCGCGGCCGAAGCTGTCGAGGAGATTGATTCTCGAATCCCGATGGCGTCAGCGAGGCGAGTCGGCGTCGCGGGCGAGCTCGGAGGGCGATCGGGCGCTCTGGCCAAAGAAAGAGCGAGGGCGCGACCGATGAGCCAGTCGCGCCCTCGCCTATCGCTACGTCAGGTTCAGGCTACGGGTGGTCGCCGCAGACCCCGCCGGCGCAGGTGCCGCAGCCGACGGCTGCGCAGTCGGCGTCCGTCTGGCAGGAGGTCACCTCACAGCGCTGACGGCAGGTGTTGGTCTGGAGGTCACAGCCGCCGCAACCCCAGTTCTCGCCCCAGCAGTCGGCGTCGCTGTAGCACTCGACCATCGTGCAGCAGTCGTAGCCCTCGGACGAGTGCATCATCCGCAGCTCGTACGGCTCGCAGGAGTACTGCGGAGTCGCGCCAGGCTTCGGCTCGACCTTCAGCCAGTACTCGACCGAGTCGTCGTCGAAACAACGGCCGTGCCAGATCGAGCCCGTCGCGTCGCTCGAGTTGTCGGTGTCGCCGAAAGGCGGGGTGTTGCAGTCGAAGGCCATCAGCGACGCCTTGTAGGGCGCCGGAGCGCCGCCGGGGCCGACGATGGAGATATCCAGGAAGTGGCACATCGGCTTGCGGCTGAAACCGAAGCAGTACAAGTCGACGCCGCTGCCATCCTGCGCGATGACCTTCAGGTAATCGACGTCGCCCGAAGGATAGATGGTGTAGCTGAGGAGCGTGGGCGAGCTGTCCGCGTCGTCCACCGTGATCACGGTCGACGCGTCGCACGTGTTGTTGGGCTCGGCCAGATCGCCGGGGAGATTGTCGTCGACTTCGCCGTTGCAGTCGTCGTCAAGGCCGTTGCAGGTCTCGGTCTCCGGCGTCTTTTCGCCGAGGCATTCGCCCCAGGCGTTGTTGTCGCAGATCTGGGTGCCCTTCTGGCAGATGCCCTCGTCGGTGCCGCACTCCTGGTTCGTGCCGTGGGTGCAGGTGCAGCCGTCGTTGACCGTGCCGTCGCAGTCGTTGTCGAGCGTGTCGTTGCAGTTGTCGCTCGCCGCCGGGCCCACCTGCCCGAGGCAGGCGCCCCAGACGCCGTTGGTGCAGGTGCGCGTGCCGTCGCGGCAGGTGCCGACGTTGCGGAACGACTCGTGGTACTCCCAGCACGGCTCGGTGCGGCCGTGGACGCAGGCACAGAACGGCGGCTCGTCGATGCGGCCGTCGCAGTTGTTGTCGAGGCCGTCGCAGATCTCGGTCTGCGGCTTGGGCGCGTCGCAGTTCTCCCACCGGCCGTTAACGCAGACCTCCTGGCCGGTGCCGCAGGCGGTGGTGCAAGACTGCTTGGCGCCGTCCTGGCACTCGCAGTTGTTGTCAATGACGCCGTCGCAGTCGTCGTCGAGGCCGTTGCACCGCTCGGCGACAGGCTTGACCTGGCCGAAGCACTGGCTCCAGGTTCCGTTGACGCAGGTGTGCTGACCGTCGGTGCACTGGCCGACGCCGCGGGTGGACAGCGGGCCCTCGTAGCAGGCCTCGGTCACGCCGCCCTGGCACGAGCAGCCGTTGTCGATGGTGCCATCGCAGTCGTTGTCCAGCCCGTCACACTTCTCGGCGGCCGGCACGACCTGGCCAATGCAGACGCCCCAGCTTCCCTTGTCACAGATACGCTGGCCGTCCGAGCACAGCCCGACACCGCGCGTCGCCGCCGTCCCGTCGTAGCAGGGCTCGATTGCACCGTGGGTACAGGCACAGGTCTCGTCGACCTTGCCGTCGCAGTTGTTGTCGATGTTGTCGCCGCACACCTCGGCCTCCGGCTGGCGCGCGCTGCAGTCGCCGGCCCAGTTGCCGTTGACGCAGGTTTCTTTGCCAACGCCGCACTCGGAGGCGCAGTCGCGCTGGGTGCCGTTGCGACAGACCCCGGTCGCTTCGCAAGCGCCGAACGCCCCCGCGCGGCAGACCATCTCGCCGGGCTGGCCGTCCGAGGTGGTGCAGTTCATTCTCGAGCCATCGACACAATCCTCGCCGCAGCCGGCGAGGCTGCATGCGAGGGCGACTACGAAACAAGCTATCAACGCGCGACGAATCACGGCGTCCTCCGATTCTGTTGAATGACGCGGCGCATCCTATGGCAACTGCAAGGTCTACATCAACCCACCTCCTCCTAGTCGAGGTTGTGGATTGCATGAAGCTGCTTGCGGGCGTCAGTCGCGGGCCGAGGAGTTGAACCGCGCCCGATCTCTGGCAGCAGCGCCCAATGCGCTCTAGAGTGCGGCGCATCCTTGCAGGCATCCCGAGCTGCCGGCCGCGAGGCTTCGCGCCGCGAAACGCCGGCTCGCGCGCTGCATCCAAAGCAAGCGACGACGCGGGCACGCGAGGCCGGCGCCCGAGGAAGCGTTCATTCACCCCAAGCCGGCTCGAGAGCGAGCCAAGCAAACGGAGGAACAGATGCCCAATACCCTCGAGAACCTGAAGACCGCCTTTGCCGGTGAGAGCCAGGCCAACCGCAAGTACCTGGCCTATGCCCGCAAGGCCGAGAAGGAAGGCTTCCCCAAGATTGCCCAGCTCTTCCGCACTGCGGCCGAGGCCGAGACGATCCACGCGCTCGCCCACTTCGAGAACATGGGCAGCGTCCGCAGCACGTTGGAGAATTTGAAGGACGCCATCGCCGGTGAGACGTACGAGTACACGGAGATGTACCCGCCGATGGTCGTGCAGGCCAAGGAGGAGAACCACAAGGCGCGCGTGATGCTGGGCTGGGCGGAGAAGGTCGAACAGGTCCACGCCGAGCTCTACAAGCAGGCGCTCGCCGCGCTCGAGCAGGGCAATGATCTGGGCGAGGACGTCGAGTTCTTCCTGTGCCCGGTCTGCGGCCACATCGAGATGGGCAAGCCCGAGGGACGCTGCAAGGTCTGCGGCGCGGACGCCGCGAAGTTCTCGCAGCTCTAGCTTCTCTCGGGCGCGAGCTGGCCCGCCCGCCAAAGCCCGCGGAGCGCCTGACAGAGCAGGCTCGCGGGAGCTTCGAGGCTCCCGTGAGCCTGCGCCCCTTTTTGGGGCCAGCGAAACCCGGGCCTGCCAGCCACGATCTCTCGGCTCGCGGCTCGCGCCGACCGGCCGGAGGAGTGCCATGAGTTTTCTCGACCTGGCCCGAAGCCGCAGATCCATTCGCTCGTTCCGGCCCGACCCGGTCGAGCCCGAAAAGCTCGAGCAGGTGCTCGAAGCCGGTCGGCTTGCGCCCTCGGCATGCAACCGCCAGCCCTGGATCTTCATCGTCGTGCGCGACGAGGCACGTCGCGCCGAGTTACAGGCCGCCTATTGGTCCGAGTGGTTCAGACAGGCGCCCGTCATCATCGACGCCTGCGGTGACACCCGCGCGGCCTGGCGCCGGTCCGACGGGAAGCCGCACGGCGACATCGACCTGGCCATCGCGGTCGACCACATGACCCTGTGCGCGGCCGATCTCGGGCTGGGCACCTGCTGGGTCTGCGCGTTCAAGGCCGATGAAGCGCGCCGCGTCCTGGGCCTGGCCGAACACCTCGAGCCAGTCGTCCTCCTGCCGCTGGGATACCCGGCAGACGAGGGCCGGCCCAAGGAGCGCAAGCCGCTCGACGAGGTCGTGCGCTGGGAGCGCCTCTAGGTTTCAGGCGGGCGGGATACTGCGGGCTGCAAGAGGCGACGGCGGGCCGATAGGCCCAGGCACGACGGCGCCGAGCCGAAGCGATTCCGCCATCCGGAAACCCGGCCCCCCGCGCGCCGGAGCAGCAAATGGAAAGAGGCCTCCGGGTTTCTCCGGAGGCCTCTTTCACTGTGGAGACTGTGGAGCTGAACAGGATCGAACTGTCGACCTCCTGAATGCCATTCAGGCGCTCTCCCAACTGAGCTACAGCCCCATCTCCTTCCTGTGGCCAGTCGGCCAACAACTGCGCTCTTGCGAAACTACCGAGTACCTACCAAACGACTCGAATGCTTCTGTCTTTTCGTCTGCCAAGTGGAGCTGAACAGGATCGAACTGTCGACCTCCTGAATGCCATTCAGGCGCTCTCCCAACTGAGCTACAGCCCCATCTCCTTTCCCGGCTACTTCGACTTCTTCTTCGCCGGGGTCTTCCGGCTCTTCTCTACCAGTGCATCGGCTTCCTTGAGGATGGCCGCGATGTCCGCCTGCTGCCTGAGCAGCTCTGCTTCCTTGGCCTTGACCTCGCCAACCGCCCTCTTCAGCGCCGCCGGGACGTCCACAGCCCCGTCCTGCACCAACTTGTAAAAGGCCTCACCCAACTTCAGCAACGCAGCTTCGCGCTCGCCCCGCCGCCTGCCGAGCTCGCCCTGGGCCTCGCCCATCCGCACCGCTTGATCGACCGACGCTCGCAACCGCGACAACTCAGCCTTGGCGGACTCCCACGACTCGCTCAGCTCACGCAGGACGTCATTGTTCTGGGTGTGCTTTGGTCCTGCCACGCCTGCGACCTCGCGAGTTGCCGTCAAGAGCGCGCGGTTCAGTACCGCACGATCATGCGCCTGTCAAGGTGTTTGGCCAACTTGTCCAGCCTCAAGCCAACGCGGGCCGCCCGGCCTCAATTTCGCGCGCCCGCGCCGGCTGCCGGTGTGGCAGCGTCCGCGTTTCCCGGGTTACAAGAACGCCGCCACGCGCCGCAGGCCCTTTCGCGGTGTGCAGACCACAGCCCTCATGGATCTTCTTCGCGCCCTCGGACTCCTCCTGTCCCTCGCCGTCGTCCTAACGGTGAACGTCGCCGCCCACGTTTATCTCTACCGGCGACTCGTCCGCGCGCACACGTGCCGCCGCGCGCTGCGGCGCGCCGGCGCCGCGGGGTTGACCGCGCTCGGCCTCCTCTTGGTGGCGGGCCCAGTGGGCCAGCGCGCGCTGCCCGGGGAGCTGGGGACGCTCCTGGCCAAGGCCGCCTTCCTTTGGATGGGAG
>JBMNNX010000461.1:0-3381 GCA_050942745.1 Myxococcales bacterium
TGGTCGGCTGCCGCCTCCGTCGCCGCGCCGCCGGCCCGCACCCACTCGTCGACCTCGTCCTTCTTGAACTTCCAGAAGCGCCCGACGCGGTGGCCTGGCATGCGCTTGGAGGAGACCCAGGTGTAGACGGTGTCCTTGCTGACCCCGAGGTGTTCCGCGATCTCTTCCACTGACAGCCACCGATCGTCCATCCAGAGCTTCTCCAGACGAGGTGAGGGCGCGGCGCGCACCACGCCCCAGGTTACGGACCGGACGAGTTTAACAGCGGAGACGAGCCGCTGTCAATCAGGCTGAGTCGGGTTTGGTTGGGTTCGGTCCGGCTGGGGTGGTCGCAGGTCCGAGCCGGTCCGAGCTCGCGTCAAGGTGCGGTCCTGCCGCGCTCGAACCTACCCCGCCACCGCCCGCAGCTCCGCCCACAGCGCCCGCTGGTCCTCCCAGACCAGGCTCTCCAGCAGCCGCCGCAGCGTCCGCTCGGTGATCGGCTCGCGGCCGGCGGGGTACTCGAGCGCGAGCACCTCCTCCTGGATGTCCGGCGCGAGCAGGAGGAGGTTCATCAGCTGGGTGAGCCGAGCGCGGGTCAGGCCGTGGTGGCGGGCGACGTCGGCCTGGTCGGCGTAGCGGCCGGCGTCGATCTCCTCGGCGATCCGGTGGGCGAGCGCGAGGCGGCGGGCGACGGTGGCCGGGTGGCGCTGGGCGAGCTGCTGGCGGCGCCGCGCGGCCCGGTCCATGCGCTTGTCGTGGGCGCGGCGCAGCGCGAGGGTCTCGGTCCGCTGCTGGCGCTTCGGGCGGAAGGTCAGGGTCTCGGTGGTCCCGCTCATGCCGGCGTCTCCTCGGTCGCGGCTTCAGGCGCGGCGTCGCCAGCGGCGTCGAAGGGGCCGCCGAGGTCGTGGAACACGATGTCGAGCTTGCCGGCGGGCTCGTTGACCACGACCTTCTCGACGAGGATCAGCACCAGCTCCTGGCGCTCGGCGGCGTTGAAGGCGGCCCACGCCTCGTCGAAGACCTCGAGGATGCGGATGGTCTGCGTGACCTGCTCGGCGGCGCGCTGGAGCGCCTGCATCCGGGCGTCGAGATGGGCGATGCGGGCGTGCACGGGCTCGAGCTCGGCCTCGATGGCGCCGATGCGCTCGGCGAGGAGGTGGCTCGCGCGGCCGCTCGCCTCGTGGCCCAGGCTGCGCATCAGCTTGTCGGCCTCGGCGCGCAGGGCCAGGCGCGTGGCTTCGGCCTCGGCGCGCTGCTCCTGGATGCGCGCGGCCATCCCGGGCTCGGCGACGCGCATGCGCGCGGCGATCTGCTCGCGCATCGCCCGGTCGGCGCAGACGTGGCGCACGCGGGAGATGACCAGCTCCTCGACCTCGGGGGCCGAGAGGCGCGGGTGCACGCAGCGGTCCTCGGTCTTCCGCGCGCGGTTGCGGCAGGCGTAGTAGCGGTAGACCTCTCCGCTGCGGCCCTTGCCCGCGGTCGTCGTCATCGGCTGCCCGCACAGGCCGCAGTGGAGCAGGCTCTGGAGCAGGTACTCGGGGTTGCGCCCGCGCCGGGGACCGCGGCCGCAGGCCTTCGCGTCGAGGGTGCGCTGCACCTGCTCGAAGAGCGGCGCGTCGACTATGGCCTCGTGCTCGCCCTCGTAGCGCTCGCCCTTGAAGTCCACCTTGCCGAGGTAGACCGGGTTGCGCAGGAGCATGTGGACGTCCTTCTCCGTCCACGCGCCGCCGCCGACCTCACGGCCGGCGCGGGTCCGGGTCTGCTTGCGCTCCCAGCCGAGCTCGTTGACGCGGCGAGCGACCTCGGCGGCGGAGCCGAGGCGCAGGTAGAGCTGGAACATCGTCCGCACCTGCTCGGCCTCGTCGGGCACGACCACCAGGCGCATGCGCTCGCGGTCGCCGAGGTAGCCGAGCGGGGGCCGCGAGCCGAGCCACTTCCCGCGCTTGCGGGCGGCGCCCATCTTGTCGCGGGTGCGGTCGGCGATCATCTCGCGCTCGAACTGCGCGAAGCTGACGACGATGTTGAGGGTCAGCCGCCCCATCGCGTCGCGGGTGTTGAATTGCTGCGTGGTCGAGACGAAGCCGACGTTCTTCTCCTCGAAGCGCGCGAGCAGCTGCGCGAAGTCGAGGAGCGAGCGGCTCAGGCGGTCGACCTTGTAGACGACCACGATGTCGACCTTGCCCGCGTCGATGTCGGCGAGCAGGCGCTGGAGCGCGGGGCGCTCGATGTTCGCGCCGGTGAAGCCGCCGTCGTCGTAGCGCTCGGGCAGCGCCTCCCAGCCCTCGCCCCGCATCGCCCGGACGTAGAACTCCGCGGCCTCGCGCTGCGCGTCGAGGGTGTTGAAGTCGGACTCGAGCCCCTCGCTCGTCGACTTGCGGGTGTAGATGGCGCAGCGCACCCGCCGTGGCGCCTCGGCGGCGCCGCTCTGCGTGCCTCGGCTCATCCCTCCCCTCCGGCCGCGCGCGAGCGCTTCTTGCGCTGGGTCAGCCCGGCCCAGAGGAAGCCGTTCCAGCTCGTGCCGGTGACCTCGCGGGCGATGGTCGAGAGGCTCGTGAAGTGCCGGCCCTGGTACTCGAAGCCGTCCTTGAGCACGCGGAGCTCGTGGACGACGCCGTCGTGCTCGCGGTGGATCACGGTGCCCACCGGCGGCAGGCGCGGGTCGCGGGGCGGCTCGTCGGGATCGGGCGCGGGCGGTAGCGCCGGCGGGGTCGTGGGGCGCGTGCGCACGCCCTGGCCCTCGGCGAGCGCGGCGATGCGCTCGCGGGCCTCGTCGCTCAGCGTCACGCCGGTGGCGACCTCCTGGGCGCGGAAGAAGCAGCGGCGGATGAGCCACTCGCGGTTGCGGGCGTTCGTCGCCTTGCCGTAGGCATCGTAGTAGGTGTCCTGCAGCTCGCGCACCGGCATGGCGCGGAGGTCCTCGAGGCGCTGGCGGAGCTCCTCCTCGACGTCGGCGCCGGGCGGGCGCGTCTGGAGGGCGGATCGGTTCATGCGGTCCTCCATGGTGGGGGTTCGGGTGGCGCCGAGCCGTCGCGCTCGGCTGTCGGCATACACGCTTCCTTTCGCGGCCCCAGCAAGCGGCTTCTCGAAGCGAAAACAACCACTTGAGACGCGGTTGACTGGCCGGGCTCAGTCATCGTGCCAGCCCCCGCCGCCGTAGCCGGCGCCGCCCTTGCCCTCGGGCTCGCCCTGCGGGAAGTCGTCCACGTCGAGCAGGCGTTTGGCGGCCTCGAGGTCGATCAGCGCGGCCCGCCGCTTGTCGGCGCGGGAGCCGAAGCTCACCGGCCGGCTGACGTCGACGACGTAGCCGCCGCGGCGCTGGTTCTCCTGCAGCTGGCGGACGAGGGCCTTCTTGTCGAGGACCTCGCCCTCGTAGCCGACGCGCCGCGCGTGCTCGGCGTA
>JBMNNX010000423.1:0-4177 GCA_050942745.1 Myxococcales bacterium
CGCTACTTCGGTCTCCCCGAGAACGCGCCCCTGTGGACCGCGCTCAGGTGCATAGTGGTTTTCCACAGCCACCGCGCCCTCAGAGAGAGTCGCTTAACACCAGCCACCTAGAGCGGATCGCGCCCACACCGTCGAACCGGCGCCTGCGACGGTGCTCGGCGAGCAGGTCGAGCGCGCGCACGGCGTCCTCTCGCTGATGCACGACCGGGCGCGAGGCGAGCTGAGCCTGCTCGTGCCGCTCGAGCGGCTCAACGCCTCGCTGGCCGCGATCGCGCCGCACGCGCGTGAGTTGACCGTGCGGCCGATTCTCGCGCTGCAGCGCACCATCGAATCCCTGCGCTGCCGCGCGGCGCGCCGGGCGGGGCTGACGCTGGCCGAGCCGCTGCCCGGTTCTCGGCGGGTGCTGCTCATCGAGGCGCGCCCGCAGGCGCAACGGGCGGCCCGAGAGCTCAACGCGCTCGCCGGGAGCGCGCTCAGCGTGGTCCCGGGGCTCGACGAGGCGGCCGGGCTGCTCTCCCCCGGCGCCTTCGACCTCATCGTCGCCTCGCACCTGCCCGCGGCGGAGGTCGAGGATCTGCAGCGCCACGTGGACCTGCACGCCCCGGGCACCGAGGTGCGCTCGCACGACCTGGCTAGCGCGCTGCTCGGCCCGGCCGTCGATCCTCGGGCGCTGCTCGCCCTGCTCGCCGAGGTGGCCTGCGGGGTCGGGCCCGCCCTGCGCGTAGACGCGGGCTGGCTGCGCGACTACGCGAGCGCGCACGCGGAGCGGTGCGCGCGGGCGCTCGCGACCCTCAGGGCCGGTGAGCGCGCCGAGCTGTGGGGCCGCGCCCTGGCGGTGCTCGCCTCCCTCGACCGCGCGATGGCAGCCGCCGCGCGCGGCGCACCCGCCGGCGCCTTTTCGCGCTGCTGCCGCCCGAGACACTCCCCCCTCTCGCCGGCTACCTCGAGCTGCTCGCCGGCCACCCGGGCCCGCGCGCTCGCGATCCGGTGGCGCAGGTGTGTGCGGCCGCCGATCGCTACCGCGCGGCGCGCGAAGGGGGACGCGCGGCCAAGGCCGCGGCCGAAGCGCTGCGCGCCCTTTGCCCGCACCCTCTCCAGGGCGCCGCGGTCGAGGCGGTCATCTCCGCCTTCGACGAGTCGAGGCCGGCCGAGCTGCCTCGCGGCGTCGTGCTCATCGCCGACCCTGACGCCGAGGCCGCCGAGCGCCTCGCGCTCAGGCTCGCCAACGACGGCCTCCGCGCCGAGGTCGTCCGCGACGGCGAGGCGGCCATCGCCCGCATGGCCGCGGGCGACGTCGGCCTGATCGTCGCCGAGCTGCTGCTGCCCGGGCGCGACGGGCTCGGGCTGTGCGTCACGCTCGGCTCACAGGTGCCGGTGATCCTCTGGACCTCGCGCGCCGGGCCTTCCGACGCCGCGCGCGCCTTGAAGCTCGGCGCCACCGACGTCATCGCCAAGGACGCCGACGACGAGCTCTTGGTGGCCAAGATCGAGCGCTACCTGCGCGAATGGCCGCAATGAGCGAGCCGCGCGACGCCGCCGCCCACCTCAACGAGCTCGGCTCCCGGGTGCTCGCCGAGACGTTCCAGCTCGCGCGCAACGCCCTGATCCACCAGCCGGAGAACGTGGTCTTCGAGGGCATCAGCACCCGGCTGTCCGAGGCGCTTGCCGCCATCCAGGCGACCGAGCGCGAAGTGGCGCTGCGCTTCGTGCACGACACCTTCTTCGTCAACGATCTGCGCCTGCGGCTGACCCGCTCGCTCTTTGGCTGCGCCCGCTACATCGCCGCCGAGCTCAAGAGCCGGGGGCTCGGCGGTCTCGGCTTCGCGGCCGGCGCCCGCGCGCCCGACCTGCGCGAGGACCTGTTCCGGCTCTTCCGGCTACCGGTCGGCGGGGCGCCGCCTTCGCCAGGGACCTTCCGCGTCCTCGCGCCGCTGCCCCCGCCGCGCGAGGCCGAGCTGCTGCTCCAGGAGTCCGATGGGCTGCGCGAGGCGGCGCTGCAGTCCTACGGCAAGGCCATCTACTTCCTTCGCGCCTTCTTCCGGGGCGTCAAGAACCAGAAGCCGCCCAAGGTCGGCGTCGCGCGCCGCATCGTCAACGACCTCATCGACGTCTGCGAGTGCGACGGACAGCGCTTCCTCAACCTCGCCAACATCAAGGACTACGAGTCCCTGCAGCAGACGCACGCGGTGAACACCTGCGTGCTCGCCATTGGCCTCGGCCAGGCGATTGGGCTCTCGCGCGCCGCGCTCTCCGAGCTCGGCCTGTGCGCGCTCTTCCACGAGCTCGGCCGGGTCTTCCTCCCCGACGACATCCAGTCGGGCCGCCGCGCGCTGACCGGGCACGACCGCGCGCTGCTCGAGGGCGAGCCGCTGCTGTCGGTGCGCGCGCTGCTGTCGGCTTCGGGCGTCGGCCCGAGCGCCTGCGGGCGCATCGTCGTCGCCTGGGAGCACCGCGCCCCGTTCAGCCAGCACGCGACGGCCCGCCGCTCCGGCGCGCCCGGGCTGATGGTCACCTCGCGCATTGTCGCCGTCTGCCACGCCTTCGACGAGCTGACCCGCTACATCCACGGCCGCGCCCCGCTGCTGCCCGACGAGGCACTGCGGGCCCTGCTCGAGGGCGCGGGGACCCTCTACGACCCGCTGCTCGTCAAGCTTCTTGTCAACCTGCTCGGCATGTACCCGGCCGGCACGCCGGTGCGGCTCGACACCGGAGAGCTCGCGATCGTCTTCTACGCGAGCGGTGACCCGCGCTTCCTCGATCGCCCTGTCGTCAAGGTCGTGCGCGACGCCTCAGGGCGGCCTTGCCGCGAGCGGGTGCTCGACCTGTCGCTGGTCGATCCTCGGACCGGCCGCTACCGGGCCTCCATCGTCGGCTCCGTCGCGCCCGCCGAGGTCGGGCTCGACCCGCTGCCGCTCCTGTTCGGCGCGCCGGCTAGCGCCGCCCCCGTCCCTGGCGCCTGAGCTGCCGGTCGTACTCGCGCCGCCCGTGCGGATCGGCCAGCGTGCGGTAGGCATTCTCGACCGCGGCGCGGATCGCCTCGAGTCGCGGGCCGAACGAGCCGAGCTGCCGACCTTCATAGCGCTTCGGGTCGAAGCGGGCGGCGAGCAGCCGATGCGCGGCCTCGATCTCGTCGGCCCGAGCGCCCGGCCGGACCCCGAGGATCTCGTAGAGGGTCATCCTGCGTATGCGCGCGTGGTCAGAATCCTTCGCCGCGCCGAGGTCGAAAGGTCGACCGGCTCGGCGAGCGCGGCCGGATCGAGCGGCTCGTCGCCCTCGGCAAGGGCCTGCGCCTGCTGGAGCTGCGCGGTGGAGAAGCTGGTGGACTGCTCGAGCGTGAGCTGCTGCTCGTCGCGCACCTCTCTCTCGGACGTGTAGCGCTCGAGGCGGCGGCGGACCTCCTTGATCAGGCGCTCGCAGGTGGCGCGCAGCGCCTCGTCGCGGGTGCGCCTCGCCTCGGCTTCGAGGAGGCGGATGGCCATCGGCGAGGCGAGCGTACCGACGGCCTGCACCGCGCAAAGGCGCGTCTCGGCGCCCAGCCGCGTCAGCCAGCTCTTGCGCTCGAGCAGGGCGGCGATCTGCGGCAGCGCCTTGTCACGGCCGGCGAGGACCACGACGAGGAAGTGTGCCCGCCGCTCGTTCACCGAGAGCTTCTCGAAGCCGCGGGCGCGGGTGCGGCGGGCGACCTGATCGGCGACCTGCAGGTCGTTGCTCGCGTCCAGCGCGCGCAGCGCGAGCAGCCGCACGCCCTCCGACGGGTCGCCCAGCAGGCGCAGCAGCAGCGGCGTGAACTCCGGCCGATAGGCCGTCGCCATCGCGCGCAGCGCGGCTTGGCTCGCCGCCTCGTCGAGGCCTGAGGCGAGCCGCATCAGCTCGGGCCCGACCCGCTCGTCGCGCATCCTCCCGGCGAGCGCGATGAGCTCGGCCGGGGGGCTCGGCATCTGCAGCGCCGGCAGCAGCAGCTCCAGGTGACCGTCGCACAGCCTCTCGACCAAGGAGGCGGCGAGCTGGCGCACCGGCTCGGAGCGAACACCGTCGAGCGCGCGGGCGAGGGGCGCAACCAAAGACGGCCCGACGTCTATGAGGTATGCGAGCGCGGCGCCGCGCTCGGACTCGAGCGCCAACGCCTCGAGGGCGCGCAGCGCCAGAATATCGGTCGCGAACCGGTCCACCTCCTCGT
>JBMNNX010000362.1:0-5525 GCA_050942745.1 Myxococcales bacterium
GGATGCGCCGGGCGAGCCTCTCGCCCTCGGGCCCGGTAAAGCGCAGAGAAACCGCCAGCCCCCGCATCCCGCGGGCGAGGGCGCGCGCGCCCGCGAAGTCGCCCTTGGCGACCAGGCTCTCGTTGAGCTCGCACAAGGAGGCGAGCCTCCGCTCGAGCTCGGGGCCCGGCAGGTCGTGTCGAAGCACGTCGAGCAGCACGTCGATGAATCGGCGCAGCAGCAGTGCGGGAGGCTCCGCGGCCTCCGCCCTCAGGGCCTCCAGCTCGGCGGGGCTCACCTCGAAGATGCGGGCCGAGCTCGCCTCGTCGCCCGAGAGCATCGCCCGGCCCACGATGGCCTCGAGATCCTGCGAGGTGAGCTCATCGTCGAGCAGCCCATCACCCCGCGGCGCCGGGCGCGAACCGCTTCCTCGATCGACTCCGGATCGTAGGGCTCGTCGTCGGCGAACTCCTCGCTCTCGAAGAAGTCCTCGATGGCCCAGTAGCTCAGCCCGACGAAGCGCCGCGCCCATAGCAAGGTGACCACCGACTCCTCGGGGCTCGCCCGCAGGTCGGTACGCACGATGCGCCACCAGGTCAACGAGCTCCTGGGCGCTGACCGTGGAGTGGAAGGTGAGCTTGCGGACCCCGTCGCGGTACAACGCATAAGCGATGCTGCGGTTGGAGTCCCGGTTCTCGTAGACCACCGCCTCGTCGAGGAGCAGCTCGTACGGCAGCACCTTGAGCTCGAGATCACGGCCGTCGGCCGGCGTCGCATGGAACAGGTTCACCGCGTCCCCGGCCACGCGCTCCACCATGCTCCCCCCCCCCGCGCCGCCGTACAGGTCGCAGGTTCGGGCGAGCTTCTCGAGTTGCAGCAGAAACGTGCGCGCGGCCTCGACACGCGGGGTCGGCGTCTCTCGTGGCTTTCGTTCCATTGCGGTCAACGTCGAGTCTAGCTCAGGCGGGCAAGCGACCCGGCCGCGATCGTCGCGCGGGCGAGCAGGCGCCAGACTGCTGGCCTCGGATTCTCGCCAGTCAGCTCAGGCCTCTGCGGCGCACTTTCCGAACCCGTCGGCCAGAGCGATCGAGCGGGCGTCAACCATCCGCCAGCCGAGGCGCGGCCGGTGCCCACCCATGTGCTCGGCGCGCTCTCTTCGCCACCAACCCTCGTGCTGGTCGATGAAAGAGCAAGGCGCGCGACCAAGGACGAGACCCTTCGGGCAACCTGTGAACGGCCTTCCCGCGAAGTGCGGCGCCGCCTCGAGCGAGCCGAACGATCCCGAGCCGCCGACCGAGGCCCAGCGCAGCCTCGAGAAGTTGACCGACTTCACGTGGGCCCAGGTTCTTCGTCTCCTTGAAACAGCACGACAGCGAACGTCGCCCGGGACCGTCAATTCGCGAAGCTCGCCTCCCACGCCGCGCCCCCGCTACGAACGCTGCTCATGAGCGACGGGAGCAACGAGCTTCGGCGAGGCGACACAGCCGGCGCCGCGCCTCGCCCGGTGCGAACGCGCCTCGCCGCGTGGACCCTCTGCGCCGCGGGCGTCCACTTCGCTTTGTTGAGCGCGTCGGGCCACCTGCGCTGGGAGCACTACGTCCTAGACGGCCTCCTCGCGGCCTTCGCCCTCGGCGGCCGTCGCACCGAGGGGCTGCTGCGCGCCGGGCTGCCGCTGTGGATCGCGCTCTTCATCTACCTCGACCTGCAGCAGCTCGCGTTCGCCTCCCTGCGCGGCGAGATCCACACCGGGGACATCTTCCTGTTGGACGCTTTGCTCTTTCCGTCGCCCGGCGCCGAGCGGATGCCCTGGGCCGCCTGGTTCGCCACGCGCACCCACCCGATAGTCGACCTCTTCGCCGGCATCGCGTACATGGGCTTCGTCGCGCCGTTCTTCGGCACGCTGTTCGTCTACGTCCTCGTCGAGCCAGATCGCGCCGAGACGATGGGCTGGTGCTTCCTCGCGGCCAACGCGATCGCGGTGACGATCTACACGGTCTTTCCGGCCGCGCCGCCGTGGTACGTGCTCGCCCACGGGCTCGGCCCGGCCGATCCGGCGGTGTTGCCCGACTCGGCGGGCGCCGGGCGTTTCGACGAGATGCTCGGCGTCGGCGTCTTCGCCGGCATCTACTCGATGAATCCCAACGTGTTCGGCGCGATGCCTTCCCTCCACGCGGCCTATCCGCTGATGGCTGTCTGGCACCTGTGGCACCGCGGCCTCTTCCTGCGCGTCTTCAGCGTGAGCTTTGCGGTGCTCGTCGCGTTTTCGGCCGTCTATCTCT
Organism: Myxococcales bacterium; assembly: GCA_050942745.1. Lineage (GTDB taxonomy): Bacteria > Myxococcota > Myxococcia > Myxococcales > UBA5297 > UBA10939. Next base: position 2,259 of record JBMNNX010000362.1, read on the forward strand.
CGCACCACTACGTGATCGACGTGCTGGCCGGAATAGCGACCGCCTTCCTCGCCTGCGCGGCCGGCCAGGCGATCGCCCATCGACTGACGCGCGCTCGCCGAAGAGCGCAGGCGGCCTGAGGCAGGTGCCGCCGCGGGGATGGCTGTTTCGTTCGACGGCGCAGGCGGGCAGGACGCCCGCCCTCCCTCCTCGCGTCGTCTCGCGCTTGCTGCTTCCGACCGCCGCCGCTCCATCCGATGGCGCAGGCGTCTTCGTCACGCGCTACAGCCGATAGCGGCAGCAGCGAAGAGCAAGAAGCGCAAGCGTGAGGCCGGCTCGCCTGGACATTCGGGGGCGAAGCGGTCCCGCGTGCTCACCACGCTCGTCGAGCGAGCCCCGGCCTCCCGCCGTCTGCGAGATGGCACAACGGCCTACGAATGCCCGCTGTCGCCTTGACCGCTCCGTTGGCCCGCGCGTTGACTGGCGCTCGCGTTTTCCCGGGGGTGTCGATGAGGGTTCCGAGCGAGCTGTATCGGCCGTCGCTCGCGCTGCTGACGGACCTGTACCAACTGACGATGGCCTACGCGTACTGGAAGTCGGGCGTCGCCGAGCGCGAGGCCGTCTTCTACCTGCACTTTCGCGAGCTCCCGTTCCAGGGCGGCTTTGCGGTCGCCTGCGGGCTGGGACCGGCCATCGACTACGTGGAGACGCTGCGCTTCGACGACGACGACCTCGCCTACCTCGCCTCGCTCGACGGCGCTGACGGCAAGCCGCTGTTCGAGCCGGCTTTCCTCGTTCACCTTCGCGGCCTGCGGATCGCCTGCGACATCGACGCGGTCCCCGAGGGCACGGTCGTCTTTCCGCAGGAGCCGCTGCTGCGCGTCAAAGGCCCGGTCCTCCACTGCCAGCTCCTCGAGACGCCGCTGCTGACGCTGGTGAACTCCCAGACCTTGATTGCGACCAAGGCGGCGCGCGTGAAGCTCGCGGCCAAGGACCAACCGGTCATCGAGTTCGGCCTGCGGCGCGCCCAGGGTATCGACGGCGGCGTCTCCTCGTGCCGCGCCGCCTTCGTCGGTGGCGTCGATGCAACCTCCAACCTGCTCGCCGGCAGGCTCTTCGGCATCCCGGTGCGCGGCACGCACGCGCATAGCTGGGTGCTGACCTTCGAGGACGAGCAACATGCCTTCCAGGCCTACGCCGAGGCGATGCCCAACAACTGCATCCTGCTCGTTGACACCTACGACAGCCTCGAGGGCACGCGCCGCGCGGCGCGGACCGGACGCTGGCTTCGCGGTCAGGGCCACGAGCTCATCGGCATCCGGCTCGACTCCGGCGATCTCGCGTACCTGAGCACCCGCGCCCGCGCCATCCTCGACGAGGAGGGCTTCCTCGGCGCGAAGATCGTCGCCAGCGGGGACCTCGACGAGCGCATCATCGAGAGCCTCCATGACCAGGGCGCGCGCATCGACATCTGGGGCGTGGGCACGCGGCTGACTACGGCCTTCGATCAACCGGCGCTCGGCGGCATCTACAAGCTGTCGGCGGTGCGCGGGCCCGATGGCCGCTGGGAGCATCGGCTCAAGCTCTCCGAGCAGCTCGCCAAGACCACCACGCCCGGCGTCCTGCAGACGCGCCGCTTCACCTCCGAAGGGCTCTTCGCCGGCGACATGATCTGGGACGAGCTGCTCGGTCCGGGCGAGAGCCCGCCGACCATCGTCGACCAGTCCGACTCGACGCGCCGCAAGCGCTTCCCGGAGGAATCGCTGAGCGAAGACCTGCTCGTTCCGGTATTCAGAGGCGGTCAACGCGTCTATGAGCCGCCTGCACTCGAGCAATCGCGCGAAAGGACGAGAAGCCAGCTCTCGATGCTGCACCCGGGCATCAAGCGCTTTCTCAATCCACACACCTACCCGGTCGGCCTCGAGATGACCCTTCACCAGGTTAAGACCCGGCTCATTCTCCAAGCGAGGAAGCTCCAGGAATGAAGAACGACAAGCCACTCGTCTTCGGGACCAGCTCCTACTCCGACATGCAGCGGCAGATCGCCGCGCTCGCCGGCTTCGATCTCGGCGAGGTCGAGCGCAAGCAGTTCCCCGACGGCGAGCACTACCAGCGCATCCTCAGCGACGTAGACGGCCGCGACGCGGTGGTCGTCGGTGGGACGATCAGCGAGACCGAGACGCTCGAGCTCTACGACCTCGCCTGCGGGCTCGTGCAGGAGGACGTGCGCAGCCTGACGCTGGTCATCCCGTTCTTCGGCTACGCCACGATGGAGCGGGTCTCGAAGCCCGGCGAGATCGTCACGGCGAAGACCCGGGCCCGCCTGCTGTCGTCCATCCCGGTGCCCGCCACCGGCAGCCGCGTGGTGCTGCTCGACCTGCACTCGGAAGGCGTCCCCTTCTACTTCGAGGGCGCCATTCGACCGGTGCACTTGCGAGGCACACCCATCGTCATGCGCGCGGCGCAGCGGATCGCCGGGCCGAGCTTCGTGCTCGCCGCCACCGACGCGGGGCGCGCGAAGTGGGTCGAGCGGATGGCGCTCGACGCGGGGGTGACCGCCTCGTTCGTCTTCAAGCGCCGGCACGAGGACGGCACGACCGAGGTGACCGCGGTGAGCGCCCACGTCCAGGGCGCCAACGTCGTCATCTACGACGACATGATTCGGACCGGAGGCTCGCTCATCAACGCGGCGCACGCGTATCGGGCCGCGGGTGCAGCGAGCATCTCGGCTGTCGCGACGCACGGCGTGCTCCCGGGCGATGCGCTGGGGCGACTCCAGCGCACGGCCCTCTTCGAGCACATCGTCTGCACCGACAGCCATCCGCGCGCGCTCGAGCTGCGCTCCAACCTGCTCGAGATTGAGTCGGTCGCCGGGCTCTTCGCGGATTACTTGAAGAGCGAGCTGTAGGGTCCCCGGCCGCCGGCACGAAGGCCGGCGCTCCGCGACGCGGTACGGGCGCATGGCGATGCGCCCGTCGCGAAATCGAGCTGGAATCGGGCGAATTCGTGGCTCCCGGGCCGCCGGCACGAAGGCGCACGAAGGCCGGCGCTCCGCGACGCGGTAGGGGCGCTTGGCGATGCGCCCGTCGCGAAATCGAGCTGGAACCCGGCGAATTCGAGGGTCCCGGGCCGCCGGCACGAAGGCCGGCGCTCCGCGACGCGGTAGGGGCGCCTGGCGATGCGCCCGTCGCGAAATCGAGCTGGAACCCGGCGAATTCGAGGGTCCCGGGCCGCCGGCACGAAGGCCGGCGCTCCGCGACGCGGTAGGGGCGCCTGGCAATGCGCCCG
>JBMNNX010000254.1:0-9685 GCA_050942745.1 Myxococcales bacterium
CGCGCTCAGGTGCATAGTGGTTTTCCACAGCCACCGCGCCCTCAGAGAGAGTCGCTTAACACCAGCCACCTAGAGCGAGACCGCCGGCGCGAGCCATCGCAGCCGCGCCGCGCTCGAACCCGAGCCGGGCATGCCTGCGCCCGTCGCCTCGAGTAGCCTTTCGAGCGATGCGCTGAACTGGACGACCGCCGCAGGATAGCGGATACCTCTCCGAGCGGGAGGTGAGGCGAACCTTGAACGTCCAGTGCAGCTCGTGCGGTGCCCGGCTCGTGCTCGAGGCCAACCTGCGGACCATCGAGTGCCCGTACTGCGCCGCCAGCTCGATAGTCGAGCGCGCGGCCGATCCGGAGCGGCCCTCGCCGAGCTTCGTCCTCGGTTTCGCGGTGAGCCAGATCCAAGCGCGCGAGCGGGCGGCCGACTGGCTTCGTACGCGCAGCCTCTTCGCGAAGAAGGGCGTGCACAAGGCCGCGGTCGAGAACGTGCGCGGCGTCTACGTGCCCGCCTACCTCTACAGCTCGGCGGCGAGCTCGGCCTTCAGCGCCGAGATCGGCGAGGAGTACCAGCGCACCGAGAGCTACACGACGACCGAGAATGGGAAGACCGTGAGGAAGACCCGCACGGTCACCGAGACGGAGTGGCGCTCGCTATCCGGCCGGCTCGCCGAGTACATCCCCGACGTGCTCGTGACCGCCTCGCGCGGGCTGGCCAACGAGGAGCTCGAAGCGATTGAGCCCTTCGACTTGAGGTTGCTGCGGCGCTACGACCCCGCGCTGCTGAGCGGCTGGGCGGCGGAGGAGCCCTCGATTAGCAGCCAGCAGTGCCTGGAGCTGGCCCGCAGCGAGGCGCTCGAGCGCACGGGCAAGCGGCTCGACGGCTTCATGCCCGGCGACAAGCATCGAGGGCTCGAGCGGTCGACCGAGCTGTCGAACGAGGCGCTCGACCTGTGCCTGGTGCCGGTGTGGGTGATGGCCGCGCGCTATCGCGAGAAGGCCGCCCCGGTGCGGATAGTCATCAACGGCCAGTCGGGCGAGGTCCACGGTGAGACGCCGCTCTCGTGGTTGAAGATCGGCGCGGCGGTCGCCGCGTTTCTCGCGGTCGTCGCCGCCGTCGTATTTGCCCTGAGCGGAGGCTAGGAGGAAGGTTGCAGGAAGCGGCAAAGGTTGAGTCGAACGGTTGCTCGCGCTGCCAGTGCGCGCTCGAGCCCGACGATCTGCGCTGTCCGGTCTGCGGGCTCGCCACCGCGCCGGCGCGCCGGGATGCGGCCGAGGCTCAGGTCGTCATCGTACGCTGCGAGAGCTGCCGCGCCTCGATCACCTACTCGGCCGAGGAGCAAGCGCCGAAGTGCGGCTACTGCGGCTCGGTGATGCGGGTGGAGACGCCCGAAGATCCGGTCGAGCAGGCGCAGGCCTACCTTCCCTTCACCGTGAGCCCGGACGACGCCCGGAAGGCGCTGGGGCGTTTCCTCGCTCGCAAGTCCTGGTTCCGACCGGCCGACCTAGCGGCGCGCTCGACCCTCGACGCGATGAAGGCGATCTGGTGGCCGGCCTGGGTCTTCAACGCCAAGGCGCTGGTGAGCTGGACCGCGGATTCGGATGCCGGCGCGGGCCGGGCGGCGTGGGCGCCGCACTCCGGGCAGACCTCGTACGTCTTTCGCGACGTGGTCGTCTCCGCCTCCCGAGGCCTGACGGCGAAGGAGTGTGAGGCGCTGGCCCCGGACTACGCGCTGTCGATGGCCGCCGAGTCGCCGCGCGGGCCGGCCGAGGCGACGGTCGAGCGGTTCGACACCGCGCGCTCTGGGGCGCGCAAGCTCGTCGTCGAGGCCATCGAGAAGGAGGCGAGCCAGCGGGTCGCCAAGGCCGAGGTGCCTGGAAGCAAGATCCGCAAGCTGAAGGTGGCGATCAGGCTCACGGGCCTGGAGACGGTGCGCTACGCGCTGCCTGCCTACGTGCTCGCCTACCGATACAAGCAGCGGCTCTACCGGGTCGTCGTGCACGGGCAGAAAGCCGAGACCGTCATCGGCAAGGCGCCGTACTCGGCGTGGCGCATCGGTGCGGCGATCCTCGCCGGCGCGCTCGCCGTGGGGGCGGCCATCGCCGCCGCGGTGCTCGCGACGCGGTCGGCGTGCGGGGTTGGGTCTGGGGGTTGTGTGGGGCGATTGAAATGGCGCCCGGCCCCGCAGACCCCGGACATCTGGGGGCGCCGTCAATGCTTGGAAGTTCCCCGGCCTCGCTATCCTGAGCGCAGCCTCCCGAGGAACGAGCCGAGACGAAGGCTGGACGGCGGAGCTTCAGCCCCGCCAACGCGCGTTGGCCGGTGAGTCGCCGGCCATCCCCAGCTCCATCACCCTGGCGCACGAGAATCGCCCCGAGGGCGGGTCGGGGACGCCCGCCGCGGTGATCGCGACGCGCGGTAGGCCTTTCCGGGTTCGGAATCGGTTGGGTTGGTAGGGGCGCATGGCTGCGCCCGGCCCGCAGACTCCGGACCTCTGGGGGCGTCGTCAATGCGTGGAAGCCCCCTGGCTCGCCTTCCTGAGCGCAGCCTCCCGGGACGAGCGGAGACGAAGGATGGACGGCGGAGCGCAAGCCCGCCAACGTGCGCTGGCCGGCGAGACGCCAGCCCTCCCACCTCCCGCGGCGTACGGGCATCCATCGTCGGGGCCTGCCGGGCCGGGCGCATCGCCATGCGCCCCTACCAACGCGTTCAGAGCACGGTGGTCCCGGGCACGTTCGTGCCCCGCCCATCAATCGTCGGGGCCTGCCGGGCCGGGCGAATTGCCATGCGCCCCCACCAACGCGTTCAGAGCACGGCGGTCCCGGGCACGTTCGTGCCCCGCCCATCAATCGTTGGGGCCCACGGGGCCGGCCGCCGGTGCTCGCCGACGATGTAGAGCCGCACCGGTTGCTTGAGCGGTCCGACCTCGCGCCGGGCCGCCTCGGTCCAACCGGGCACCGGAAAATCGACCGAGACGAGGCGCGTGCCTTCTCGGAGCCCGTCCTCGAACAGCTCGATGTGCCGCTCAATGGCTCGCGGCAACAGATAGAGGAAGACCGCGTCAGCTTCGTGCAGCCTCGCGCGGCGAAAGTCGAGGGGGCGAACGCGCACGCCGCGGTCGAAGAGGCTGCGCAGCGCGGCCACCGCGAAAGCGAAGGGGTTCAGCTCGTAGCCGAATGCCCGCACCTTCGCGCGGCGGCGCGCCGCGCGCAGGACCTGACCGTTGCCGCAGCCGAGATCGAAGAGCGTCTCGCCGTCCTTCAGGTCGAGGAGATCGAGCGCCGCGCGGACCGCCTCTTCGCTCGAGGCGAAAACGGGCACGCCGGTGGCGGCCAGCGCCCGGAGCGACAGCGCGAGGAGGGCGAAGAGCAGCGCGAAGAGCGCGGCGACGAGGGCGAAGCTCATTTCCACCCGCAGGTGCGGCCCTTGTTCTGCTCGTCGAGCCACTTCTTCAGCGGCGCGAAGTACTCGAGCAGCGCCGTCGCGTCCATCTGGCGCTCGCCGGTCATCGCCTCGAGCGCCTCGGGCCAGGGCTTGCTCGCGCCGAGCGCCAGCATTGCCTGCAGCTTCTTGCCGGCCTCCTTGTTTCCGTAGATCGAGCACTCGTGCAGCGGGCCGGTGTGGCCGGCGGAGCGGCAGAGCGCGCGGTGGAACTGGAACTGGAGGATGCGCGCGAGGAAGTAGCGGGTGTACGGCACGTTCGACGGGATGTGGTACTTCGCGCCCGGGTCGAAGTCGGCCTCGGTGCGCTCGACCGGCGCCGCGACGCCCTGGTAGCTGCGCCGCAGCGCCCACCACGCCTCGTTGTAGCGGTCGGACGTCACCTTCCCCGAGAAGACGTCCCAGCGCCACTGGTCGATGAGCTTGCCGAAGGGCAGGAACGCGACCTTCTCGAGCGCGTCCTTCATCTGCACGTTGATGAGCGCCCTGTCGTCCTTCGGCGCCGACTTCAGCAGGCCGATCTTCTTCAGGTGCGCGGGGGTGATCGACAGCGTCAGCGCGTCCCCGACCGCCTCGTGGAAGCCGTCGTTGGCGCCGGACTGGAAGAGCACCGGGAGCTTGTAATACGCGTGGTAGTAGTAAACGTGCCCAAGCTCGTGGTGGATGGTGATCAGGTCCTCCTCGGTCCCCTTGATGCACATCTTGATGCGCAGGTCGTCGTTGTAGGTGACGTCCCAGGCGCTCGCGTGGCAGACGACGTCGCGGTCGCGCGGCTTGGTGAACATCGAGCGCTCCCAGAAGGTCTGCGGCAGCGGATCGAGGCCGAGAGAGGTGAAGAACGACTCGGCGAGCCGGGTGAGCTTGATCGCTTCGTAATTCTGGCGCTTCAGGGCGCTGTCGACGTCAAGGCTCGCGTGGCCCTGATACGGCTCGACCAGCGGGTAGATGTTGGTCCACTCCTGCGCCCACATGTTGCCGAGCAGGTGCGCGGGGATCGGGCCGTCCGAAGGCACTTTGTCTGCGCCGTAGAGCTTCTGCAGGCGGGCGCGCACGTAGCAGTGCAGGCTGTCGTAGAGCGGCTTGACCTGTAGCCACAGCCGGTCGGTCTCCTTCTCAAACTCGGCCGGGCTCATGTCGTAGCCGGCGCGCCACAGCTCACCGAGGTCCGAGAAGCCGATCTCCCGGGCGCCCTCGTTCGAGAGCTCGACCAGCCGCGCGTAGGCCGGCCTCATTTCCCGGGCCACGGTGCGCCAGCCCGCCCAGGCGTCGAGCAGCTCGTCGTAGCGGCGGCTCTTGCGCATCACGTCCTCGAGCGCGCCGAGGTCGCGGCAGCTCTTGTCGTCCTTGCCGCACCACTGGCCGCGGCCGTAGATGGAGCTGAGGCGGGCGGCCGTCGCGGCGAGCTCCTCGCGCTTGGCTGGATCGCTCGGTGCCGGAAGCGGGGTCGACAGGCGCAGCCGATCGAGCGCCCGGGCGGTCTCCGGGTCGAGCTTCAGGCCGCGAAAGCGCATCGACTCGGCGACGGCCTTCGACAGGTAGGCCATCAGCGCCTCGTTCGCTTCGGCCGCGTTTCGCTCGGTGTCGGGCGTGATGTAGGTCGCCTTGATCCACTCGGCGGTCTCGACCCGGGCGAGCAGCCGCTTCAGCTCGCGGTTGACGTCGGCGACGAATGCCTTCGCCTGCTCCGGCGTAGCGGCGGGCTGCTGCGCGCGCGCCGGCAAGGCGAGAGGCAGGACGGCAAGCAGGGTGGCGAGCGATCGAGCGAAGGCTCTCATGACGAGGGCTCCTTTCTTCGTCCGGAAAGTGCGCGGAAGTGGACAAGGTAGCGGGAAGCGACGAAAAGTTGTGAGTTATCAGTTGTGAGTTGGGAGTGAGCGCGACTTGTCGGCGCGGTGAGGCTTGGGGCGGCCCAAGGGCTCGCCTGCTCGCCTTCAAAGCGGAGGGAGCGCCGCCGTTTGCGGTGGCGCGTGGCGGCTGCACTTGCGTTCTGCCAGCTACTCCGCAAGGCCGACGATGCCCGTTCGTGCCTCGGGACCTCGCGATCAAGCTCAGCCTGGTTCTGAGCTCTTAGTGGGTGCGGCCCGTCGGCGCGTTGAAGTCTTGGGGCACGCCAAAGGCTCGCCAGCTCGCTCCAGTCCGCTACACTCATCGAGAGTCGACGTTTGCGCCGCACTCCGCGAGGCCGACGATGCCCGACGAACGCAGCCCCGCTACTGGCAAGCCCCGGAACCTCACGGTCAAGCTCCCCCATGCCTCGATCGAAGACTTCATACAGAGGTTCGCGGCTTCTCTGACCGCCGGCGGCGCCTATTTGCGGGTCGAGGACCCGTCGCCGGTCGGCAGCCTCGTCCAGGTCGAGCTGCAGCTTCGCTCGGGAGAGCGGGCGCTCTTTTTCCTCGGGGTCGTCTCCTTCACCACCGGCGTCGCGGGCGAGGGCGTCCGGGGCATGGGCGTCAAGTTCCTCCAGCTCGACGAGGCGAGCCGGTCGCTGGTCGCGAGGGCCTGCACCGGGCGGCCCGGCGCCGAGGCGCCGCTGCCACCCCTTCCGACTGGCGTCGGAGCCGCGTGCGGCGAGTTTGCTCCCCAACCGGCGACCATCTTCTCTTTCCACGTCTCCGAGGTGGCGCAGAAGGCCGGGGCCGCGCCGCCGGTTGTCCCGCCTGCGGTGGGCACGGCCAAGGCCGCAGGCCCGGCGCACATCGAGTCGCCGCTCGACAAGGTCGTCCCGCCCCCGAGCAAACCGACCGGGCCGATCATCGGCATCGACCTGGGGACGACCAACTCCTGCGTCGCCTGCGTCAAGGGCGAAAAGCCCTACGTCGTTCCCTCGCGCGAGGGCCACAATACCGTCCCCTCGATCATCTCGCTGAGCAGCCGCAACAAGGTGCTCGTGGGCCATCCGGCCAAGGACCAGATCCTCACCAACCCCAAGCGAACCATCTTCGGCGCCAAGCGCCTGATTGGCCTCAAGTACCACTCGCCGGTCGTCCAGAGGGTGGCCGAGCGGTTCAACTACGAGATCATCGAGGGTCCGCGCGGCGAGGCCGCGGTGCGCCTCGGCGGCGCGGTCTTCTCGCTCGAGCAGGTCTCGGCGATGGTCCTCGCCGAGGCCCGCCGCGTCGCCAGCCAGCACCTGGCGGTCGACGTGCAGCGGGCGGTGGTCACCGTCCCGGCCTACTACAACGATCACCAGCGGCAGGCGGTGCGAGTCGCCGGCGAGCTGGCGGGGCTGCATGTCGAGCGCATCGTCAACGAGCCGACCGCCGCTGCGCTCGCCTACGGCTACGGGCGCAACCTACAGAAGACGCTGCTCGTCTACGACCTGGGCGGAGGCACCTTCGACGCCTCGCTGCTGCAGCTCAACGACACCGTCTACGAGGTGATGGCGACCGGCGGCGACACCTTCCTAGGCGGCGTTGACTTCGACTCGAAGCTCGTTGACTTCCTGCTCGCCGAGTTCGAGCTCAAGAACGGCGTGCCCTTCTCCGGCGACGAGGTGGCGCGCCAGCGCGTCGTCGAGGCCGCCGAGCGCGCCAAGCTCGAGCTCTCCGAGAAGGTCGGCGCCAAGGTCCACGTCCCGTTCCTGATGGTGAAGGACGGCAAGCCGTATGACCTCACCGCCACGGTGACCCGCGCCGAGTTCGAGTTGCTCATTGCGCCGCTCGTCGACCGCACCATCGCGGTGTGCGCCGAGGTGATCAACGCGGCGGGCAAGCAGGTGGACGACGTAGACGAGGTGCTGCTCGTCGGCGGCATGACGCGCGTGCCGCTCATCCACAAGAAGCTCGAGGCGTTCCTCGGCAAGGCGCCGCACAAAGGCGTCCATCCCGACGAGGCGGTCGGCCTCGGCGCCGCGCTCTTTGGCCACTCGCTCGGCAAGGACGAAGGAATCGTCCTCATCGACGTGCTGCCGATGTCCATCGGCATCGGCCTGCCCGGCGGGCGCTTCAAGAAGATCATCGAGCGCAACACCGCGCTGCCGCACTCGAAGACCTACGAGCTGGCGACGACCAAGGACAACCAGGAGGAGCTCGAGCTCTCGGTGTTCCAGGGCGACTCGGAGCGGGTTGACGGCGCCGAGCTGCTCGGCACGGTCAAGCTCGCGCCGCTGCCCAAAGGTCCCAAGGGCACGGTGAAGATCGGCGTCGAGTTCGCGCTGTCGGCCGAGTGCCTGCTCACCATCACCGCCAAAGAGAGGTCGAAGGGCGCCGAGGTGAAGGCGACGCTCTCGACCCGCGACACGCCCGAGGCGGTGAAGGCGAAGCTGGCCGCGCAGGCCGAGAAGCAGACCCGGCGCGCGCGCACCGGCGAGCGGCCCGCGGGCGGCTCGCGCTCGTGGCTGTCGCGGCTCTGGGCGCGGATACGGCGGGGCAGCAAGGCGGGCTGAAGGCTCCAGGCGCCGAGCGAGCGAGAGGTTGGCGCGGGGCAATCCGGGCGCTCGCGCGCTGCGCGGAATCAGGGCGGACTTCAGCGCTTCGATGCGCCCGAGCTTTGATGCGCCGCTCGGCGGGCGCCGCGAGGTGGTCTCGATGGCGGAGGCCCGACGTCGTCGTCCAAACCAGGCCCCGCCGCTGCGGCGCGGTGAGAAGATGCTTCTCCACTGACGTGAAACGCGCCGCCTCGCCGCGCGCGAAGCCGGACCCCCGGCTGGCTGAGCTGCGCCCGAATGCCTAAACCGAGATCACGGTTTGGGCGAGGTGGGGATGGGCGAGCGAAGTCTCTGCCGTCCGCGGCGTGCGCGCGCCGCTGGCGCGCGGGCTTTCGGTCTGGCAGCGCTGGTGGCGACGGCGTCAACCGGTTGCGCGGGTATCAACCGCCAGCTCGATTCCTGGGTCCTGAGCCAGAAGGCAGAGCTGATCTCCAGCGGCGCCCAGGCTCCGAGCGCGCCTCCGTCGCTGCCTTTCGTGCGCAGCAGCGAGCTCGACTGGATGACCCGCCCGCTCGAGATCCCGCAGATCACGGTTGCGCCGCTGGTGCGGCATCGCATCAGCGACCCGACGATCACGCAGGAAGAGCTCACCTTCGAGAGCTCCTTCCGGCTCCAGTACCCGGAGTCGGACATCGCGCGGGCGTACGTCTATCGCAAGGGCAAGCTGGGCGAGCGGCCTGTGGTGCTCTGGTCGCCCGGGCAGTCCACCTCCGACGCGAGCGTCGCCGGGCTCATCCCTTACTTTCGCAGAATCCTCGCCCGCGACGCCGACGTCGTCTTCTTCGTGCCGCCCTACCACCTCGAGCGCACGCCCGCGGGCTATGCCTCGGGTGACGCGTTCCTCGCGACCGAGTTCCCCGACCACCTCAACGCCTTCGCCCAAGCGACCGCCGACATGCGCACGCTCATCGCCTGGCTGCGCGCCCAGGGCGTCCGGCAGATCGGCGCCATGGGCAGCTCGATGGGGAGCTGGATCCTGCTGCGTGTCGCGAGCTGGGACGACAGCTTCGCCTTCCTCACCGTCATCGTCCCGGTTATCCGCTGGGAGCTGCTGATGTTCCAGCCGGAGATGGCGCCCATCCGCGACCGGCTGCTGGCCATCGGGCTCTCGGCCGAGGAGGCGCTGCGCGCCTATCGGGCGCTCGATCCGATGCCGATGCGCCCGCGGGTCGATCCGCGCCGTATCTCGGTCTACTACGGCCGCTACGACCGCATCGCGCCCGAGCCGCCCATCCTCGAGTGGTCCGAGCGCTGGGGCGTGCGCCGGGTGAAGGCCTTCGATCGCGGCCACGCGACCATGTTCTTCAGCCCCGAGCTCGCGCGGCAGGTCGAGGCCGGCATCGACCGGGACCTGCGCGCGCTCGGCCACGTCGGTCACGGCGAGGAACAGGGGACCAATCACCACAGCCCGGCGTTCAAGCCTGTCGGCTGGCCGATGACTGACTGAGCCGAAGAATCCTTCGTGCGAAAGCCGTTCAGCCGGACGCGTGGGCCGCGCCTGCGCGGACGAGGCTTCTTCGTCCCGCCTTGCTCATCCCTCGGGCTGCGGCCTGGAGGCGTCGCTGCGACGATCCGACACTGGGTAATCCCTTCGTTGGCGTGCCTGCGCTGGCCCCTGGTCCCCTCGCCGTCGGTCCCGCCGACAGAGGCGCCGCGGCGCAGCAGGTCAGCGAAGCCAAAGGGCGTGACGCGGGCCTGTCACATAGGCCGGGGCGCCCTCGGGGGAGGGGACCAGGACGTGGCCGCGGGAGCGCCTCGCGCCGCGGGCCCCGTCGGCGCGGCCGAGTTGACGCTCACCGCGGGGTAAGCCGGCGCCGGCTCGCG
>JBMNNX010000255.1:0-9662 GCA_050942745.1 Myxococcales bacterium
GCGGCGGGTAGCCTGGCGGACGCCCGAGTTCAAGTCGGGAAGGCAATCTTGTATAAAGGGGCACTTTTCCTCGCCGCCCAGATAGCCAGGGGAGGTCCCATGTTGTCCATTCGGCTCGCACCCGCTGCCGCGCTCGCCGGTGCCGTTCTGCTCGCAGGTGGCTGTGGCGATGACACGCATCTCACACCTGTGACCGATTTCGACGCTGGCATCATCGAGTGTCCGGCCGGCCAGGTCGCGCGCTTTGGCACCTGCTATTGCCAGAACGACGTGGGCTGCCCTACCGATCACTACTGCGAGGTCGTCACCGGCACTTGCAAGCCGAGGCCGGTCGAGCCCGAACCGGACGCAGGGGTGACGGTCTGCACGAACGGCGCGCTGCGGTGCGCCCAGGCGCCGAAGAAGGCCATCGAGACGTGCCAGGACGGTGTCTGGGTGGACGCCGAGGTCTGCCCCGCGGAGGGTTTCTGCACCGCGGCGGCCACGGGCTACTACTGCGCTGTCTGCACGCCGGGGACCCAGCGCTGCAAGGGCGAACGGGCGATCGAGGTGTGCAACGAGAAGGGTGATCAGTGGATTGAGCAGCCCTGCCAGGACCCGGAAACCGGCCCGCCGGCGCGCTGCGTCCCCGAGTATGGCCGCTGCCAGCTCTGTACCCCGAACGTCCAGCGCTGCAGCGAGGACGGCCGCTCGCTCGAGACCTGCCAGCCCGACGGCCTCGCCTGGCTGAAGCAGTATTGTCCGGTCACCGGCCAGTGCTCCGAAGAGAGCGGAGCCCCGGCCTGCGTCGAGCCGTTCTGCACGCCGGGCGACAGGCGCTGCAAGGAAGGCTCGACGACGGAGATCGAGATCTGCAAGGCAGACGGCACGGCCTACGAGGCCAAGGACTGCCGCACCTTCGATCAGTACTCGACCCCCAGCGCGACCTGCCGCGAGAACGCCTGCTACGACCCATGCGGCCAGGCTGCGCGCGAGTCCTCATACCAGGGCTGCGAGTACTGGGCAGCGGTGACGACCAACTCGCAGCTCGACGGCATGTTCAAGGGCGGCGCCAACGACGGTACCCAGCCGACCGAGGTGAGCGAGTACGCGATCGTCGTCTCGAACCCGAACGCGACAGCAGTGAAGGTGAAGGTGACGCGGAAGGCGGGCAGCTCGGAGGTCGTCTCGCCTTCGTCCCCCTCGCCCGACGCGAACGGCTTCATCACGGTGCAGCCCGGCGCGCTGCAGATCATCAGGCTGCCGTGGCAGGCGGTGAGCGGAACCGGCCTGCTGCCGTACGCCTATCACGTCGTCTCGGACCTGCCGATCACCGCCTACCAGTTCAATCCGGTGGGGGCCTACGTGGGAAGCGTTCCGGAGCTCAACCCGTTGACGGGGGAATGCACCAACTGCAGCTACACCAACGACGGCTCGCTGTTGATCCCGGCGCACATCCTCGGCGCAGCCTACGTGGTGCTCGGCCAGGAGCACATCACGCTGACAGGGCCGACGAACTTCCCGTGCTCGAGCAACGCCGATTGCCCCGGACCGGGCAACCAGTGCATCGGCAGCCTGGTCAAGACCTGCAAGAACCGGCCGGCGTTCCCGGTTCCGGCCTTTTTCGCGGTGGTCGGCGTCCAGGACAACACCAAGGTGACCATCAAGTTCTCCGCCGCGACGGTGGCCGCGAGGAGCGGAGTCCCCATCGCCGCTCAGCCCAAGGGCTCGACCAAGGTCTATACGCTCAACAAGTACGACCTCTTGCAGTTCTGGACCGACGTGGACGGGACAGCAGTGCAGTGCGTGCCCTCCGAAGTCGCCTCGCAGGGCTACGGCGATGTCTGCCGGTATGCGTCCGACCCGACAGGGACCGTCGTCACCTCGGAGAGCCTCACGACGGGCGAGCCGGCTCCGGTCGCCGTCTTCTCCGGTGCCGACTGCACCTTCAAGCCTTTCAACCGATTCGCCTGCGACCACATCGAAGAGATGATAGTGCCCTTCTCGTCGTGGGGTAAGAGCTACGCGGGCATCAAGTCGGTCCCGTACAAGACCGCGAACGGGGCGCAGGTCCCCAACCCCTCGCCCGACTATTGGCGGGTCGTGGCCGGCTGCGGAACGAGCAGTTGCCCGAACGGCACGCGCTTCACCATCTCGCCGCCGCCGAACGCGGTGATTCAGCCGGGCATCTGCGTCAACGGCACCTGCACGCTGCCACCGATGGACTCTTCGCGACCGACCGCGCCCTGGGTCGAGTTCGTGCACTCGGGCGATTTCACCATCGTCTCCGACCAGCCGGTCATGCTCTCGCAGTACTTTACTGGCCAGAGCGCCAACCCCAACGCCGACGAGGGCGATCCGGCGCTCATCCTCACCCCGCCCATCGAGCAGTGGCGCATGGACTACAACGTGCTCACATCGCCGACCCTCAAGCACAACTACCTGTCGCTCGTCACGCAGTCGGCCAGCGCGAACATCCGGGTCAACAACCGCACCCTCACGACCGCCAACTTCCCGGGGCTGCAGGTCGGCAACATCGCCGGTGGCTACCACGTCTACCGCGTGCCCATCTCCTCGAGCCAGGCGGGGCCGCAGAGGATAACCGCCGACGCGAAGGTGGGCGTGACCGTCTACGGCTACGACGTTTACGTGTCGTACGGCTATACCGGGGGCTTGGACCTCATGAAGATCACCTCCATCAACCCGGGCGGCTAGCCGGCCCTCGACAGCGCGGTGTCAGACGAACCCCGGGGCGCAGTCGCTCCCGGGGTTTTCGTTTGCGCGACAGGGGATAGCGACTCTCGTCCTGGCGACGGAGCCTCCGACGGAGACGCGCGCTGCCGACCGTCGAGGCGCACCAGGTGCAGGCGGACGAAGTTGGCGCGACCGATCTTGTGCCGGCTCCCGACGCGCTACGACGCGGACTTCGGGCCGGCTGCGAGAGCACCGCTCGCCGCCGCCCGAGCCTGCCCGGCAACCGGATCGCGGCCGGGCTGGGCCTCCATGCCGGGCTCGTAGAGGCTCACCCGGTTGCGCCCGGCCCGCTTCGAGGCGTACAGCGCTGCGTCGGCTGCGTCGACCAGCGCCTCGATGGACTCGCCGTCGCGCTGGAAGCTCGCCACGCCGATGGAGACGGTGATGCGGCCGCCCGGCTGCTGAGCGGCGTGGGGGAAGTCGGTCTGCGCGACGAGCAGGCGCAGCTTCTCGGCGACATCGAGGGCCTCGTCGCGCTCGCTGCGCGGCAGCAGCACCATGAACTCCTCGCCGCCGTAGCGGGCCACGGTGTCCACCTTGCGCACCGCGCCCTGCAGCAGCGAAGCGACCTGCTTGAGCACCTCGTCTCCGGCCGGATGCCCGTGCGTGTCGTTGAGCAGCTTGAAGTGGTCGATGTCGATCATGACCACCGACAGCGGCGAGCCGAAGCGCTGTGAGCGGGCCACCTCGAGCTCGAGCCGCGAGAAGAGGTGGCGGCGGTTGAAGACCCCGGTCAGCGCGTCGGTGAGCGTCAACTCCTTGGTCTCCGAGTAGAGCCGGGCGTTGACTATCGCCACGGCGGCGTGGCTGGCGACGAGCTGCAGCAGGACGATGTCGTTCTCGCTGAAGGCGGCCTTGGAAAAGCGCACGAAGTTGAGGACGCCGACCAGCTTCTCCTTCCAGACCAGCGGCACGCACAGGACCGAGGTGTCGCTCTTCGGATCCTGCGGTCCGGCGACCCAGCGCGCGTCGCTGTGGATGTCCGGGATGTAGAGCGTCTCGCGCGTCTTGGCGGCGATCCCCGAGGCGCCTTCGCCCACCGACAGCGTGAAGCCGGCCATCTTCTCCTTATCCAAGCCGAAGCTCGCCGCGACCTCGAGCCTGGAAGCCGGCTCGTCGAGCAACATGACGGCGAACTGGTCAACCTTCATCCTCACGCCGACCATCTCGGTGACGAGGTTGAGGATCTCCGAGAGCTCGAGGGTCGAGTTGAGCGAGCGGGCGACGTCGAGCAGCAGCGTCACCTCCTGCACCCGGCGTTCGAGCTCGGCCTTGAGGGCGAGCTCGCGCTGCATCGACTCCATCTCCCGGCCGGTCTCGATCTCGGCCACCTTCATCTCGGTGATCCTCGAGAGCATCGAGTTGAAGGCAGCAGCGAGGTGGCCGATCTCGTCGCCTGAGTCGGCCTCGGCGCGCACGAGGAAATCGCCTTTCTCGGCGCGCTGCATCACGTTGACGAGCTTGGCGATGGGGCGGGTCACGGTGTGCCGCAGCGCGAGGCCGGTGGCGAGGATCAGCGCGGCGGCGAGCAGGGCGGTGAAGGAGAGCACCGCGGTGAAGAAGCGCTCGACGTCCTCGACCTGACGCGGCCTGGAGATGGCGACCTGGACGGCACCGCGCCGGGCGCCCTTGTCTCCGTGACAGCGGGCACAGGCCTCGCCGCCGAGCGGGCGCACGTACTCGCCGCCCTCCGGGAACATGGCGCCCTCGGGCGGCGTCGCGAGCAGTCGCTCCGCGCCGGCGAGGCGCTGGCCGTGCTCGGCGGGATCGCGCGACCAACGGATGACGCCCTCGCCATCCACGACCCGAAGCGCACGCACCGGCTCGAGCAGGCGGTGCTCGGACTCGATGAGCGCGCCGATGTGCCCGTGTCCGCGCGCGCTGGGCCGTTCGCTCTCGAGGGCGAGCTCGAAGCTCGTCGCCACCATGTCTGCGAGCAGGGTGGCCTCCTCGGCAGCGCTCTCGCGCAGGATCTCCTGGGCCTTCATCCACGAGATGCCCGTGCCCACCACGGCGGCGGCGAGCATCGGCACGCCGACCGTCAGGACGATTCTGCGGCCGATCGATGTCGACGGTGGACCAGACATAGGCTCGAGCTCTCCGACGCAGTTGTAACGCGGTCACCTCAAAGGCGGGGAGCCATCGGCCAAAAGGCGCGGTGTGGTCCGAGCCGCGCGAGGGGGGCAGCCATTCTTGGCGGCTCGTTGTAGGGCTGTCAACGCAAGCGGGCCTGCGGCGGTTGCCTGCCCTGCGTCAAGCCGGCTGAGCAAAAAACATGGGTAGAAACGCGGGCTTGACGGCTCGAGCGGCGGGCGAGGGGCGGCGCGCGCGCCACGGAGGGCGGACTTTTCGCGCCCGCCTCCTCCCGCAGCTAGACTGCCCGACCAGACCCGACCGCCGCACAGTCCGCCCCCGGAGGCCGGCCCATGTACCTGAAGGCAGAGCGATTTCCCGTCCGACACGCCTTTTCGACCCGCGAGGGCGGAGTGAGCGAAGGCCCGTACTCCTCGCTCAATCTGGGCCGCTCGGTCGGCGACGACCTCGCGCGGGTCGAGGAGAACGGCCGCCGCTTCGCTTCGGCGCTCGAAATCAGCGCCGGGCAGCTCGTCACCGCCAGCCAGGTTCACGGCGACCGGATCCTCGAGATCGACTCGGCGACTCCCGGCGAGACCATGCCCGCCACCGTCGGCGAGGCCGACGCGCTCGTCACGCGGTCCAAGGGCGTCGGGCTCGCCGTGCGCACCGCGGACTGCGTCCCGGTCCTCCTCTACGCGCCCGACGTCGCGGCGGTTGCCGCAGTACACGCCGGCTGGCGCAGCGCCGCGCTCTCCATCGCCCGAAAGGCGGCCGAGCGCCTTCAGGCGCTGTACGGCGCGGACCCGAAGCGCATGTTGGCCGCCATCGGCCCATCCATCCGGCGCTGCTGCTACGAAGTCGGCGAGGACGTGGCCGCGCAGTTCGAAGCCCTCTTCGGCTCGGGGGTCGTCGATCGCAGCGGGGCTCGCCCGCACCTCGACGTGGCCGAGGCGAGCCGGCTCGCGCTCCTCGAGGCGGGCCTGCGGCCGGAGGCGATCGAGGTCCTGCCGTGCTGCACAGCCTGCGACGCCGGCCGCTTCTTCAGTCACCGGCGCGACCGCGGGGTCACGGGCCGGCATCTCGCCTGCGTCGTCCTGTGACCCGTCGCGCGGGAAATCCGGAAGCATTCCCGCCGGCTCGGCGCCGCCGCGGCTCCGCCGGAACCGCCCCGAGCCTCCTCCACCGGCGGGAAACCGGTCGATTTCTTGACACCCCTTCGAGCCGACACTTATCATTCGACGACGATTAGTCCTTGATTTTTGGTTACTTGCGAGCGGAGTGCGCGACGGCTTCCAAGCTGCGAAAGACCCGCCGAGGCGGATCCTGGGGCCTGGCGATGCTTGGTGCGGCGGCCATGGGTGCGTGCCTTGTGAGCGGCTGTGCGACCGCGCGATCGGAGGCCGAAACCCGCGCCCAGCTCCAGGCGATGTTCAAGCGCCAGGCCGAGCTGGAGCGCCGGCTCGAGTCGCTCGAGGGGCGCATCGACGCGATGCTCGCGCTCTCGGGACCGAAAGCCCCGGTCGCTGGCGAGGGCGCGCCCACACCTGAGCGGCGGCCAGAGAGCGTCTACGTTCCGTCGCACCTGGCGACCGTGAAGGTGGAGCCCGAGCCCGTAGACGACGAGGAGCTTCTCTCGGCGATCATCGCCCAGAAGGCGAGGCAGAGCCCCGAGCAGCAGTTCCAAGCCGTGGCCAAGGCCATCGCGCTCGGAGATACGGCGCGAGGCTCCGAGGCCGCGCTCGCGCTGTGCGATCGCTATCCGACGCACCCGCGCGCGGCCGAAATCCTCCACGCCTCAGGCCTGGCGTTGAAGCAGGCGGGAGAGCTGCAGATGGCGATCTGGACGTTCCAGCGGGTCGCCAACCACTATCCGCTCGCGAAGCAGGCGCCGGAGGCGATGCTGTCGGCGGCCCAGTGCGAGCTGGCGCTCGAGCGCACGGCCGACGCGCATGCCCTGCTCACGCAGGTGATAAAGAGATATCCCACGAGCTCCGCGGCCAGGCAGGCGCGGGGCGAGCTGAACCAGTTCGCGGACGATGACGGCGTATCGGCTGTGCAGTAGAGCGCTCGAGGAGGAATCATGAAGCGGGCAATCATCGCGGCTCTGGCCGCCGTGCTCATCCCGGGCAGTGTCGTCGCCCAGGAGGCCGAAGCCGAGCAGGTCGACGGGCCTGAAGTTGTCGAGCCTGAGTCGAGCAGCGTCGAAGTCGCCGCGCCCGCGCCGGTCTCGCCGACGCAGCAGGGCGTCGACCAGGTCGCCGAGACCTACACGGTGCGCCCCGGCGACACCCTCTGGGATCTGTCGCAGCGCTTCCTCGGCAACCCTTGGTACTGGCCGAAGGTCTGGTCGTACAACCCGGAGATCGAGAATCCCCACTGGATCTACCCGGGCAACATCGTGCGCTTCTATCCGCCGGCCTCCGAGGAGATGCCCATCGAGATCGCCGCGGGCGCCGAGGAGCCCGAAGAGCTGCCGATGCCCACCGAGGTCGCCGACCTGACCGCCGGCAGCATCCACAAGGTCGATCTGCTCGGGCAGGAGGAGGACATCGTCGCCCTCGCCGAGGGCAGGCGCATTGGCTACGTTCCGGAGAAGAAGGGGGTGCTGCGCCAGGACGGCCTGGTGACGGTGCGCGAGCTCGACGAGGCCGGCGTCATCGACCGCGCCTGGGCCGAGAAGCAGATGCTCTCGACCTACGACAAGGTCTACCTGCGGTTTCGCAACCGTTCGGCGGTTCGACTCGGCGAGCGCTACTCGATCTTCCGCACCGGCGGCAAGGTCATCCACCCGGTGACCGGCGAGCACTACGGCTACCTGACGCACGTCGTGGGCAGCCTGCGCGTCACCGGGATAGACCAGCAGGTCGTCACCGGCATCATCGAGAGCACCATCGAGGACATCCACCGCGGCGACTTCATCGGCCCGCTCGGCAACTTCGAGCGCCAGATCATCACCAAGCCGAACATGCGCGAGGTCCAGGGCATCATCCTCGCCTCGCTCATCCCCAACATCCCGATGTTCGGCGAGCACCACGTGGTGTTCATCGACAAGGGCTCGCGCGACGGCGTCGAGGAGGGCAACACCTTCTCGGTCGTGCGCCAGGGCGACCCGCTCTATCACACGGCCCGAGAGGACGAAGCGCGCGACTACCCCGAGGAGACCGTCGCGCAGATCGTGGTCTTCGACGTCAAGGAGAACGCGTCGGCGGGCTTGATCATCCGCTCGTTCCGCGAGCTCGTCATCGGCGACAAGGTCGTGACCAAGGTGGCGGCGTCGCAGGCGAGCCTGGTCCCGTAGAGCATCGAGACTTGAGATGGGAAGGGCCCGCGGCGAAGCGTCGCGGGCCCTTTCGTTTTGGTTCGCGCGATTGCGGCTGATGGGCGCGCGAAGGCGAGAAGCGCGCGGGATCGGGCCCGCGATTGTCAGTCTGGGGGCCCGCTACGCCGGGGCCTGATCTTGCCAAACCACCGCCAACCGATCCTGGCGCGGCGCATTGGAAAGCCAGGCCCAACTTCGGCCCGTCAAAGCATCAACTGCCTTTGGCGCCGCATCCGCGCAGCTTGATACCCGCTGTTTCATCGAAGGCCTGCCAGCTCCGGATGGCAGCCACGCGAGCGCAGGCTGGAGCGCGCCGCTTCGACGCAAGCGGGCGTCAGCTCCTAACCAACAGCACATCGACGCGGGGTCAGACCCGGTTATGGAACCGGCAAGAAACCCGGGGCGACCACGACAGGCCCTTGTATCTGATGGGGTCGGAGCAGGGACTCCCCCGGACAGTTGCACGGGGCCAGCACGGTTCAAGTGAGCCCGCATCAGCAAGGATGGGGAGTCGGCTCTTGTGTCACCGCCGGCGATGGCAGGGGACCGGCCTTCGGTCGATCGAATCACCGTTTGTAAGCCTAGTAGTAGCAGTAGTCGCCAATTGTAGAGCGACACTGATATTGCCCCCCTTGCGACAGCAAGACTGCCCCCCTCCGGGCCCGAAGACAGGAGGCCGTTGGATGGAGCGAGAGGTGGGAGTAGTGGCACCCCGGAGTCAGGAGGTGCCAATGGTTGGGCCGGAGGTAGTACAGCAGCTGCGACAGGTGGCGCAGCTGGGCTGGGGAAGCAAGCGGATCAGCCGGACGCTGGGGATCGCGCGGAACACGGTGAAGCGGTTTTTGCGCGGGGGTGCAGAGGCGGAGGTGCAGGTGCGTCCGAAGGCGCGGCGGCTCGATGCGGTGGCCAGCGCCAAGGCGGTGTCGCTTTTCGAGAGCGTGGCGGAGGGCAACGCGGTGGTTGTGCAGCAACTGCTCGCCGAGCAAGGCGTCAAGGCGAGCGTCCGCACGGTCCAGCGGGCGGTCGCCGAGCGTCGGCGCGAGTTGGCGGCCAGCGCGGTGGCCACGGTGCGGTTCGAGACGGTGCCTGGCAGGCAGATGCAGATCGACTTTGGGCAGAAGCTGGTCCGCATCGCTGGCGAGCGGGTGAAGGTGTACTTGCTGGTGGCGGTGCTGTGTCATTCGCGGCGGATCTTCGTGAAGGCGTTCCTTTCCGAGCGCCAGGACGACTGGCGAGAGGGAATCGCCGCGGCATTCCGGCACTTTGGCGGGGTGCCGCAGGAGATCCTGAACGACAACGCCAAGGCGCTGGTGCTCAAGCACGACCGGCAGGCGCAGACGGTGGTGTTCCACCCCAGCTATCTGGCCTTTTGCAGGGACTGGGACGTGGTGCCCCGGGCGTGCGGGTCTTACCGAGCGCGGACAAAGGGGAAGATCGAGTCGGGGGTGAAGTACGCCAAGCGCAACGGCTTGGCAGGGCGGGAGTTCGAGAGCTTCGCCGCCCTGGAGGCGCACCTGGCCGAGTGGATGGCCAT
>JBMNNX010000018.1:0-41789 GCA_050942745.1 Myxococcales bacterium
TAGGCAACGGTGAGCGCGTGGACGTCGAAGCCCTCGCTCCGGGCGATAGCGAGGCAGGTGGCCGAGTCAAGGCCACCGGAGAGCAGCAAGACGGCGGGAGTGGACATGGCTTTCTTCCTGACAACGTGTGATGGGGCGCCCATTCCGAAGGGCGCGCGTTGGAGGCGGCAGCGAGGCCGGGCGACCTCTTACACCCGATGCCGCTACTGGCGCCGGCCCGCGAGCCCGTAGTCGATAGCACACGGCTCGCACGCGCACTCCGGGCCCGCGAGCCCGCCGAACTCGTCGCGCACCGTCCCGCAGACGAGCCGGATGTCTAGCCCTGCGTCCGGGCGGGCGGGCGTCTCCGTTGAGGAGGGCGGCACGGGGATGCCACCGTCACAGCCGCCGACAGCGCGCGCCTGCGCCTCGTCGTACAGCCGCGCCTCGATCGTCTCGGTGACGGCGCAGGCGCAGTTGCAGGGCGGTCCCAGGGTCCGGCCCGCCGACGCTTTCACCACCAGGCGCTCGCCGTCGAAGGTCCCCTCGTGCGACGCCTCGCCTACGGTGAGGAACGCCTCGCCGCTCTGGCTGTCGATGGACAGGACGCCGGTGAAGGACTCCGGCATGCCGCCGTCGGCGAAAGCGCAGCCGCTCTCGCGGAGCGAGACGGTGAAGGCAAAGGTCCCGAGGACGGTATCCCCGGGCGCCTGCGCCGGTGCCGGGCAGGCAGCCATCAGCAGGGCGAGAGCGGCTGCCGCACGTCGTGGCGAGCTCACTCCGCGCTCCTGCGAACGGCCTCACACAGCTCGCCGAGGTCGTCGCGCAGGCAGGTGAGCACCTCGTCCTGCAGCTCGGGGAGCGCCAGGGCCGCGCCGTCCGGGTCGATCACCTCGGGGTCGGCCTCTCGGTAGCTCGGCGCCAGCAGCAGCGAGGCGCGCATCGCCGCTCCAGCGTCCCCGCAGGCGACGAGCGCGACCCGTGACGCCGACCGCTCGATGGCGGTCAACAGCGCCTCGGCATCCACGTGTCGAAGCTCGGCGCGCGCCTCGAGGGCGAGCGCCCTCAGCGCGTCCTCGTCACGGCCGGACAGGCGCGAGGCGAGCGCCTCGACCCGCGCCGAGAACGGGGCCTGGACCTGCGCTTCGAGGTCCAGCGCGGCGGCGATCGACTCCACGAGATCGGCCAGTCCCTCGCTGCCTGCGAGGCGGGCGACGGCATATCCGGCGCGCGACAGCTCGCAGGCGCGGAGCAGCAGGAAGGCGAGGGCGCCGCCGTCGGCGCGCGCCAGCAGCGCCAGGCCGAGGATGAGCCGGTCGGTCTCCCCGGGCTCGAGGCGCAGCTCGCCGCCCTCGGGGTCTATCCAGGCGTCGAGCCGCGCGATGCCGACCGCGCTCCTCGCCGCCCGGAGGCGAGCATGGAGCGCGGGCGCATAGTCCGGACCGATCCGCCTCGCCTCGTCGAGCCCGAGCCTGGCCAGGGTTGACCCGAACGCCGCGCCCGCCTCTCGCGCGACAGCGGCGAGCAGCCTCGCGACCGGGCCCTGCGCCAGCGGCGCGTACAGCCTCTCGCGCAGCGACCCGTCGATCGGGCGCGCCGGGATCCTCGCCTCCGTCGGTCGGCGCTCGAAGAAGGCATCGACCGACCGCAACAGGCGCGCGCGCTCGTCCTGGCCGGCAGCCTCCGCCGCGGAGGCGAGCTTGTCGCGCCTGTCGGCGGCCAGCGGAGCACTGCGCGCCAACTCGGCGAGCGGACGAACCGCGCGCGCGACGGTCGAGGGATCGCGTTCGAAGAGCTCGGCCTGGCGCTCCAGGTCGCGGTGGTCGGGGGCGAGCCCGTAGGCCCGCTCTAAGAGCTCGGCGGCGCGCGCGGGCTGCTGCTGCTCGAGCCGCCCGGCGAGCGCGCGGAGACGGGCAGCCGCCTCGTCCGGCCGCTCCTCGGCGATCCGATCGATCAGGCGCAGCTCTATCCCCGCGTACGCGTCGAGGTCGCCCAGCGCGTCGGCCAGCCGCTGCGCCTCCCGCGCGATCTCCTCGCCGAACGCGAGATCCAGAGCCGCGCACAGGCGCCGCAGGCCCTCCGCTTCGCGCGATTGGGCGACGAGCGCCCGGCCCAGGGGCAGCAGGTACGGCTCGATCGCCGCGGCGCCCGCGATCTCTTCGAGCCGCTCGGCGGCGCGGACGAGCACGGCGCCGGACTCGGCGCGGATCGCGACGTCGCACAGCGCGTCGAGCAGCTCGCGGTCCTGCGGCGCCTCTTCGAGGGCGCGCTCGATGACCGAAGTGGCGTGGCCGACGTCGCCCACGCGGTCGGCGTAGAGGCGCGCCGCGACCTTGCGCGCCGCGAGCCGCTCGTC
Source organism: Myxococcales bacterium (assembly GCA_050942745.1). GTDB lineage: Bacteria > Myxococcota > Myxococcia > Myxococcales > UBA5297 > UBA10939. The sequence goes on from JBMNNX010000018.1 coordinate 2,336, forward strand.
CGGCGCGCCCGCTGCCTCGGCGTACCAGGTGAGCGTCGCCGCGCCCTCGGGCCAGTGCTCGCGCTCCAGATACCAGTCGCTGAGGCGCTGGAGCGCCTCGGGGCCGCCCGCGCCGTGGACCGCGGCCGCCTGGAGGTGGGGCATCGCCTCGTCGTTCCTGCCGAGCGCCACGAGGAAATCGGCGGCGCGAAGGTGCAGGCGCCCTGCCTCCGCGCCCCTCGCCAGCGGGAGCAACCCGAGAGTCGCCGCGAGGCCCTTGTGCGCATCGCGCGCGCGCTCGGCGCAGCGCAGCATCCCCTCGAGCGCTTTCGGCAGCGCCGGTTTCCCGCGCGCGGCGACCTCGAAGTGCGCGAGCGCTTCGGCCTTCTTTCCAGCCGCTTCGCACGATTCCGCGAGCCTGATGGCGACGGCGCGGAGGGCCGCTGGTCCGGCGCTGCTTTCGAGCTCGCCGCAGGTCTCGGTGCCGAGGTGGCCTGAAGCGAAGAGCAGCTCGGCCAGGCTGTCCGCGGCGCGCGGCGATTCGGGGTCGCGCTCGAGCGCCCGCTGGAAGGCGAGCTGCGCCCTGTCGGGCTCGCCGAGCAGGTCGCGGGCGAGCTCGCCCGCTTCGAGCCACAGGCCCGCCGCCTCGGCGTCGGCCCGGCGTGCCGCGCCCCGCTCGATGAGATCGACGAGATCGGCGATTTCGCCGGCGGTCCTCAGCAGCTCGCGCAGCCGGTCGAAGGCGGGCTGGGAGTCCGGATCACAGTCGAGCGCCTGTCGCAGCGTCTTGGTCTCGGCCGCCGGATCGCCGGCACGCCGCCAGGCCTCGGCGCAGCGCCGCAGCAGCTCGCCCCTCGCCGATCCTTCCCGCCGCGAGGCCCGCAGCTCGAGCGCCCGGGCGAGGAGCGCCTCGGACTCGGCGAGCCCGATGGCCTCGATGCGAGCGAAGAGCGCCTCGTCGTCCGGCGCGAGCGCGAGCGCCGCGAGCAGCTCCTCGCCGGCGGCCGCGGGATCTCCGAGCGCCTCGAGCGCGTCGGCGGCCAGCTCGTGAAGTGCCCGCGCGTCGTCGCCACCCTCACCGGCCAGCCGCCGGGCGATCTCGAGGGAACGCGCCGGCTCTCCGCAGCGCAGCAGCGCGAAGGCGAGGCTTCGCTCGGTGGCGTGCCGCGCGGCTTCGCTGGCGACCGCGAGCGCTTTCTCGAGAGCATCGGCGGCTCGGCGGTGGTCGCCGAGCTTCTCGGCGGCGATCTCGGCGAGCCGGACGAGGGTCGAGAACCGCTCGGCCTCGTCCTCGGCCGCCTCGCTCTCGAGCCCGAGGACCTCGAGCAGAACCGGGTAGTCCTCGCGCGACTCGGCGAGCTCGCGCAGGGCGGCGAGCGCGCGCCGGTGGCGCGGGTCGAGGCCCGCCGCGGCGCGCAGCACCCGCTCGGCCTCCTGCGCGCGCTGCGGATCGCGCGCCAGGAGTTCGGCCTTGTCGCACAGCAGCTCGACGAGCTCGGCGCGCGCCGGCTCTCCCCGCTCGACCAGGTGTGCCTCGCGCCTCTCGAGCAGCGCGACGAGCTTCGCTGCGTCGCCGGCCGCCAGCTCGCGCACCGCCGCGAATGCCTCGTCGTTGCCTGGCTCCCGCGCGAAGGCCGACTCGAAGAGCCGGAGGGCATCCTGCGCGCGCCCGAGGTGGCGGGCGAGCCGCGCGCCGCGGAGCTCGAGCTCCTTCTGACGTTCGCTGCCTTCGCCGGACAGCTCGAGCACGACGAGCACCTGCTCGAGCGCTTCTTCACTTTGCCCGCGCCGCTCGCAGACGTCGGCGAGCGCCAGCCTGGCGTCGCACAGCCCGCCGTCGGCCTCGACCGCGCCGCGCAGCGCCGCGAGCGCCTCGTCCCAGCGCTCGAGCCCGGCGAGCAGGGAGCCGGCGCGCAGGAGCCGGGGCGCGCGCTCGGGCGTGCTCTCTATCCGGCGGGCCTCTTCGAGCAGCGCCTCGGCTTGCTCGGCGGCGCGGCCGAGCCGCTCGAAGATCGCCGCCCGCGCGGCGAAGGGCAGCGGGGACTCGGGAGCCGCCTGCACCGCGCGCGTGAGCAGCTCGAGGGCGCGCTCGGGCTCGCCGGCCTCCTCATCGAGCAGCCTGGCCGCGTCGAGCAGCGAGGCCGCGGCGGCGGCCGGCTCGGCGCCGGCCCGGGCGACGAGCACCTCGGCCGCCTCTCGGAAGCGCCCCGCCCCCTCGAAGAGCGCGCGAGCGCGCTCGCAAGCCTCCTCGAAGCCTGGCGCCTCGCGCCCGATGGCCACCAGCGAGGCCCAGGCGTCGGCCGCTTCGGCGCTGCCCGCGGCGTCGAGGCAGCGGGCGCGCTCGAGCCGCGCCTGTCCGGCTTCGGCGGCGTCGGGGGTGCGCGAGGTGAGGTCGGCGAGCGCCGCGGCGAGCCGCTCCGGCTCCGCCAGCTCGCGCAGGTCCTCGATCGTCGCGCGCAGCGCCTCGAGGTTCTTGGGGTCAGCGGCGAGGGCGCGCGCGCGCAGCGAACGCGCCCTCGCGCGATCGCCGAGCTCCTTCCGTGCGACCGCGGCCGCGCGCAGCAGCAACGCGGCCTGCCTGCCCGGCTCGGCGCGGTCCGCGGCCTGCGCCAGCACGGAGACCTGGTCCTCGTAGCGCCGGGCCGCGTGCAGCTTCTCGGCGAGCAGCTCCTGCAGCTCGAGGTCCGCGCGCTCGATGCTCGCGAGCGGCTCGAGCGCGGCGAGCTCGCGGGCCGCGTCGGGCGCGGCCTCGGCCGCCTGCCGCAGCGCGGCCGCCCGCTTCGCCGGATCCTCCAGCCGCTCGGCCCGCGCCATGCTGACCGCGTAGAGCCGGGCCCGGTCGCCGCTGGCCGCGTGGCAGCGCGCGAGGGCCTCGAGCGCCTCGTCAGTGCGCCCGTGGTGGGCGTCGAGGCCGAAGGCCGCGCCCAGCCTGTCGGCCGCGAGGCTCAGGTCGCCTTGGGCGAACACGGCGAGACCCGACCGATACTGCGCGCGGACGAGGTGGGGCTGCGGCAGCCGCGCGCCGGACTCGGCGAGCGCGAGCAGCCGCTCGTCGAACGGCAGCGCGGCGACGTCGCCTTCCAGCTCCTTGGCGAGGTCGGCCCGCAGGGCGAGCGACTCGAGATCGTCCGCCGAGAGCGCGAGAGCGGCGTCGAGCGCGCTCGCGGCGGCCTCGAGCTTGCCCACCTCGACGAGCACCTGCGCCCGCGTCCGGTGCAGGCCCGCCGCCTCCGCGGGCACCGCGCGCGCGCGCTTCTCGAGCAGCTCGGCGAGCGTCTCGGGGTTGCGGCCCGCGCACTTGCCGACGAGTACCGAGAAGGCCCGCTCGTTCGCCGGGTCGAGGTCGAAGGCGCGGCGCGCGTCGTCCTCTGCGGCCGTGAGGTGTCCGAGCGCCTGGCGCAGCTCGGCGGCGTCGAGCAGCAGCGCGGCCGCCGCCTGCGGCGGCTCGTGCGCCGCGCGGTACTCGTAGAGCAGGGCGAGCCCTTCGGCGTCGTCGAGAGACCGCAGGTGGGCGATCCGCCGCGCGAACGCCTTCTCGTTCCGCGGATCGCGCGCGAGCAGGGTGGCGTCGAGCGCGGCGGCGTCCTCGTCGCGGCCGGCGGCGACGAGCGCCTCGGCGCAGGCTTCGGCGAGCTCGAGGTCGTCGGGCGCGAGCGCGCGCGCCTCGTCGAGCACGCGGGCGGCCTCCGCGAGGTCCTCGGCCTGGTCGCGGTAGATGTCGGCGGCCCTGCGCAGCAGCGCGACGCGCGGCTGCCGTTCGCTCATCGTGGCGGCGCGGGCCTCGTAGCTCGCCGCGAGCTCGGCGAAGCGGCACTCGAGCCCGAGCAGCTCGTCGAACAGGTCGCGCGCCTCGTCGAAGTCCGGCTGCAGCCGGAGCGCCTCCTCGAGCGCGCCGCCGGCGCGGGCCGAATCGCCCAAGGCGAGCTGCAGGCGCGCGAGGCGCAGCAGCGCCGCGGCGCGGCCGTCCTCCTCCGGCAGCAGCGGCAGCAGCGCCTCGAGCAGCTCGGCCTCTCCGCTCCTGTCGCCGCGCAGCCCGCACAGCTCGGCGGCCTGCAGCGCAGACTGGAGATCGCCCGGATCGAGCTGGAAGGCGCGCCGGAACGCCTTCTCGGCCGCGCCCGGGTCGTCGAGCCGCTCGCGCAGCAGCAGGCCCCGGCGGCGCAGCCGCTCGGCCGCGGCCGCGGTGTCGGCCAGCTCGACGCACAGGTCGGCGCACTCCGCGAGCACGCGCGCGGCGCCCGCGAAGTCCCGAAGGTCCGAGAGGACGTCGGCCAGCTCGTCGAGCGCCTGCCGCGCCGCGGCGGTGGCGTCGATCTCGAGCGAGCGCTCGGCTATCGAGCGCAGGGCGGCGGCGAGCGCCGGCTTGTCGCCCGCCGCGCGCAGGGCCTCGGCGCGCGCGAGATCGACGGGCAGCGGATCGAGCGCCGAGGGCCGCGCGAGCTCGAGGAGCTCGGCGGCCAGCGAGGCGGAGCCGAGCCGCGCGCGCGCCTGCTCGGCGAGGGCCATGAAGATCTTCAGGGCGCGCTCTCCGGGCGCGAGGGCGCGCGCGTGGCGCGAGAGGGCGTTGATCGCCCCGGCCGGATCGTGCGGCAGCAGCGCCTCGTACAGCAGCTCGGCGGCCGGGGCGCACGTCGGCCGGACCTCGAGGAGCTGGCGCAGCACGCCGATGGCGCGGGCCCGGTCGCCGCTCCACAGCGACAGCTCGGCGAGCCGCAGCAGGACGGCCTCGGCCCCCTCGCGATCGGAATCGAAGTCCACCGAGGCGGCAAGGCGCCGATAGAGCGGCAGCGCCTCGGCGACCGCGCCCATCGCGTAGAGGCTGTCGGCGAGGCGCAGGGCGGTGGCGGGATCCGATCCGTCGCGCTCGTAGGCGAGCCGCGCGTACCGCAGCGCCAGGCCGTTGTCGCCCAGGCCCGAGAGCGCCAGCTTGTGCAGCGCCGTCAGCCACGCCGCCGCCTTGCGCGGGTCCTCGACGCGCCGCGCGAGCGACTCGCCCAGCGGCAGCGCCTCCTCGAGGTCGCCGCGCTCGACCAGGATCTCGAAGAGCGAGCGCGCGGCGTCGAAGCGGTTGCGGTCCAGGGCGAGCGCCTTGCGCAGCGCGGCCTCGGCGCGCTCGGGCTCGCCGAGCTTGCGCAGCAGGGTCTCGCCGAGCTCGGCGGCCAGGCCGGCGGCCTCCTGGCGGTTGCGGTGGGGCAGGGCGAGCAGCGCCTCGAGCGCCCGCGCGTAGCCGGCGTCGTCGCCGAGCTCGCCGCAGACGGCCTTGAGCAGGAGGATCGCGCGCCGATCGCCCGGCGAGGTCTCGAGGGCGAGGCCGAGCGCGTCGCGGGCGGCCTCGAGGTCGTCGAGCGCCTTCAGGTGCTCGGCCCGGCGCACGAGGGCCGCCGCCCGCTCGTTGCCCTTGAGGAGCGTCGCGAGGCGCTCGAGCCGGTGGACCGCCTCTTCGCGCGCCCCGCCGGCCTCGAGCAGATCGACGAGCGGGACGAGGGCGTCGCGCTCGACGAGCGGGGCGCGGGCGAGGTCCACCGCGCGCGCGAGCGCCGGCACCGCGCGGTCGCTCTCGCCCAGCTCGACGAGCCTTAAACCGAGCGCGAGGTAGCGCTCGGCCGCGTCGGCCTCGCCTTCGCGCGCGGCGAGCTGGGCGCGGCGCGACAGCGCGTCGATCTCGGCCGCGTCGTCTCCCGCGAGCGCGGCGGCGGTCGCGAGCCGCTCGAGCGCGCCCGCCGGGCGGCTGCCGCAGCGCGCCGCCTCGGCGAAGGCCTCGGCGGCCTCCGGGAAATGCTCGGCGAGCATGAGCGCTTCGCCGCGCTCGAAGAGCAGGCGGTGCTTGCGCTCGGGCTCACGGGTGAGCTCGGCGAGCCGCGCGAGCAGGCTCGCGCGCTCCAGCGCGTCTCCCGGCCCGTCGAGCGCGCCGACGAGGCCTTCGAGCACCTCGCGATCGTCCGGGAGCGCCTCGAGCGCGCGGCGCCAGGCGTCGAGCGCCTGCTCGCGGCGGCCCGGCAGCGCGATGAGCAGCGGCGCGAGCTCGCGCAGGGCGAGGCCGCGCTCGCGCCCCTCGAGCTTGTCGGCGAGCCGGGCGAGGACCTGGACGAGCTCCTCGGTCTCCCCGGTGCGCCGCAGCAGCGCGGCGAGGTCGGCGAGCGCCTCGCGGTCCGCGGGCTCGGCATCGCAGTAGGCCGACAGGTGGCGGCGGGCGGTCTCGTAGTCCTCGAGCCCGGCGGCCGCGCGCGCGGCGAGCCGCTGGAGCTGCGCGCGCGCCCGCGGCTCGAGCGCGTCCGGGTCGGCGCCGCCCGCGAGCGCGGCCTCGGCGTGCGAGAGCGCCTGCGCGAGCTCCCCTTCGGCGAGCCGCAGCTCGGCGAGCGCGGCGCGCGCCGGCGGGAAGAGGCCGTCGCGCCCGACGGCGGCGGCGAGCAGGGCGTGGTGGCGCGAGGGCAGCTCCCGGCGGGCGAGCGTCGCGGCGCGGAAGAGCAGCCGGGCGGTCGCGCGCGGATCGCCCTCGAAGGCGGCCCGCCGCGCGAGCAGCTCGCAGGCGCGCGGGTCGTCGCGCTCGGCGAGCGCCATCTCCGCGAGCGCGTCGAGCGCCGCGGGCGCGGCCGGGCCGTCGGGATCGGCGTCGAGCGAGGCCTCGAAGGCCGCGCGCGCCGCGCGCAGCTCGCCCAGGGCGCGGAGCTGCTCGCCCGCGGCGCTGAAGTGGCCGGCGGCGGCGCCGGCGAGCCGCGCCTCGCGCTTCGCCTTGCCGCGCGACAGCAGCGCCGCGGCCCGCTCGCGCGGCCTCTCGGCTTCGGCGAGCAGCGCGTCGAGCCTGTCGCCGATGGCGTCGTCGCCCGGCCTGGCCGACATCGCGGTCGCGTAGGCCTCGATGGCCGCCTCGCGCTCGCCGAGCGCGTCGCAGGCCTTGGCCAGCCGGATCTTGAGGTCGATGACGCGCTCGGCGGCCGCGTCCCTGGGAAGGGCGCCGAGCAGCGACTCGAAGGCCTCGCGCGCTGCGGCCGGTCTGCCGAGATCGAGCGACAGGTCGCCCAGGTCGAGCAGGGTCTCAGGGTCGTCGGGCGCGAGCACGAGCGCGTGCTCGAGCTGCTCGAGCGCCTGCTCGCTGCGGCCGAGGCGCCGGGCGCCGAGCATGGCGAGCTCGCGCAGCGCGGCGGCGGCCTGGGCGAACTCGCCCTCGCGCTCGAGGGCGCGCGCGTAGCTGGCGAGCGCGGCGGCGAGGGCGGGCTCGTCGCCGCGGCGCCGCTGCAGCGCGCACAGCTCGCCGAGCGAGGAGAGATCCTCGGGCTCGAGGGCGAGCGCGCGCGCGAGGGCGTCGGCGGCGAGGTGGAGATCCCCGGCGAGATCGCGCGCCGCGCGGGCGAGCTGGCGCAGGACGGCAGCCTTTTCGCCCGGCTCCTGGCTCAGCTCGGCGAGCCGCAGCAGGTGCCGGCAGACGGCCGCGCCGTCGCCGCGCTTCTCGGCCAGCGCCGCGAGGGTCTCGATGGTCGGGCGGCTGTCGGGCTGCAGCAGCAGCGCCTGCTCGAGGAGGCGCTGGGCCTTGTCGGGCTGATCGAGCGGGCCGGCGAAGAGCGCGCCGGCTTCGGCGAGCAGCTCGGCGCGCTCGCGCGAGCTCGCGGTGGCTGCCGCGCAGCGCTCGCAGGCGCGGGCGAGATCGGAGATGCGCCCCTGGGCGCGGAAGTGGTCGAGCAGCGCGCGCATCGACTCGACGTCGTCGGGCGCGAGCGCGAGCGCGGCCTCGAAGTAGCGGATAGCCCCGGCGCGATCGCCGAGCCGCTCGAGCGTGATGCGGGCGAGGGCGCGGTTCGCCTTGTGCGCCGAGAACCGATACCCCTCGCCCTCGGGCCCGCCGGTGCGGCCCTCGGCGAGCACGGCGACCTGGCGGTAGGCCTCGAGCGCCTCGGCGTGGCGGTCGAGCCGCTCGAGCAGGGCCGCGAGCCTCAGGTGCGCCTCGCAGTCGCCCGGGGCGAGATCGACCGCCTCCTGGTAGCGCAGCAGCGCGTTCGCGAGGTGGCCGAGCCCCTCCTCCCAGACCGCGCCGGCCTGCAGGCAGGCGCGCGCCTCGAGCTCGCGGTTCTCGCTGGCGGTGGCCGCGGCCCGGAGCTGATCGAGCAGGCGCAGCGCCCGCAGGTGCTCGCCGTCGAGCCGGCACAGGCCGGCGAGCTGCACGAGCGCCTCGGGATCGTCGGGCACGAGCCGCAGCGCCGCGTCGAAGTGCAGGCGCGCCGCGGCGCGATCGTCGGAGAGCTTGAGCAGGAGCTGGCCGAGCCGCACGTGCGCGCGCGCGGCCTGCTGGGGATCGCGGGCGAGCGCGGCGATGCGCCGGCAGGCGCGCATCGCGCCCTCGTGATCGGCGGCGCGGTCGGCCGCGGTCGCCAGCGCGAGGAGGCTGTCGAGGTCGTCGGGGCGGAAGACGAGCGCGTCCTGGAAGGCGCGGCTCGCCTTGGGCGGCGAGGCCTCGGCGAGCGCGCGGCCGGCGGCGGCGAAGGCGTGGAAGGCCGCGGCCTCCTCGCCGCGGGCCCGCGCGATCTGGGCGAGCTCGAGGAAGAGCTCTCCCGCCCTGCGGCGCTCGCCGCGCGCGAGCCGCAGCGTCGCCTCGGCCCAGTAGGAGGCGGCCGCGCCCGGGCGCGCGCGCCGCAGGCCCTGCGCGACGTCGAGCGCGAGGTCCTGCGCGTCGGGCCGCGCCGCGAGCAGCGTGAGCAGGCGCTCCTGGGCGAACGGGTGCGAGTCGGGCGCCTCGCCGTGGCGCAGGTAGAAGGCCTCGGCCGCGGCGAGATCGCCCTGGGCGAGCAGCTTCTCGCCCTGCGCGAAGGAGCGGCTGCCCTCGATGCAGGTGAGCAGGCCCTCGTCGAGCGAGAGGTCGGCACGGGCGTTGGCCGCGAAGTGCAGGTGGAAGGCGCTCGGCCCGGGCTCGACGCGCGCGAGGCGCGCGTCGCCCATCTCCGGCAGCCGGAAGCCGCGCAGCGGGACCGCCTTGCGCAGAAGCGCGGGCACCGGGTCGAAGCTGATGCCGACCGCGCCCCAGGGCTTCGAGTCGGGCACCGAGCCATAGCGCGCGGCGGCGCGGCCGAGCAGCGCGGCGAGGAACGAGGCGGGCACTGGCGCCGGGCCGTAGAGCCGCACGTCGTAGGCGCAGGCGACGACCGCGCTGCCCTCGGGCTGGAAGCCGATTCGGAAGGTGAAGGGGGCGGGCTTGCCCGGCGAGTGCAGCAGGCCCTCGCCCTCCATCAGGTTCGGGCGCAGATGGAGCCGAAGCGCGGCGACGTGCTCGTCGCAGGCCTCGTGGACGCGGCGCACCGCGCGGTGCAGCAGCGCGTGGTCGAGCTGCAGGTCCAGGTAGCCGAAGCGGCACTTCTTCTTCTGGTAGCGGGTCGCGGCGCTGCCGGCGATGTCGAAGGGGAAGGTGACTTCCGGGACGATGAGCGCGAGATCGGCGAGCACCAGCCCCTCGCCGAGCGGGGTCGCGCCGAAGCCGACGTAGACCTGCCGGTCGTGCAGGCGAAGCTGCGGCGGCGGGAAGCGCGGAGGGCTCTCGCTGCGGGGCGCCTCCCTTTCGGGAGCGACGGTCTTGCGTTCGGCGTCTTGGGACATCGGCCCTGCGGCAGAGAAGCGGAGTAGGTGTTCCGGGGCGCCCGATACGCGCCGCCTCGACTGTATGCTGGCGAAAACTCTAGCAGTGGGTCGGCAGGGGGGCCAATTTTGGGCCTGCTTCCAGGCGCGTAGACGAGCCGGGCGTAGCGGGCCCGGATCAGGGCGTTGCGGGAGGGCGATCGGCCGCCTGGGGCCCGGGGAGGCAACCGGGGCGGGCCCGGGACCGCTCACCTGCCAGCGGACGAGCAGCGAGCGATCGAGGACGGAGCCTCCGCTCCTTCGCGACGGTCGTCAGCCCGAGCCGCCCTCGCGAGAATCGCCGAATGCGGGGCGTGCCCGCCGTGCGACTTGGCGGAAGTCAGGTAGTCGGTTGTCCTTCTTGGGTGTCGGGCCTGCGTATTGCCCTGGGGTTCGGCCCGAATATCCTAAGGACATGGCACGCAAGACCGATGGCAACGGGAAGTCGGACCGGCAGGTCGAGTTGCTGCGCTCCATCTTGGGCGAGATGAAGGCCCTCAGGGCTTCGTTCGAAAGTCAGCTCGAGGCGACGCGCCGCGAGCTCGGAGGGCGCATCGACCAGACCAACGAGCGGCTCGATTCGCTGCGCGCCGAGATGAAGTCCGAAGTGGATGGCCTGCGCCGTCGGGTGGTCGAGTCGGAGGTCCGGCTGGCGACCGCCACCACCGCGCTCTCCAACGACGTCCACGAGCTCAGCTCCCTCATCCGCGATTGGCGCGAGGAGCACCGGGCCGATCGCGCTGCGTTGTCCGCGCGCGTCAGCAGGCTCGAGGAGCAGGCGGGCGTTCACGAGAGGCCGCCGCCTTACGGGAAGGGGAAGTAGACGCTCGGAGTGGCGCTCCGGGTGGACCGACGGTCTCCTCTCCGTGACCCGACATCCGGTCGGAGAGACCCGGCTTTCGGTCGGAGAGACGCGGCTTTCGGTCGGAGAGACCCGGCTTTCGGTCGGAGAGACACGGCAGTTGGTCGGGGAGACCGGCCATTCGGTCGGAGAGACGCGGCTTTCGGTCGGGAAGACCCGCGTTCCGGTCTCGGAGACCGAAGATTCGGTCTCCGAGATAGGCCATTTGGGATCACCGCCCCGACCGGGGGGCCTGCCGCGTTCCGGATCGGGCAGCGAGCAACGGGTTTCTATGGTGAGCTGCCGAGCGCCCGCACGACAGGCGCACCGAGGTTCGATTGCGAGGTGGGCTTCTGTCGCCGGCCCGGCCGCCTTGGCAACGTCCCCGCCAGCGAGAGTGCCTGCCGCCCGGCCGGGGGGCCCACTGTGTCGCTCAGCGAGCACTTCGCGCTTTTCGCCAGGCCCGACCGGGAGCATTGTTCATCTATGGGATCCGCGAAGGTCGTCGAAATGCCCGAGCGGCAGCTTGTCGGAGCGCTCGAGCGCGCCGTCGAGTCGCTGTCGGCCGAGGTCGAGGGGACGCTGCGGCTGGCCGAGAGCGAGCGCGACCCGCGCGCGCTGGCCGACGAGGCGCAGGCCGAGCTGCGAGGGGGGCTGGCGGCGGCGCGGACGGGAGGACGCATGGCTTTTGGAGTCGGGGAGAGGCCGGAACGCAGCGTGATGGCGCACCTTCGGAGCGTCGAGTACCCGGTGGACACCGAGGATCTCGTCTTGGCCGCCGAGGACGGCGAGGCGCCCCCTGAGGTCATCAACCTGCTCAAGAGCTTGCCTCGCGAGCGCTATGACTCCGAGGAGATGGTGCTGCGCGACCTGTCGGAAGCTGCACGGCGGTTTGCCCGCGGCGGACACGCCGAGCAGCCCTTTGGCTCCATCGACAGGCGCAACCTCGGGCGCGACGCGGTCGAGGACAACATCGACGGCAACGTGCGGCACCCCTAGGTTTCACTCTCCGTCAAATTCGCTTCGCCCCAAGCGGGCAAGTTCTGGTACACTTCCCTACTTTGATTGGAAAGGGGTCACCCGAATTGGGGGGAATGGCGAACGACACCTCGGGCAAGTGCCCGCTTTGCGGAGCGGTTCATTCGGCCGTCGAGCCGTGCGCGGCTCTGCCGGGTGCCGACGCGGGCGGGAGGCAGGCCCTCGGCGCGCGCGCTGAAGGCCTGGGGGTGGGCGCGCCGCCAGGCGACGACGAGGAGCTGATAGGCCAGACGCTCGGCAACTTCCGCATCGTCCGCATGCTCGGGCGCGGCGGGATGGGCGTGGTCTACCTCGGCGAGCACGTGGCGATAGGCAGCCGCGTGGCCATCAAGTTCCTGCACCGCCACCTCGCGGCCGATCGGGCGCTGGTCGAGCGGTTCTTCGCCGAGGCGCGGGCGACCAACCTCATCGGGCACGAGAACATCGTCAACATCTTCGACCTCAGCCTGCTGCCGCCCAACCGCTACTACCTCGTGATGGAGTACCTAGACGGCCAGCCGCTCTCTTCGATGGTCGGCCGGCCGCTCGACCCCGGCGTCGCGGTGCCCATCCTCGTGCAGGCCTGCGACGCGCTGCACGCCGCCCACAACGCCGGCGTCGTGCACCGCGACCTCAAGCCGGAGAACATCTTCCTCGTGCGGCGCGAGGGCTGTCCCCACTTCGTCAAGCTGGTTGACTTCGGCATCGCCAAGCTCAGCAAGGTGGAGGCGGGCCAGACCGTCGTCGGCGGCGCGGTCGGGACGCCCGAGTACATGGCGCCCGAGCAGTGGACCGGCCAGGGCATCGACAGGCGCACGGACGTCTACGCGCTCGGCGTGCTGGCCTACCTGCTCGCCACCGGGCGGCTGCCGTTTCGCGAGAGCGCGCCGCTCGCCTACTTCGTCGCCCACTCGAGCAAGGCGCCCGAGCCGCCCAGCAAACACAACCCGAAGATTCCGCCCGCTGTAGACGAGCTCATCCTCAAGGCCCTGGCGAAGAAGCCGGAGGAGCGCTTCCAGACCGCGTTTGAGATGCGCACGGCGATGCTCGGCCTGCTCGCCGCCCCCGTGACGCCTCAGCCGGTGAGAGCGCCGACCCCGAAGCCCTTCCACCCGCGCCACGCCGCGAGCTTGCCGGCGAAGGTGAGCTGGAAGGGGGCCGCGGCCCGCGAGTTGACGACCGAGGACCTGTCGCGCGGCGGGGTCTTCCTGTGCTGCGAGCCGCCGATGCCCGCGCTCTTCACGCGGGTCAAGATCACCCTGCTGCACCCCGAGGGCACGGTCGACTGCGAGGGCGACGTCGTCCGCCACGTCGCCGCCGAGCAGGCGCGAGCCTGGGGGATGAAAGCCGGGTTCGCGGTGCAGTTCACTGAGCTGAGCGAGCGGGCGCGGGTTGGCATCGAGCGGTTGGTGAGCGGGCGGCCGCCCAGCGAGACGCCGAAGCTCACCTCGGTCAACGACGACCCGGTGGCCGAGAAGGTGCTCGACTACTACCGCAAGCGCATCGCGGGCGATCACTACGGGCTGCTCGGGCTCGCGCCGGACGCCGAGTGCAGCGACGTGCGCGCGCGCGCGCGGGCCGCCGAGCGCGAGGTCGCCAAGCTCAAGGGGCGGCCGATCTCGGCCCGCCAGCGCGAACAGGTCGAGGCGACGCTCGAGCGGATAGCCGCCGCGGTGAGCGCGTTGGGGACCCCGCTCGTGCGCGCCGAGCACGACGCCAACCGCGGCAACTTCCGCGGGGTCGCCCGCTGTCTGGCGGCAGGGCTCTCGGTGGACGAGCTCGGCGAGCTGCGCAGGAAGTTCCTGGCGAGCCGGCCCAAGAACGAGGCGAGCGCGCAGGTGCAGATCGCCTCAGCCAACGCCTATCTTGCGGCCGGCGACCCCCGGCGAGGTCTGGCATCTCTCGAGCGCGCGCTCGAGCGTGACCCGTTGAGCCTCGAAATCCACCAGAAGTACTGGTCGCTCAGGCGTCAGTACGTACAGGCAAGCGGAGGGCAGCGATGACGAGCTTTCTCACCTCGGCCTTGTCCCGCAAGTACAGAGGAAACCAGCAGGAGTTCCTCGCCGCCTATCCGTGCTGCTGGCTGGTGTGGGAGCCGGGGATCTGGAGGCCGCCGCACAAGGACGGCGGCACTCTGGCCGGAATCCCCATCCAGACGCCCGCGCCCACCGGCGTCGGCGAGGCGCTCGCGCTCGCGCTCGTCCCGTCCGCGTCGCGCCCCGGCCAGATCACCGTGGGGCGCGGCGCCTGCTGCGACGTGGAGATCAACGACGGCACGCTGTCGCAGACGCACCTGCTTCTGTTGGAGCGGGAGCCGGGGAGCTGGACGGTGCGCGACGCGGGCTCGAAGAACGGCTCGTGGCTCGACGACGTGCCGCTGGTCCCTGGCGTCCCCATGCCCTTGAAGAACGGGTCCCGCCTGCAGGCCGCGCAGGTGTGCCTGACGTTCTACGATCCCGCGGGGATGTTCTGGAGGCTCCAGGATGTCCCCGCGACGCCGGCCCGAGGCCAGCGCACCGCGCCGCCGGGCGGCTGAGCTCCCGTCTCTCGCATCCCACGAGGCTTCGCCAGGGCTCGATGCGGCGCGTGCCGGCCGCGCCCGAGCTCAACGAGGGCCGGTTGCGGCGAAGGCCCGGCGCGACGCCGGCGATTGGCCGGTGCCTCGACCGCGACGGCCTTCCTGCTTCGAGGCGCCTGGCGCGCCGCAGGTCATCGAGGCCCGGGTCAGGCAGCGGAGAGCGCGGCGTCCGCCGCCTGCTCGTAGGCGCGGAAGGTCGCTGGATCGAAGAGCACGAACCGCACGAGTGCGGGCCGGCGCTCGCGCTCGAGGTGCCCGCGCACGGCCCCGAGGGCGACAGGCGCGGCCTCGTCCACCGGATAGCCGTAGATGCCGGTGCTTATCGACGGGAAGGCCACCGAGTCGAGGCCGTACTCGACGCACAGGCGCAGCGCGTTCTGGTAGCAGCTCGCGAGCAGGCGCGGCGCCTCAGGGCCCTCGCGCGCGTAGACGGGCCCGACGCAATGGATGACGAAGCGCGCCGGCAGGTCGAAGCCGGGCGTGATGACCGCCTCGCCGGTCGGCAGGCGGCCGCCTGGCAGGCTGCGCTTGGCCTCGCGGCAAGCCTCCAACAGGCGGGGACCCGCGGCGCGGTGGATCGCGCCGTCGACCCCTCCTCCGCCGAGCAGCCCGCTGTTGGCTGCGTTGGCGATAGCGTCGGTCCTCTCCCGCGTGATGTCGCCTTGGACAAGGACGATTTCGCTGTCAGAGACACGATAGCGGCGCTCCATCTCGCGCTCCTTTGGAGAAGGCCCGGGGACGCAAGCGCCCCGGGCGGAGATTCAGCGGCGCAGCAAGACGTAGAGCGCTCCGGCGCCGCCGTCGTGGGGGCGGGCTGTCGCGAAAGCGAGCACCGAGCGGCCGATACGCCCGCGGTTGAGCCAGACCTTGAGCTGCTCCTTGAGCACCGGGATCTGGTCCTTCGAGTTGAGCCCGCGCCCGTGGATGATGAGCACGCAGCGCTGGCCGAGCCGGCGGCTCTCGGTCAAGAAGCGCTCGACGAGCTCCTTGGCCTCGACGCGGGTTCGCCCGTGCAGATCGAGGTGGCCTTGGATCGCGTAGTCCCCGCGCTTGAGCGCCTGGAGAATCCGCCGATCGACCCCCGGCGCGGTGCCCTCGATGTACTCGACGGTGTCCGAGATGTCGAAGGGGCCTTCGCCTGAAACGAGCTCGGAGAGCTGCGCGAGCGCCTCGGCGTCCTCGCTCGTCACCTGCACCGGGCGCGGGGGCGGAGGCGGGGCCATCCCGCGCGGATCGGCGCCGATGCGCACCACGCCGGCCATCGCCTGCGCGAACAGCAGCTCCTCATCCAGCGCCGCGGGCGCCGGCGCTGGTGGCCTCTTCGGCGCGGGCGCCGGCTTGGGCGCCTGAGCCGAGAGCTTCTGCTTCAAGCCTTTGAAGGGCGTGTTGAACGCGTCCTTCTTCTTCCCGACGTTGTTGCTCTTGACCATCGCTGCCTGCGCCTCGTGAGGTACCGGCTGATACTACCCGCGAGCGGCCGGCCGAATTCGTTCAAGTTGCCTATAGAGGCCGGTGCCGACGGCGAGCCCTGTGTCTTCCAGGGCCTGGATGGATGCCTAGATTCCGAGTCGGCAGCGGTCGTTTCGGCCGCGGCGCGCAGAACGGGGACTTGCCGACCAGCGCGTTGGCGCCGGCGGCGAGGCCTTGGACGAAAGGAAAGCAGGATGGCAACCGGAAGTGTGAAGTGGTTCAACGACGCAAAGGGCTTTGGCTTCATCTCGCAGGAGGGTGGCGAGGACGTCTTCGTCCATCACACCGCGATCCAGACCGAGGGCTTCCGGACCCTTGCCGAGGGGGACAAGGTCGAGTTCGACGTCGTCCGAGGGCCCAAGGGGCTGCAGGCGGCCAACGTCAGGAAGCTGTGACGGGCGCCAAGCCTACAGACTAGCTGCGCAGCCCGGCGAGGCGAGCGTCGGAGCCTCGGAGTCGAGGCCCCCTCGGCTCCGGCTCCGCTCCACCTAAGAGGCCGCCGCTGGCGGCAGCCCCGGCCCGCGCCACCCCGGCCCGACGGCGGGGCCGGGGGGACGCAGGCGCACCGAGCAAGCGGCGCTCGTCGCTTCGTCTATCGCGCCGGCGAGCGCTTCGATGGCCGAACCCTCGACCTTCGCCGCGGGGGCCCGGGCCCGCCGAATCACAGACCGAAAAGGCCTTTCATATCGGCGCCCCTGCGCCCGATTGGCCGCGGGCGATGGCAGGCGCGCGCGTTCCCGCGAGCGCGCGAGATGCGCCCTTCTCGTCATTTCCGGGCTTCCCCCCTATGATGTCGCCCCATGACACGACCAAGCCTCGGAATCGCGCTGGTGGGGGCGCTGCTCGCCTCCGGTTGCAAGGCCAAGCCCACGACGCTGCAGGTGGAGCCCTCGTCGCTCAAGTTCACCGCGGAAGGCGAGACGGTGATGCTGCTCGCGAGCGTGCTCGACGAGAGTGGCAAGCCGCTCGAGCACAAGCCCTGCATCTTCGTCTCGAGCAACAGCGCGGTCGCCGAGGCGAAGCAGGATGGGACCATCGCCTCGGTCGGCGCCGGAGCCACCGAGATCCGCGTCTCCTGCGAAGGGCTCTCGGCGCAGGTCCCCGTCCAGGTGCGCCTGCCGACGACCATCAAGCTCGACCTCGGCTGTGACAAGCGCTGCAACCTGCAATCGACCGAGCCGATCAGCTTCAAGCTCGAGGGCCTGGGGGCGACCGCCAAGCTGAGCGCCACGGTGCTCGACAACGAGGGCGAGCCGGTCGTGACCAAGGTGAGCTACGAGGTGCGCGACCCCGACTACCACAGCGGCGTGCGCAACCTGGGCATCGAGGTCTCGGACGAAGGGAAGGTGAGCGCGCGCGGGGTCGGCAAGTTCATGATCCTCGCTCACGCCGGCGGCGCGGTGGCCAAGGCCAACGCCGAGGTGGCGCTGCCCGTCGTGGACGTCGTCAAGGTGGACAGGGCGTCGGTCTGGCTCAAGCCCGGTGAGAAGGCTTCGGTCGCCGCCTCCACCTTCCAGCGCAGCATCCACGGGCTGCGCAAGGTCGAGGGCGCTCGCCTGTCCTGGCAGAGCGGCAACGCTTCGGTCGCGATCGTCGACGACGAAGGGCTGATCACCGCGGTCGGCGAGGGCTTTGCCGACGTGGTGGTCGCCGCCGACAGCGGCGCCTTCGCGCAGGTCGGCGTCCGGGTGGCGCAGAAGGACAAGCCCGACTTCACCTTGAAGAAGCCGAGCAAGAAGGTCAAGAAGGCGAACAAGCTCAAACCTGCCCTCAGGCCCAAGCTTCGCAAATAGGCCAGCGCCCGCCAGCGCGGGGCTTTCGCGCTGCGGCGCAGGCGGGAGCGCCCTTAGCCGCTGTCCTCTGAGGCTCATCGCGCGGCGGCGCGCTTCCGGGGCGGCGGGCCTTCGTGACGGCCGCAGGGCACCTCGAATCGCCGCGATTCTGCTCGATTTCTCGACGGGCGCATTGCCATGCCATTGCCATGCGCCCCTACCGAACCGGGGGCGGGCGCATCGCCGTGCATTGCCGTGCGCCCGTACCGACCTGGAGCGGGCGCAGTGCTTGCCATGCGCTCCAACCAGCGACGGCTCGCTCGGCTTCCGAGAGAAGCCCGGGCTGTGCGCGCACGGGAAGCGGGCGCCCTCGCGCGAGCCGGCTTCTCCCAGGCCTCGATCCGCTCGATCAGCTTCGCTTGTGCCGGGCGACGCGGCCGGGCCGCTCGCCGGTCGTCTGGCCGTCGCGGATGACGGCCTTGCCGTTGACGACCACGTGGGGAATCCCCGCGGGGTAACGGTCGGCCTTTTCGAAAGTGGCGAGGTCTTGGACCTTGTCGGGATCGAACGCGACGATGCTCGCGCGCTTGCCCTCGAGGATGTAGCCGTAGTCGTTCAGGCCGAAGGTGTCGGCCGCCAGGCCGCTCATCTTGCGGACAGCGGCCTCGAGCGTCAGCGTCCGCCGCTCGCGAACATAGCGGGCGAGGACTCGCGGGAAGGCGCCGTAGGTGCGCGGGTGAGGGCGCGCGGCAGGCAGGCTCGCCGAGCAGAGGTTGACGAAGGGCTGCTGTAGCAGCCTCTCGATGATCTCTTCGTTCTGGTTGAACGTCGCCACCGGCACGTTCAGCCTCTCGCTGCGCAGCAGGTCGAGCGCGAAGTCGACAGGGTCGGCGCCCGCGCTCTTCGCCGCAAAGGCCAGGTCCTTGCCGACCGTCTCGGGGCGCTGGCCGGAGGGAAGGTCCCAGATCACGAGCTTGTCCGGCCCGCAGCTCTTCCACAGGTTGTCCCAGAGGCAGCGGCCGGTATCGAGGATTTCGGCGCGGATGCGCGCGCGCGTCGCCGCGTCACCCAGGCGCGCGAGCGCCTGCTCGAGGCCGCCTTCGCGGGCCCAGGGCGGCAGGATGTCCGACAGGTTGCTGCTGCCGGCCGGGTAGGGGTACAGGTCGGCGCTGACCCGCAGGCCCTCGCGCCGGGCGTTGGTGAACGCTTCGATCACCTTGTCGACCAGCGGCCAGTTGTCGTTGCCGGCGATCTTCAGGTGGGAGACGTGCAGGTCGGCGCCGCTGTCGCGGCCGACCTTGAAGACCTCCTCGAGCGCCTCGAGCAGCCCCTCACTCTCCGAGCGCAGGTGCACCACGCACGGCACCTGCCGCGAGGCCGCGACCCCGGCCAGCTCGGCGAGCTCGCCGAGCTCGGCGTGGAAGCAGGGCACGAACGGCAGCCCGATGGAGAGGCCGTAGGCACCCTCGTCGAGCGAGCGGGCGAGCAGGCCCTTCATCCGGAAGACGTCGTGGTCGGCGGCCCTGCTGTCGGTCAGGCCGATGATGCTCTCGCGGATGGCGCCGTGCGGCACGAGGAAGGCCAGGTCGAGGGCAGGCCGGGCGAGGTCGAGCGCGTCGAGGTAGTTGGCGACCGAGCGCCAGCTCCAGTCTACGTTCGGGCTGCCGAGCAGTGGCTGGAGCTGGGCGCGGCGGCTCTCGACGTCACCGGCGCGCAGCGGCGCGACGCTCAAGCCGTTCTGGCCGATGATCTCGAGCGTTACTCCCTGCCGCACCTTCATCTCCAGGCCTGGGTCGGCGAGCGCAGCCAGGTCCGAGCACGAGTGGGTGTCGATGAAGCCGGGCGCCAGGCACAGGCCCGTGCAGTCGATGACGTCCTCGCCGCTTAGGTTCGCGCCCAGGCCCGCGACGCGCGTGCCGCGGATCCCGACGTCGCCCCGCATCGGGCTCGCGCCGCTGCCGTCGTAGATCACGCCTCCCTTGAGAACCAGGTCGAATTCCGCCATGGGACCACCCTGAGCGTGCTCGTGATTTCCAGTGGAAAGAGTTCACAAGCATGGCATGGGCGCCCGCATTCGGAAAGTGTTTGGAGCCCGTGTCTCGCGCCGGCCGGAGAGGGCGCGCGCGAGCGTGGCGGGGCGAAGCGCTGGCGGGCGGAGAGGGCGGCCTTACACGAGCCGGCCGAGCAGATAGGTCGTGAGCCAGTCGCGCACCGCGCCGTGAACCTCTTCGGCGACCTCGTCGAGCAGGTGCCCGGCGCCGTCGATGAGGTAGAGCTGCTTCGGCTGGGCGGCGCGCTTGAACGTCAGGCGCGAGGAGGCTGGCGGCAGCACCTCGTCCTCGGTCCCGTGGACAAGCAGGATCGGGCGCGGGGGGAGCTGATCGACCCACTCGGTGCCGTAGGACTGGGTGGCGAGCGTGACGACCGTCGCCACCTCGGGCGCGCGGGCGGCGGCGCTGATGACCACCGCGCCGCCGAACGAGTGGCCGACCAACCCGATCCGCGAAAAGCCCCGGCCAGCGAGCATGCGGATGCCGGCGCGCACGTCGTAGACGGCCTCGTCCAGGTCGGTCGGGTTGCGGTAGCGCAGCCGCAACACCGTTATCCCCAGCTCCGGAAGCTCCCCGCCGAGCGCGGCATAGAGGTTGTGGGCCGGGCTGTCGAACCCGCCGCCGACCCCTCCGACGAGAATCACCGCGGCGAGGGGTTCCTTGGCCTCGTAGAGCCGCATCTCGACGGGCCCGCGCGCGGTGCGCAGAGTGAGCGAGCGGAATCCGTCCTGCTGGCCCCGATCGAGAACCGAGACGATCGTCGGCGTCGGCTGCTCGAGCTCCATGACCTCTCCCTCCTGGAGAAGGCCCTGTCGGACGGACGAGGCCCTCTCCGCGAGCGAGAAGCTCAGGTGAGCGGCGCGCGCTCGTCGATCCGGGCGTGCTCCTCGAGGTGATCTGGGTGCGCGCTCTTCTTTCCGATAGGCGTGCCCTCGATCTCCTTGCGGCAATGCGCGCAGCGGACCGGGCGCCCGCCTTCCTCGGCGCGAACCCGGGTGTCCTTCTCCATCGCCGTCTCTGTCCCGTTTCGCCAATGGTCGCCTGCCATACAGTGGGGGCCGAGGGGCGCGAGCGGCAATCGGGAGGGGTCAGCGCGCTCGGCACGGCCGCCGAGCTCGCGCTCGCATCAGCCGCCCGGCGATGGGCGGAGCGCGCGCGGTGCTAGCTTTACCGGAATGGAGCTGGCGATCTTCGTGGGCCTGCAGGCGTCGGGGAAGAGCACCTTCTACCGCGAGCGCCTCTCTTCGAGCCATGCGCTCGTCAGCAAGGACCTGATGGGCAACGTCAGGGACAAGAACCGCCGTCAGCTCGAGCTGGTGCGCGCGGCCCTGCGCGAGGGGCGTTCGGTGGCCGTGGACAACACCAACCCGAGCCCTTCGGATCGGGCCCCGCTCGTTCGGTTGGGCCGAGAGCTCGGCGCGCGCGTGGTCGCGTACTTTTTCGACACCTCGGTCTCCGGTTGCCTCGAGCGCAACGCGAAGCGCCAGGGAGGCGCGCGGGTGCCTCCCGTGGCCATCTTCGCCGCGGCGCGCCGCCTGGTGCCGCCGACGCTCGAGGAGGGCTTCGACGCGCTCTACCGCGTCCACCTGCAGCCCGAGGGCTTCCTCGTCGCCGAGGCCGCGGCGCCCAAGGCCGCGCAGGACGAGCCGAACCCGTAGCTGCCGTCGCGCAGGACGCAGACGCACGGGGGCTTGCGCTGCTGCTCGAAGAGGTCGAATCCCGGCTTGAGGTCTTGCCAGAAGCGCACGAGCTCGGGGCCGTGGTCCGGCGACTCGGCCAGCGCTCGCAGGTTCTCGTCGGTCAGCCGCGCGGGGAAGATGTCGATGGGGATGCGCTGCTGCCCCGCGGCTCGGGCCTCGGAGGCGGCCACGTAGAGCTGCTCGATGAGCTCGTCGCCGAGGGGAATGCAGCCGATGGTGACGCAGGCGCCGTGGACGTAGATCGCGCCGCCGAGATTACCCTTGTTGCCGAGGATGCGATCCGAGCGGTTCGGGTAGCTCACGCCCAGCGACAGGTGGAAGTTGCTGCGCGGGTTGAAGTGGTTGATCTCGTAGAAGCCCTCGGGCACCTGCAGGTCGCCCTCGCGGCGCTTCGGGCCGAGCTTCCCCGAGCTGGCGCAGATAGGCCAGCGGGCGACGAGATCGTAGCGCTCGCCGTCGGAACGCTTCCCCCAGAGCTCGAGCTCGGCCTCTTGCTTGAACGCGCGCAAGTAGATGCCCGCGGGCGGGAAGGGCAGGCCCTTGTCCTTGAACAGTCGCTCGACCTTGCCGAGCTGGTTCTCGTAGGCCTGGCGCACGCGAGGTTCGCGCGCGGGCTCGGCGCCGAGCGCGCTGCTCGACCATACGAGGGCGCAGACGACAGCGGCGATCGCGTTCTGGCTCATTGCTCCTTCCGGCTCGGACGCCATCCGATGCAAGGCAGCGTGCCAACGGTGCGCCGCGCGCTGTCTCCGTGAGCGCTGCAAAGGCGCGTGACAGCATGCCAAACGGCGTTACTCGAGAGCGGTCGCAAGAACGAGCATAGGCTCCCGAGGAACGAGGGAGGCGGAGCGGGAGGCCACGGCCGGTCACGCCGAGCGTAAGGGGCGACCAGTGGTCGCCCCGAAGTCGAGGGGCGACAACGAAAACGGAAAGGCCCTTCGACTCCGCTCCCGCCGCTTCGGGAGCTACGCTCAGGGCGAACGGGACCAAGGCCCTGCCCCTGTCGCCCAAGCCATCGCCGCCCGGCACACAATCCGCGCCGCCGCTACGCGAGCCGCAAGTCACCGCAGGCGATCACGCCCTCGACCCGCTCGCCGGGTGCTATCCGCGTTCCGGGGAGGACGGCCGAGCCGCGAACGACAGCCTCTTCGCCCACCACGGCGTCAGGGCCGATCTGCGAGCCTTCGACGATCGCGCCGGGCGCGACGCGTGCGGAGGGATCGACGACCGCGCGCGCCGAAGGAGGCAGCGCGCGAAGCCTCTCGTCTTCGCCCACAGGCAACGGAGCGTCGGCGCCGAGCGCCGACAGGTCGCAGAGCCCGCTGAGCATCTCTTCGCAGGCCTGCAGGTAGCGGCGCGGCGTCCCCATGTCCGCCCAAGCCCCGAGGTTGACCGGCGCCGCCTGCACCAAGCGGCCCTGCGCTATCAGGCGCGGATAGACATCGCTGTTCGTGTCCATCGCGCCAGGGCCCGGGATGTGGTCGAGCAGCTCGGGCTCGATGACCTGGACGCCCACGAAGTGCCAGGGCACGAGGTTGGGCTCGCTCTCGCCGATGCCGCGGATGCGGCGCACGGCGCCGTCGGGGCGGGCTTCGACGGCGTTGAACTTTTCGTCGGGCGGCATCGGCACGACCCCGAGGGTGGCCAGCGCGCCCGCGGCCTGGTGCCGGGCGACGAGGTCGGCGAGGTCGAGCGACATGAACGCGTCGCCGTTGACCACGACGAAGGGCTCACCTTCGAGGAACCGCCGCGCGTCGCGGAGGCCTCCGGCGGTCCCCTGGATCTCCGGCTCGTTCGAGATGCTCAGCGCGAGCCCCTGCCGTTCGGCCTCTTCGCGCGCGGCCCGCTCCATCACCTCCGGCAGGTGGTGGGTGTTGATGACGACCCGCTCGATGCCCGCGTTCTTGAGCAGCGCGAAGCTGTAGCGCACCAGCGGGCCGCCGAAGAACGGGACCGCGGGCTTCGGGAACTTCATGGTCAAGGGGCGCAGCCGCAGCCCCAGCCCGGCGCAGAGCACCATCGCCGTCCTTATCGGGCGCTCGGGCCGGCGCCCGCACCTGCCCGCCGCCTCGAGCGAGCGCCGGCGCATGCGCAGCACTCTGGCGCTGGCGAGGTCCTCGCCGACCGGCTCGAACTCGGACGCAGGCAGCCAGACGGTCGCCGCCGAGGCGCCCGCGGGGTAGGACGTGGCGTCCCAGCGCTCGCCCCGTTGCTCGAGCAGCAGGAACTCCCGGCCTTCGCGGGACCGGCAGATCGCTCCGGGCCAAAGCGCGGCCATCACCGGGGCTCCGGCGCGCGACGGGCGGTCCTGCCGCGCGGGCTCGCGTCGATCGTTGCGCTCGGTGCGTTCATCTGGTTCCTTCCCGGCCGAAACAAGGTCGCGAAGATAACACTCGGTCCGGGCGAACGCCCGATTCTGGCCGCTGCCGCGCGAACCCGCCGGAGCACGCATGCACGCCTTCCTATTCGACCTCGACGGCACGCTCGTCGACAGCCGCGTAGACATCGCCGCGAGCGCCAACTTCGCTCGGCAGGCCGTGGGCCTGGCGCCTCGGCCGCAGGAGGAGATCTTCGCCTTCATCGGCGAGGGCGCCGAGCGCCTCATCGAGCGCACGCTCGGCCCCGAGCACTCGGCGCGCGTCCCCGAGGCGCTGGCTGCCTGGCGGGAGCACTACGAGCGGCACATGCTCGATCACACGCGTCCATACGAGGGCGTGATCGAAGCGCTCGAGCTGCTCGACGGGCCCCGCGCCATCGTGACGAACAAGCCCGGGCCGAGCGCGCGGCAACTCGTCCGAGAGCTCGGGCTCGACAGGCTCTGCCCGGTCGTCGTCGGCGGCGGGGACGTGCCGCGCAAGAAGCCGCATCCGGCGGCGGTGCGCCTGGCGCTCTCGAAGCTTGGCGAGATTGGAAGCGCGGTGCTCGTCGGCGACTCGGCGATAGACGCGGCGACCGCGCGGGCCGCGGACATCGCCTTCGTCGGCGTGCTCTGGGGGCTCGGCACGCGCGAGGAGATCGAGCGCGCCGGAGGGACGCGCTTCGTCGAGCGGGCCAGCGAGCTGTCCGCGGCCTGTCGTGCGGCGCTCGAGCGGTAGAGCGGTAGAGCGCCCGGCCGGCCGTCTCCGCGCGCGAGGGGCGGACAAGCGACCGCGTTACGCGATAGGCTTTGTTCGATGATCGACAACAACGAACGCGAACCGAACGAAGCCCCCGTGCCCCAGGAAGCGACTGGCGAGCCGTTGCCTCCCTACGTCCTCGAGGAGGCGCGCTCGAGCCGCTCGCGCTGCAAGACTTGTCGCCGCACCATCGACAAGGGCTCGCTGCGCCTCGGCATCCTCAGCGAAGGCGGGTTCTACGGGCCGGGCTACATGTGGCACCACCTTGGCTGCGCGGCGCGCCGGCAGTGGGAGAAGGTCGAGGAGGCCTATGCCCAGGAGGCGTGGAAGAACGCCAAGCAGCCACCGGCCAAGCTGCCGAGCCTCGCCGAGCTGCGCGCACAGCGCGAGAAGGCCGAGGAGAAGCGAGCCAAGCGCAAGGAGCTGCCCTTCGTCGAAGAGGATCCCTCCGGCCGCGCGCGCTGCAAGCAGTGCGGCAAGCCGATTGAGAAGGGCTCGCTGCGCGTCGTGATCGGCAAGGACGTCACCTTCGGCAACCAGACGCGCACCGGCCCGATGGCCGTCCACCCGCGCTGCGTGAAGGCGGCGACCGAGCAGCCCGACGTGTCAACCAAGCTCGAAGGGTTGGGCGAGGCGCTGCTCGCGAACAGCGGGTTGCCCGAGGAGCGCATCGACGCGGTGATGCGCGAGATAGAGGGCGCGGCGAGCTGAACCGTCTTCGAGGTTGGCGATTCCGGAGCGCCGGCCTTTGTGCCGGCGGAGTCGGACCGGCCTTCGTGTCGGGCGCCGGACCCCTCCAATTCGCCAGATTTGTCGCCGGGCGCATTGCCATGCGCCCCTACCAGTGCGCGCGATCGCCTGGCCGCTCGGGCCTTGCTACGGCGCCGCGAGGGCCTTCTCGATCTCGCGCTGGATCGTCTCGCGCGACTGCGCGGTGGTGTGCCCGGCGACGATGGTCCCGTCGCGCCCGACGACGTAGAGCGTCGGCAGCCGGTGCGCCTTCCAGGCGTGGACAGTCGGCTCGTCGGGCCAGAGCACGACGGGCAGCCGGTCATCCTGTGCGGCGAAGAATCTTGCGACCTGCTCTTCGCGGTCGTCGGGATCGTCGAGGTTGACGGTGACGAGCTTGACGCCCCTGTCCTGGTAAGCGCGCTCGAGCTCGCGCAGCACCGGCATCTCGCGCACGCACGGCCCGCACCACGACGCCCAGAACGAGACGACGGCCACCGTGCCCTCGAGCGCGGCGAGGTCGAAGTCGCCGCCTCCGCGCATGGGCGCCTTGAGCGCGGGGGCGCGCGAGCCCGGTCGAAGCGGCTGCGCCATACGCTCCTCGCGAACCGCCTGCAGCGCGCCCACTCCTACGGCCAGTGCGATCGCCGCCCAGAGCAGCGCCCGCCAGAGAATCCTCTGCATCTCTGTCTCTATCCTCGTTCCCGTCCTGCCTCATTGGAGCCCGTGCCGGCCCGGAGGACTCAAGCCGCTGTCCGCCCGCCGTAGCGAGCGCGAGGCCCACCGGGGCGACCAGGCAGCGGCTTACCGCCTCGTGACGAGGCCTCGGTGGAGCTGCCGGAGGAGGAAGCGAACCGCCCGCTGCGCGCGCGGATTCCGGCTCACGCGGGCAGCCAACCAGGGGCCGTGCCGGTAGTACGCGCGAACGAAGGCGCGGCCGGCCGCGTGCCGTAACAGGACTTCGTCGCGAAAGGCGCGGAAGGCGTCGAGCTCGCGGGCGCCCTCGCCGAAAGCGGCGGTCGCCAGGAAGCAGGCGCCCTTGGGCACGACCCAAAGCACGTGTCCGGTCGTCAGGTTCTCGACCGCTGCGAGCGAGCCCGTCCCCGAATAGAGCAGCACCGCGAGATCGCGCGGCGCGAGCGCGAGCTCGCCCTGCGAGGCGTCGTCGAACTCGAGCACGCTTGCGCCGCCGCCGACCGGCTCGACCCGCAGCGTGTAGTGCATCGCCTTGCCGATCGATTTCGCGTCGATCCCGCGCACCTCGACGAAGTAGCCGGTGAACGGCTTCTGGCACAGCGTGCAGGTGAAGCGATGGGTCGAATAGCGGGGCGAGACCGAGTAGGGCGCCGGACGCCGGCAATCCTGGTTGGCGCAGAAGAGCTGCACCGTAAGCGAAGGCTCGGGGCGCGGGTCGTAGCGCGAGACGCCGGTGGCGCGGTCGAAGACCTTCGCGGCCGAGGCCGGGCTCTCGAACTGGAAGAACGAGCCGCTGCTCGTGGCCGCGCGCGCCGCCTCCCACGCCTCGCGCGCGAGGTTGTCGCCGGCGGTGATGTTGCCTCCGCCGATGGCGACCAGCGCGCGGACGTGCGCCTCGACCGCGCCGATGAGCGACGCGAGCCGCTCGTCGTCGCGCGAGGCCTTGGCGGTGGCTATCAGGCGCGACAACAGGTCGGTCGCCCTGGGCAGCAGCTCGATCGCTCTGTCGCGCGCCCCGTCGTTCGCCCTGCGATACGCCGGGGGCTCGGGCAGCGCCTCGAAGAGCTCGGCCGACTCGGCCCGCAGCGCCTCGATGGCCGCGGGCGAAGGCACCAGGCTCTCGTAGCGTTTCGCGTCTGCGCGGGCGCGCAGGATCAGTTCCTCGCCAATCTCCAAAGTGCCGCGATTCTTCGGCGCGCGCGCGAGCGCGTCAAGCGAGCGGTCGGACACGACGGGCCGATGAGGCGGACGTTTGCCTGGCGACAGGGCAGAAAACTCGACCGATGTAGGCCTGTGTGCTACCCCAGAGGGCACGGAGGCGACGCGCGATGTTCGGACTCATCAAGATGCTCTTCTACTCGTTCGTGGCTGTGGCCGTCGGCGTGTTCATCGGCACGGTTCCGGTGGGAGGGCGGACGATAGCCGACCGCATCGTGAGCGCGTACGAGGCTGCGCCGTCGGTCGACTCGGCCAAGGCCGCGGCGAAGAGCGCGCTCGAGCGCGGCGCGACGGCGTCGAAGGGTCAGGCCAAGGCGAAGGCCGCGCCGGTGGCATCGGCGGCTCCGGTGACCGCGGGTCAAGCCAACAGTCCCGAGAGGATCACCGCCGAAGAGCGCCAGGCGCTCGATAAGATCATCGCCTCGCGCACCGCGCGCTGATGAGCGCCCAGGCGACGTGAACGCTTCGGTGCGCCCGCGCCCGACCGCACCCAGCGCGGGCTGAGCACCGTGCGCTCCCGGGCCAAGCCTCCGGTCGACCCGGCATCGACCGGCGTCGACCCTGGCTGCGACCCGGGGCCGCACCCCGCGTCCCGCGAGTCGGCGATTGCCGCAGTGGATGCGGGCAGCTGGCCGCAGGTTCGATGGAGCGGGAGACATCGGACACGAAGGTGTGACCATCGGCACACACAGCGCCCTATCGGTTCAGCGGCGCCCGGATCGACAGCTTGGTCGCTTCGGCAGCGGGTCGTGTCGACTGTCTTGGGAATGACGTTCAGGTGATCAGGAGTGACTTCTTGGTGCTCGAGAGTCGCTGGCAGGTCGACCAGAGTGACTTGCGAGGGGGGTCAGAGTCGCTGACACGTCGATCAGAATGAGAGGCGACCAGAGTCGCTGACAGGCCGACCAGAATGACTTGCGAGTGGATCCAGTGCCGGTGACGGGTCGATCAGAGCGACCCGCGAGGCGATCCAGAGTCGCCGATGGCGCGAGCTGGGCGGGGCAGAGGGCTTCGAACCCGGCGCCGACTCAGGCGAGCGAGATGCGCGCGATGGGCTGGATGTTCAGCTCGGGCGACAGCTCCTGGTAGCTGACCACGCTGAACGGCGGCATGAACTCGTACTCGAGCAGCTTGCGCACGTAGCGGCGCACGTCCATCGCCGTGAGGATGACCGGCCGCTGGGCGGTCGGCGGCAGGTGGCCGCACTCGTGGCGCACCGCGCTGATGATCTCCTGCGCGAGGTCGGGCTCGAGCGCGAGGTGGCTGCCGGAGCTGGTGTGCTTGATGGCCCCGCGGATCGCCTCCTCGATCTGCGGGTCGAGCAGGTAGACGACCAGCGTGTTCTGGCCGCGCGAGTACTTGTGGCTGATGTAGCGCTTCATCGAGGCGCGCACGTGCTCGGTGAGCATCACGCTGTCGGCCTCGACCTGGCCCCACTCGGCGAGCGCCTGCAGGATGCCGCGCAGGTCGCGCACGCTTATCTCCTCCTCGACCAGCCGCTGGAGGATGTCGGTGAGCTTGAGGACGCTGACGACCTTGGGCACGCACTCCTTGACCAGCGCCGGGAAGGCCTTCTCGAGCTGCTCGAGGCCGCTCTGGACCTCCTGGACGCCGAGGAACTCCTTGGCGTTGCGGCGCAGCACGCCGGCGAGGTGCAGCACGAGGTAGCTGGGCGCGTCCCAGGTGGTCAGGCCCGCGCCCTCGAGCATCGGGCGGTACCTCTCCTCGACCCAGGCGCAGGGCTGGCGCGTGGCGGGGTTGAGCGCCTCGATGCCCTGGACGTTCATCAGCCGGAGCCGATCGACCGTGTCGTTGACGAGGATGTTGCCAAGGCTCACCTGCCCGGTCACGAGCGGCACCTCGTTGAGCTGGATCTGGTAGGCGCCCGGCGGCAGGTTCGGGTTGGCGCGCGCGCGCACGCCCGGGAAGCGCACCCCGAGCTCGACGAAGAGCCCGTCGCGCATGAACGGGATCAGCTCGAAGAGGAACCGCCCGCCGTCCTGGCGCGAGTCTACGTAGGGCACCAGGGCGTCGGAGACTTCGAGCACGATGGGCGTGACCACCGGCACGAACAGCTCGCTGTCGGGGTTTATCGGCTCCTTGGGCCCCGGCTCGATGGCCTGCGGCGTGCCGTCCTCGGGCGGCAGGTCGTCGAGCTCCTGGAACTCCGCGGCGCGCTCGCGGCGCATCAGTGCCAAGCCCGCCCCGCCGGCGATCGTGCCCATCAGCAGGAAGGGGACGGTCGGCAGGCCCGGGACGACGCCCAGGACGAAGAGCATCGAAGCGGCGATGACGATGGCGCGCGGCTGCTGGGTGAGCTGCCGGGTCAGGTCGTTGCCGAGGTGTGCCCCCTCCTCCTCGCCCTGCACGCGGGTGACGATCATGCCGGCCGAGGTGGAGATGAGCAGCGCCGGGATCTGCGAGACCAGGCCGTCGCCGATGGTGAGGATGGTGTAGATGCGCGCCGCGTCGGCGATCTCCATCCCGCGCTGGGTGACGCCGATGATGAGCCCGCCGACCACGTTGATGACGGTGATGATGATGCCGGCGATGGCGTCGCCCTTGACGAACTTCATCGCGCCGTCCATCGCCCCGTACAGCGCGCTCTCGCGCTCGAGGTCGCGGCGCTTGCGCTTGCCCTCCTCCATGTCGATCGCCCCCGAGCGCAGGTCGGCGTCGATGGACATCTGCTTGCCGGGCATCGCGTCGAGGGTGAAGCGGGCGGCCACCTCCGAAACGCGCTCGGAGCCCTTGGCGATGACGATGAACTGGATGAGGGTGAGGATGACGAAGATGACCGCGCCGACGACGTAGTTGCCGCGCACCACGAAGTTGCCAAAGGCGCGCACGACCTCGCCCGCGTCGGCCTGCAGCAGGATGAGGCGGGTCGAGCTGACGTTCAGGGCGAGCCGAAACAGCGTGGTGACCAGCAGCAGCGACGGGTAGACGGAGATCTTGAGCGGGCTGCTGATGTAGATGGCGACCAGCAGCAGGACGACCGAGAGGCTGATGTTGGTGGTGAGCAGAACGTCGAGCAGCTGCGTGGGCAGCGGGACGATGAGCATCCCGACGATCCCCACGACGAACACTGCGAGGACGATGTCGCTGTAGTTCCTGAGCCGTCCGCCTTCCAAGGAGCCTCCGCGAATTTCGCAGGCATTCTAGCGGATGTGGGGGATCGAACAAGGCGACGGTCGAGAGTCGAGGGTCGAGAGTCGAGGGTTTGTGCGGGGCGGCGCGGGGGTGCTCGGGCTCGCTCAAGCGTGGCGGCTGGTCGGAAGCGCACGTCGTGAGGATGCCGACGACCGGTTCGGGGCCGGACGCAAAGCGCAACGACCGGGTGCGCGGGCGCGGGCGGTCGGAGACCTGCTTCGACACAGCCGTTGGCCAGGTGGGCATGGACGCGGGGCGTGAATACCGGCGCCCAGGGCCCGATGGCCGCGCGGACCTCCCGAAGGTGCGGGCTGTAGCGGCTTGTCGGCTTAGGGGACGCGGCTCTTCCCGCCGCTAAGCTCGACTGAGGGCCGCTACTCGAACGGGGATTGCTGCGAGGTCGGCTTGGCGCTCGAGGTGTCCGTTTGGGTACTCGCTGATTCCCTGTGGCAACCGCGCCCTAGCCGGGAAGGATGCGTGGAGCACGCTGTAATAACAAGCGGTTACGGATGCCCTAGAAATGGCCGGGAAGGGCCCTAATCGGCTCGCTGAGGCTCTCTGAAAGCTCGGCCGTATTAAAGCAAGCCTGAGGGCCTCGAATCGCTCTGAGGGCCAGCCAGGGCCCTTTCTGGCCGTTCAGGCGACGAAAAGGATCTCCACGGCGGCCCTCCGACGCCGACGGCAGTGGGCGCACCCCCTTTTTCCAGACCTGCTCGGCGGAGCTCGACCGAAGCGGCAAGAACCAGCGGCGCGAGAGCCCGACGCCTGGCGTTTGCCGACCACCTTTGATCTTCTGGTGTCGCTTCGGTTTGGGACTCGGCCGGCTTGTGGCGTCGGCCGCTTCCCTCATGAAGCCAGCAGCAGGCTTTGCCAGGTCCGAATCCTCGCGCCGCGCTCGGTCTTCGGCTCCTCGTCGTCTTCGGTCTCGTCCGGCTGGGTGACCGGGAGCTCCGCGGTGTTTCGGGCCGCGGGCGGCGCGCCGGTCAGCCACCGCTCGAGGGCGCTGAGGTTGACGAAGGCGCTCGCACGGGAAGGTCGGCGGCTCCGGCGCCCGGGGATGCTCGGCCGTTCCGATCGGGGCTTCGGGCTCATCTTCGCCTCCTTCCGCTCAACCTCGCGCCTTTCACGAAGTCCCCCGCTTGCAGGACCCGTGCCCGATCCTCTTTTGCGGCGGGAGCCGTGAAGTTTCGGTCAGTTGGATCCCCGGACCCCCCTGGACTGCGCGAGGGCGACAGCGAAATTGCGGCGCCCCTGACACACCGATGGCGCCTGCGGCCTTCCCGAGACGCCTTGTGGCCGGCAACCGACGGGGCCGCAAGGGCTGGGGGCGAAGTGCCGCAGTCCCCCGATATGACGGGGCAAATCTTGACAGCGCCGAGCCCGCAACCGTATCGTGCGGCAAAAAGTGGGAAGCAGTGGTAAGCAGTGGAGCAAAGTGCAGTTCGGTGGTGGCAAAGGGCCATCTCACACGGCGGTTTGACAGTCCCCGGCCGAGCTTCGAGCCGGGGCGGGCGCGGCGATGTTCTTTCGGGGCCTCTTCGAGCACACGATCGACGCCAAAGGTCGGACGAGTGTGCCCGCCCGCTTCCGCGAGGTGCTCACCGGCAACTACGGCGATCGCCTGGTGGTCACCACGGCCTTCGACCGCTGCCTGCACGTGATGCCGCTCAACAACTGGGAAGCCTTCGAAGCGAGGCTGGGGCAGCGCAGCGCGATGGAGCCTGGGGTCAAGCAGATCTATCGGACCTACGTGGCCAACGCGACCGAGGTCGACGTCGACAAGCTCGGCCGCATCCTGCTGCCTCCCAACCTGCGGGCCTGGGCCGACCTGACCAAGGAGGTCGTCTGGGTCGGTCAGATCAAGCAGATGGAGCTCTGGTCGAAGGCCGGTTGGGAGAAGGCCAGCGCCGACGCCCTCAGCGCCGACCACGAGCAGGATATCGCACGCGTCTTCCGGGAAATCGGCGGCTAGCTCGAGGCGCCTCGGGTCATCTCCAGCCCCGCGCGCGGGGCCTCGGTGGAGGGAGCTTTCAACATGGTGCTACAGCGGCTTGGCAGCCAAAGAGGACGGGGCGCAACGCTCGCGCACTCCGACGTCGCGGTCATCCGCTGCGAGGGCGAGATGGGCGAGTGCGAGCTCGCCCACATCGGCGAGGAGATCTTCCGGCTCGGCAACAAGGGCTACTACAAGATCGTGCTCGACCTCGCCGCGGTCGACCACGTCGACTACCGCGGCCTGCGGCCTCTCGCCTCGCGCGCCCGGGTGCTGCGCTCGGCCGGTGGCGACCTGAAGATCTCGGGCCTCTCGAATTACCTCGGGGCCATCTTCCGCGCCGCCGGCGTCGAGGAGGAGTTCGAGCTCTACCGAACCACCGAAGAGGCGAAGGCGGCCTTCGTCGGCATCTCGCTCGCTGCACCCGCGCTGGTGAAGCGCTGAAGGAGGCCGGCTTGGAATTTCGCCACGCGACCGTCCTGAAGGAGGAAGTCGCGAGGCTTCTGTCGCCCGGGGAGGGCGCGCTCGTGCTCGATGGGACCTTGGGAGGCGGTGGTCATGCCGAGGCGCTCCTCGAAAGAGGGGCCGCCGTGGTGGGGCTCGACCGCGACCCGCGGGCGCTCGCGGCGGCGCGCAGGCGGCTCGAGCGGTTCGGCGATCGCTTCACCGCGGCCCAGGCGAGCTTCTCGCAGGCGCGCCGGGTGCTCGACGAGCGCGGGATAGAAGTGGTCGACGGCCTGGTCCTCGACCTGGGCGTGAGCAGCCCGCAGGTCGACGAGGCGGAGCGCGGCTTCTCGTTCTCCAAGCCCGGACCGCTCGACATGCGCATGGGCGACGAGGGCGAGACCGCGGCCGAGCTGCTGGCGCGGCTCGACGAGGCCGGGCTCGAGCGGATCCTGCGCGAGTACGGCGAAGAGCCGCACGCGCGCCGCATCGCCCGGGCCATCAAGGCCGCGCACCCCGCGCCCCAGACCACCGTCGAGCTCGCCGAGCTCGTCGCCCGCGCGATTCCCCGCAAGGCCTGGCCGAAGAGCATCCACCCGGCGACCCGGACCTTCCAGGCGCTGCGCATCGCGGTCAACCGCGAGCTCGACGAGCTCGACGCCATCCTGGCCAGCCTGCCGGCGCTGCTCAAGCGCGGCGGGCGCGCCGCCATCATCAGCTTCCACTCCCTCGAGGACAGGCGGGTCAAGCAGGCCTTCCGCGATCTCGAGGGCCACTGCGTCTGCCCGCCCGGCCTGCCGGTCTGCGCCTGCAAGCCGAAGGGCGACTTCCGGGTCCTGACCCGCAAGGCCATCACCGCCTCGCAGCGAGAGCTCGACGCCAACCCCCGCGCCCGCAGCGCGAAGCTGCGCGGGATCGAGAGGCTTCCATGAGAAAGAGCCGCGCCTTCAACTCCTCGGTCCGCAGGGCCGTCAGCGCGGGGCAGGCGCGCGTCGTGCTCAACTTCGCCCTCGTCGCCGCGATGTTCGCGGCCGTCGGCGTCTTCCACGCCTCCACGCGCGTCGCGGTGGTCAAGGCGGGGTACGAGCTCGGCAAGGTCGAGCGCGAGTACCGCGAGCTGCTGCGCGAGCACGAGCACCTGAAGATGGAGCGCGCGACGCTGCGCTCGGCGGCGAGGCTCGAGGCCATCGCCAAGGCGAAGCTCGGCCTGGCGCCGCCGGTCGCCGGCCAGGTCATCACCGTGGGCGCTACCCGCCCCGCGCCCGCGCCGGACAGGACCGTGGCCGCCGTCGAGCGGCCGACCAAAACCGTCAACCCTTAGCCGGCAGGCGGGCAGGCAACAGGCGGCTCGCACGCCAACCGAGAGACAAGGCTGTAGCGCGATGACTCGAGGGATGGTGACAGGCTCGAAGACCGACGCCCACGCAGTGCGCTGGATCCGCACGCGCGTGCTCGCGCTCGCCTGCGCCTTCGTGCCGGTGTTCGGCGCCCTCGTCTACCGCGCCGTCCAGCTTCAGGTGATCGAGAACCCGAAGCTCACGGGCATGGCCCGCGACCAGTACGACCGCCAGATCACGCTGCCCGGGCGCCGCGGGGCGATCCTCGATCGG
Source organism: Myxococcales bacterium (assembly GCA_050942745.1). Taxonomy (GTDB): domain Bacteria; phylum Myxococcota; class Myxococcia; order Myxococcales; family UBA5297; genus UBA10939. The sequence continues at coordinate 36,297 of JBMNNX010000018.1, forward strand.
CGCGGCAGCTCGCTGGCGGCGACGGTCGACGTGGACAGCGTCTACGCCAACCCCTCGGAGATCGAGGACCCGCGAAGCGCCGCGCAGATCCTTGGCAAGGCGCTCAAGCTCGACCCGCGCAAGCTCGTGCCTACGCTCTCGGGATTGCGCCAGTTCGCCTGGATCAAGCGCCACGTGACCCCGCAGGAGGCCGCGGCGATCAAGGCGGCCAACCTCAAGGGCATCGCCTTCGTCAAAGAGCCGCGCCGCTTCTATCCGCAGCGCGAGCTCGCCGCGCACGTGCTCGGCTTCTCGGGCGTGGACGCCAAGGGGCTCGAGGGGCTCGAGCTCGTCTTCGACGAGAAGCTCCAAGGCAAGCCCCAGGCGATCAGCGGGGTGCGCGACGCGCGCGGGCGCGCCGCCTTCGTCGACGGCGCGGTCCCCGCCGAGCAGCTCGCCGGCGCCTCGATAACGCTCACGCTCGACAGCGCCATCCAGTACCACACCGAGAAGGTGTTGCAGGCCGCCGTCACCAAGGCCGAGGCCGCCGCCGGCATCGCCGTGGTGCTCGACCCGTCGACGGGTGAGATCCTCGCGCTCGCGAACGTGCCCACCTTCAACCCGAACGATCCGGGGCGCTACCAGCGCAAGGCCCTGCGCAACCGCGCCATCGCCGACCAGTTCGAGCCGGGCTCGACCTTCAAGGTCTTCACCGTCGCCGCCGCGCTCGAGGAGCAGGTGGTGCGCCCGACCACCATCATCGACTGCGAGAAGGGCCGCTACCGCATCGGCCGGCACACCATCCACGACCACGGCGGCTACGCGGAGATCGACGTCGGGCGCATCCTCCAGGTCTCCTCGAACATCGGCGTCGCCAAGATCGCCGAGAAGCTCGGCCGCGAGAAGCTGCAGGCCTACCACCGGGCCTTCGGCTTCGGCGAGAAGCCGGGCACGAACCTGCCGGGCGAGGCCCGCGGGTCGCTGCCGTACCCGCGCGCCGACATCGCGCTCGCCACCCAGAGCTTCGGCCAGGGCCTGAGCGCCTCGGCGGTGCAGATCGCCGCGGGCATCGGCGCGGTCGCCAACGGCGGCGTGCTGATGCGGCCCTACCTGGTCGCGAAGGTCGAGACCCCGGACGGAAAGGTGCTCCTCGAGAACAAGCCGAAGGCGGTGCGCCGCCCCATCTCGCAGGAGACCGCGGCCGAGGTGCTCCGGATGATGAAGACCGTCGTCGAGCGCGGCGGCACCGCGCCGCTCGCGCGGATGGACGACTACGAGGTCGCCGGCAAGACGGGCACGGCGCAGAAGGCCGACCCGGTCACCGGCGGCTACTCGGTGGACAAGCGCACCGCCTCGTTCGTCGGCATCGTGCCGGCCGACGCCCCGCGCCTGGTGATCCTCGTCGTCATCGACGAGCCGAAGACCGACGTCTACGGCGGCGTCGTCGCCGCGCCGGCCTTCAAGGAGATAGCGCAGGGCGCGCTCGCGCACCTCGGGGTCCCGCCCTCGCCGAGGGCGAAGGCGCGCGCGGTCGCCAGCGCCCCGCCGCCGCAGAAGGGCCCGTCGGGCTCGGAGGCGCGCTCGAGGCTTGCGAGCGCCTTCGCGATGGCCGCGGTCCGGCAGAGCCTGGGCGCGGTCCCGAGCGAAGGCTTCGTCGAGGAGGAGGGCAGCGAGCAGGCGCCTCCCGAGGGCTCGACCCGCGTGCCGGACGTGCAGGGGCTGACGGCGCGGGCCGCGGTCAAGGCGCTGGTCTCGGCGCAGCTCGAGCCGGCGCTCATCGGCAGCGGGCGGGCCGTCGGCCAGACGCCGCCGGCAGGGACGAGCGTGAAGAAGGGCTCGCGCGTCGCGGTGCGGCTGGAGGCCAGCCTCTAGCGCGGCTGGGCGGACACGGATCCGGAGAGGAGAAGGGAAACAAGCAAGAGCATCGCGCAGTTATCAGGGCCGTTCGCGTCGGCAGGCGGGTTGCACAGAAGAGGCCCGCAGAGAGCGCGGGAAGGCGAGCGGCGGTCCGAGGGAGTCGAGGGCGAGCGGAATGAGGTTGTCGGAAGTCATCGTGGGCACCGAGGCCCGACTGGTCGGCGGGCCGCAGGGCGATCCGGAGATCGCGCGGGTGACCTGCGACTCGCGGCAAGCCTGTCCCGGCGCGCTCTTCTTCGCGCTCGCCGGAGTCAACGCCGACGGGGCGCGGTTCGCCCGCGAGGCGGTCGAGAAGGGCGCGGTCGCCGTCGTCTCCGCGCAGCCGCTCGAGGGGCTCGGCGAGCGCGCGGCGCTGCTGCAGGCGCCCGCTCCCCGGCGCGCCATGGCCCTGGCCGCGGCCAACTTCTTCGGGCGGCCGGCGCGCGCGCTGACGATGCTCGGGGTGACCGGCACCAACGGGAAGACGACCACGGTCTATCTGGCTGAGGCGATGCTCGCCGCGGCCGGCGAGCGGCCGGGCGCCGTCGGGACCGTGAGCTACCGGTTCGGCGGCAAGGACCTGCCGGCGCCGAACACGACCCCCGAGAGCACGGTGCTCCAGGAGCTGCTCGCGCAGATGCGCGACGCGGGCACCACCAGCGTCGCCATGGAGGTGAGCAGCCACGCGCTCGCCCAGGAGCGGGCCTTCGGCGTCGCCTTCAGCAGCGCCGCCTTCACCAACCTGACCCGCGACCACCTCGACTACCACCAGGACATGGAGTCGTACTTCGCGGCCAAGCGGCGGCTCTTCCTCGAGCTGCTCTCGGGCGTCGCGACGGTCAACGCCGACGACCCCTACGGCGTGCGGCTGCTCGACGAGCTGACGCGCGAGGGCAGGGTGGCCTGGGGCTTCTCGGCCCGCGGGCAGGCGGCCGAGATCTACTCGCCGGACGCGTGCTTCAGCATCGAGGGCATCGAGGGGACGCTGGTGACCCCGCGCGGTCAGGCCGCCTTCCGCTCGCGGCTGGTCGGCGGGCACAACCTCGAGAACATCCTCGCCGCGACCGGGCTGCTGCTCGGCGCGGGCTTCGAGCTCGACTCGGTGGTCCAGGGGCTGGCCGCCCTCGAGAACGTGCCCGGCCGCCTCGAGCGGATCTCGGGCCGCGGGGTCCACCTCTTTGTCGACTACGCGCACACCGACGACGCGCTCGCGCACGCGCTCGCCGCGCTGCGGCCGCTGACGCCGGGCCGGCTGGGCTGCGTCTTCGGCTGCGGCGGCGATCGCGACAAGGGCAAGCGCCCGCTGATGGGCGCCGCGGCCGCCAGGGGCGCCGACCTCGTCGTCGTCACCAGCGACAACCCGCGCACCGAGGAGCCGGGGGCGATCATCGATGAGATCGTTCCGGGGCTCGCGGAGGCGGGGGCCCGGCGGCTCTCGCTCGAAGAGGCGCGCGGCGGCGGGCGCGGCTTCCTCGTCGAGAGCGACCGCCGGAACGCGATCGAGCTTGCCGCCTCGCTCGCGCGGGAGGGCGACGTCGTCCTGCTCGCCGGCAAGGGGCACGAGGACTACCAGATCGTCGGGACGACCAAGCACCACTTCGACGACCGCGAAGAGGCGCGCCGCGCCCTGGGGGTGACGGCATGAGCGCTGCGTTCACCCTCGCCGAGGTGCTGGAGGCGACCGGCGCGAGCGCGCGCGGAGCGCTGCCGGCCGGCTTCGGCTCGGTGACGACCGACAGCCGCAAGGTCGCCGCCGGCGCGCTGTTCGTCGCGCTGCAGGGCGAGAAGCTCGACGGCCACGGCTTCGTCGAGGCGGCCGCGCAGGCGGGCGCCGCCGGCGCGCTCGTGCGGCGCGGCGCGGCGCTGAAGGCGCCCCCGGGGTTCGGGCTCGTCGAGGTCGACGACACGCTCGCCGCGCTCGGCAGGCTCGGGCGCGCCCACCGCCGCCGCTTCTCGGTCCCCGTCGGCGCGATCACCGGGTCGAACGGCAAGACGACGACCAAGGAGATGATCGGGGCCATCCTCGAGACCCGCGGCCCGGCGCTCAAGACCGAGGGCAACCTCAACAACGAGATAGGCGTGCCGCTCACGCTCTTCCGGCTCGCGCCCGAGCACACCGCGGCGATCGTCGAGATGGGCATGAACCACCCCGGCGAGATCGCGCGGCTCTCGTCGTACGCCGAGCCGGTCTGCGCCGAGATCACCAGCGTCGCCGCCGCGCACCTCGAGGGGCTCAAGACCATCGAGGCGGTCGCCCGCGCCAAGGGCGAGATCTACTCGGGCCTGCCCGCCGACGGCCTGGCCATCGCCAACGCCGACGACCCGCTCGCGCTCGCCCAGGCGAAGGCCTGCGGGCGGCGCCTGATGACCTTCGGCAAGGCCGAGGGCGCCGAGGTGCGGCTCGTCGCGGTCGATGCGCACGACACCGCGGGGCTGAAGATCCGGATCGGCTGGCAGGGCCGCGAGCACCGCTGCCAGGTGCGCTTTGTCGGCGAGCACAACGCGATCAACGCCTGCGGCGCCTTCGCCATGGGCCTCGCCCTCGGCTGCAGCCCCGAGCAGTGCGTCGCCGGGCTCGAGGCGGCGCGCCCCTGGGCGCACCGGCTCTCGGTCGTCGAGGCGCCGTGCGGCGTCACCGTGCTTGACGACTGCTACAACGCCAACCCGGGCTCGATGGCCGCCGCGCTCTCCACGCTGCGCGCGCTGGGCGCGGGCCGCAGGCTCGTTGCGGTCCTCGGCGACATGCTCGAGCTTGGCGAGGCCGAGGCCGCCTCGCACGAGCAGGTCGGCCGGCTCGCCCAGGAGGCGGGCGTCTCGGTCCTCGTCGCCTTCGGCCCGCGGTCGAAGGGCATTTACCAGGCTTTCAGGCAGTCGGGCGTCGCTTCCCTCCACGAGCCCGACGTCGCGAGCGTCGACGGCGCTCTCGAGTTCCTGCGCTCCCGGCTGGGGCCGGGGGACGTGGTGCTGGTCAAGGGCAGCCGCGGCATGCGCCTCGAGCGCGTCGTCGAGGGCCTGACCGGTGTAGCGGGAGGGGGTCGCTGATGCTCTACCACCTCCTCTACCCGCTCGCGGGCCAGTTCGCGATTTTCAATGTCTTCCGCTATCCGTCCTTTCGGATAGTGGCCGCGTTCATCTTCTCGCTGCTGCTCGGCATGATCATCGGCCCGTCGGTGATCGAGCGGCTGCGCCGGCGCCAGCACGGCCAGTCGAACGTGCGCGAGGACACGCCGGAGACGCACCAGAAGAAGGCGGGCACGCCGACGATGGGCGGCGGGCTCATCCTGCTGTGCACGCTGCTGGGGACGCTGCTGCTGGCCGACCTGGCCAACCGCTACGTCTGGACCGTGGTGCTCGTCTTCGCCGGCTACGGCGGGATCGGCTTCCTCGACGACTACCTCAAGCTCTCCAAGCGCAACTCCAAGGGCCTGCCCGGCAGGCTCAAGCTGCTCTTCCAGACCCTGGTGCTGCTCGGCGCCTTCGCGGTCAATCTCGACCTGTCCAAGGGCTGGAGCTGGCCGTTCGCGATAGACCCGCACCTGACCCTGCCGTTCGTGGCGACCAACGCCTTCAACCTGGAGCTCGGCTGGCTCTACCTGCCGTTCGCGTGGATCGTCATCG